>NZ_JAMYLV010000039.1:0-53205 GCF_040318195.1 Mesorhizobium sp. M1273 | reverse complement strand
GGGTATCCGTTCAGGCCTCAAGGGAAAGACGAGGGCGATCCGACTCTAGCTCGACCCGTCAAACGGTCAGCAATTCCACCGATCCGACCCTCGCCGCTGAGGGGGGGCGGCTACCCTCTCTCAGCGTTCCTTTCTGACCCATTCGGCAGCGAAAGTCATAAGACAAGCAATTCCAGGAAAAGTGTGAAACGGTTTTCCCGGGAAAAGCGCGTAGCGTTTTCCCTAGGGAATTGCATCAGAATAAGGGGAGAGGGGCATGGAATTCATCACCACGCGCGACGAGTTGAGGACGATCTACAAGACGCCTCGGCTGACCGACGGCTCGATCCGCAAGGAATTGAAGACATTGGACGGCCACTGCCGTTCATTCATCGGCAAGAGCCCGTTCGTGCTGATCGGCTCGTCCGACGGCGCCGGCAATGCCGATGTGACGCCCAAGGGCGACAGGCCGGGTTTTGTGGCAGTGCTCGACGAGAAGACCATCGCCATCCCCGACCGGCCGGGCAACAACCGGCTCGACACGCTGGAGAACATCCTTCTCAATCCCTCGGTCGGGCTGCTCTTCCTCATTCCCGGCATGAACGAGACGCTGCGTGTCAACGGCGATGCCCGCATCACCGTCGATGCGGCGTTACGCGAGCGGCTGGCGGTCGACGGCAAGGCGCCGCAAAGCGTCGTCGTGGTGACGGTCAAGGCCGCCTATATGCATTGCGCCAAGGCCTTCATGCGCTCCGAACTGTGGAAGCCGGAGAGCTGGTACGACCGCGCGACGCTGCCGACGCTCGGCCAGATCCTGCGCGACCAGCTGGCGCTCGCCGATTCGGCCGAGGCGACCGACCGCTGGCTGGATGAGGAATACAGGGAGACCATGTGGTAGCGTGCCCGGCAACGAATCGCCCAAGCCGGTCTCCATTCCTTTGCTGAACATCCTCGCCATCTCCGGCAGCCTGCGCGCCGCCTCGATCAATTCGGCCCTGGTCGCGGCACTCGCGCAAAACGCGCCGCCGGACTGTCACGTCTCCGTCTACGATGGACTTGGCCGGCTGCCGATCTTCAACCCCGACGACGAAGGCGAGCGGACGCCGCCGCAAGCAGCAGTGCTGATCGATGCGGTCACCGCCGCTGACGGCGTCATCGTCTCCTGCCCGGAATATGCTCACGGTGTGCCAGGCGGCCTGAAGAACGCGCTTGACTGGCTGGTGTCGCGCGATGCCGCCGTTGGCAAGCCAGCCATGCTGGTGCATGCCTCGCCGCGCTCGCTGTTTGCCCGCGCCGCACTGATCGAGATCATGCGGACAATGTCTTTTGCGCTCCATGAGGAAGCAGCGCTCGAAATAGCGCTGCTCGGCAAGAAGCCGCCGGAGGTGGAGGATATCTTATCGCAGCCGGAAAACCGGCTGACGATGCGCGATGCCCTATCCGCCTTCGCGGAGTTCATCCGCTCGCGGTGAACGCCGGACCGTGCTTTCGCCATCCCAGGGTCTCCGCGACGGAGTTTCGCTCCTGCTCCGCCCCCGGGATGACGACGCTAGGAGCTGCGGCCAATCTGTGCCGGGAACTATCCCTTGCTCCTCCGCGTCTCGACGTCGGTCTCGCCGACGAACCAGTCGCGTGCAGCGACCTCCTCGAAAACCACCCAGACATCGTTGTTGGTCAGGCCGGTGACGCCGGTGATGGCCGCTGTCACTTGGGCGGCGATCGCGGCCTTTTTGCCGGCCGGGTCGTCGGCAATCACCTCCTTGACCAGGCGGATATTCACGAATGGCATGGTTCCCTCCCTTGCATATGCTTGGCAGCCGCTCAGTAGGTTTTGGCGCCGTTGACCATGAGCCGGACCATGTAGAGCGATGTGGTGCCGGCGATGTAGAGGCAGTTCAGCTTGTTGCCGCCGAACACGCAATTAGCAACGACTTCCGGTACCTTGACCTTGCCGATCAGCGTCCCGTCTGGATCGTAGCAATGGACCCCGTCGGCGGTGCTGGTCCAGATGCGGCCGTCCGCATCCAGCCTGAAACCGTCGAACAGGCCGGCGGTGCAGTCGGCAAAGACCTTTTCGCCTGAGACCGTCTTGCCGCCCTGGCCGACATTGAACACCCGGATGTGCGCCGGATTTTGCGCACCATGCGTGCGGCCGGTATCCGCGACATAGAGTTGGCGCTCGTCGAGCGAGAAGGCGAGCCCGTTGGGCCTGACCATGTCGGTGATCACCGCCTCGGTCTCGCCGGTGCCGGGATCGACCCGGTAGACATGGCAGGCGCCGATTTCGCTTTCGGCCTTGTCGCCCTCGTAATCGGTATCGATGCCGTAGCTCGGATCGGTGAACCAGATCGAGCCATCGGACTTGACCACCGCGTCATTGGGCGAGTTCAGCCGCTTGCCGCGCCATTTGTCGGTGATGGTGATGACCGAGCCGTCATGCTCGGTGCGGCTGACGCGGCGGCCGGAATGCTCGCAAGTAACCAGCCGGCCTTGCCGGTCGACGGTGTTGCCGTTGGAATTGCCGGACGGCTGACGGAATACGCTGACGCAGCCGTCGGTCTCGTCGTACCGCAGCATGCGATTGTTCGGGATGTCGGACCAGACCACATAGCGCCCGGCCGCGAACCAGGCCGGTCCTTCCGCCCATCGGCAGCCGGTAAACAGCCTGTCGACCTGTGCATTGCCGTTGAACAGCCGCGAAAAGCGCGGATCGAGAACTTCGTAGAATTCGCTGGCCATGGTTCCTCCCGGTAGCGGTCGCTTGGCAAGGCGCGATCAAGCCAGCCCACGATCGATATGGCAAGATCGATGATGCGTCAGAGGCATTATGGAATGCGAATGCTGGCCCGGACGGCAGGTCACATCCCGTTAACCGGCTATGCGCCCAGCGCAATGGTGCATTGCAACATCTTATTTTTGCAATGCACCATAACTATGTCATGCTCCGTATTGATCAAGGGAGGAACAACTGGCCGCGAAACGCGGCGCAAAAAGGAAACTCGCTATGGTCATCGACAGCCTCATGAGCCGCGCTCGCGCCAGCATCGCCAAGCGCCGGCATTACAACCGCCTCGTCGCCGAAATCGACAGCTTCAGCAGCCGCGACCTCGCCGACATGCGCGCCGACCGCTCAGAAATGCTCTACCAGGTCCACAAGCAGATCTACGGCTGAGTGAATGGGATCGGGCTTAGCCCACCCATTCGATCCAGCGGCCGTGGTAATCGCAATGGGCCAGGCGGTGCGTCTCGCCGCCCGGCCATAAAGTCAGGCTGAGTACCGCCCAATTGTTTGTGGGATCGCGCGGCTCCATCCTCAGCCTTGCGATAGGCGCAGCGGCCGTGGCCTGTCTGCCCGCCTGCTCCAGGGCGACGATGATCGCATCCTTGGTCGCCCGCGGCAGGTATTGCCACATGATCGAATGATAGAGCACAAAAGCGCCACCCTCCTGCCGCGCGGCCAGCGCCTTCCCGACAAAATCCGCCGCGTCCGCTTTGACAAGTGGCGGTCGAAACTTTTCGGCAAGTGACAGCGCAGCGTCGAGCCGGGCCAGCCGCGTAGCCTGATCGGCCCAGACGTAAGACCGAAGCCGTAACCGTGTGGCTGCGTCGGCGACATCTACCGGCGCGATGTCACAGCCGGCGCGGTGGCGGACGTCGATCGCTCCACCAAGCGGAACAGCGAGTCCGCGCACCTCCGGCGCCAACCGAACGGTGGAGGTCCGGTCGCCCCACTCGGCATCGCCGTAGCGGTAGTGAAAGCTGTCGAACAGGAGATTGAGCCCAGCGCTGGCGCCAATCTCGCACAAGTCCAGCGGCAGGCCGGTTTCCCGCGCGACCGTCAGAAATCCAGGCAGCAGCATCGCCGACCGGGCGATTTCATTGGTCTGCGGCGCACCGGCGAGGCCGGCGACGATCCGCTCGTCGGATCGCGCAATTGCCTCCGGCAGCACCGCCGCGATCTCGGATTCGCTTGTCTGGTTGGGCGGATAGATCAGTGCCAATCGCTCATTGGCACCCGTCAGGACCAACCCATGCAGCGCGCCGCAAAGCCGCAATGCGAGGGCGTCGGCGCGCGCGTCGCCCGGCCAACCGAGCACCGCCTGCCCGGTCCTGGTGTTTGCGTCGAGAACCTTAGCGAGCGCACGGCATAAATTCGCGGTGAAAGGCGAGCCAAGTCCATCGCAGGCTTTCGCCTGTGCCAGAAAATGATCGCGGATGTCTCGTTCGTCCATCGCGTTTCAGGTGTCTCAGCCCGGAGCCGCGAGCGCCTTCTCGATTTCGGGTAACAGCAGCGTCCGCGCCGAGTCCGGCGTCAGCGGCCCGACATGCTTATAGGCGATCTTGCCATCCTTGCCGATGACGAAGGTTTCCGGCACGCCGTAGACACCCCAGTCGATCGCCGTGCGTCCGGCTTGGTCGACGCCGATCGCCTGGAATGGATTGCCGAGATCGCCAAGGAACCGACGGGCGTTTTCCGGCTGGTCCTTGTAGTTCAGCGCCGCCATGACGAAGCGTCTGTCCTGCGACAGCGCCAGCAGCACCGGATGCTCTTCGCGGCACGGCGCGCACCAGGACGCGAAGACGTTGACCAGCGTCACCTTGCCGGCGAACTGTTTTGAATCGAGGCCCGGCAAATTGGTGCCTTCGAGCGCCGGCAGGTTGGTCTGCGGCGCCGGCAGGCCGATCAGCGCTGACGGCACTTCCGACACGTCGCGCCCGGACAAAAGCTGCGCCAGGAACAATCCCGCCAGCCCGAGAAAGACCACCAGCGGCAGCAGCACGATCAGGCGGCGGCGCGCCGGTGTTTGGGTTTCCGTGCTCATGATTTTACTGCCTTATCGGAGCGCCGGCGCACGCCGGATGCCTCCAGCTCGGCAAGCTCTCGCTTGCGGCCGCGCTGGTCGAGCAGAATCCAGCCGATCAGCCCACCCAGCACCACGGCCGTGATCGCATAGGCGGCGGTGACATAAAGGGCGTGAACGCTCATTTTCCCGATCCAAGGCTTCTCACGGCGGAATTCATAGCCTCACCGGCTGTTTGTCGCAATGAACGGGTCTGCGGCAGATTTGCGGTTATCGCAAGCCGAAGGTCACTGCGAACGCAAAACACCTGATATGTTTTTGATACGCATGTATTGGCACGTCAGAGACAGCCTGACAGCCCCTTCGCAGGTAAGCAGGATTCTACCGGCGTCATCCCACATCCTGATTGCACTCCAGCCATGGCTCCGGAACTTGCGAAGGCTAATCGATTCGACCTCGATGAACTCAAGCCCGAAAGACACGGCATTGAACGCCGCCCATTTGGCGGGGGGCCGGTAGGGGAGGACGGTCGAGATGAAGGAAAGGTACATGCTAGGCCCTTCACGATTGATTTCGGCCTTGGTTACCTCGACGGAAGACAGGTCCGGATAGTTGCCGTAGATTGTCTGGAGAAAGATCGGGTTCTCTATGCGCAGCGGCCACATCAATCCGTTCCGTGCCGAAGCGCCAGCGCCGCCGCCACCGGCCCGAGCACGGCAAGGAACAGGGTCAGCGCGGCGAGAATGAGGAAGGGCTGCAGAAAAGGATCGGGGTTCGCCACCGCGCCATAGCTTGCTGATACGCCGAAGATCAGCACGGGAATGGTTAGCGGCAGCACCAGCACCGAGATCAGCAGGCCCCCGCGCGGCAGCGCCACCGCCACCGCGGCACCGGCGGCACCGATGAAGGTGATCGCCGGCGTACCGACCAGAAGCGTCAGCGCCGTCGCACCGATGCCGATGGGCTCCATGTTCATGAACAGGCCGAGCAAGGGAGCGGCGATGACCAGCGGCAGCACGCTTCCCGCCCAATGCGCCAGGCATTTCGTCAGAACGGTCAAGGCCAGCATGTGCCGGTCGTTGCCAAGCACCAGAAGATCGAGCGAGCCGTCCTCGCGGTCGGCCTGGAACAGCCGGTCGAGGCCGAGCAAGCAGGCCAGCAATGCGGCGATCCACAGGATCGCCGGGCCGATGCGGGCCAGCAGCTTCAGCTCGGGACCGACGCCGAAGGGGATGGTCGCGATAACGGCGAGAAAGAAAATCACGCCGGTAAGCGCCCCGCCGCCGGCGCGGATACTCAGGCGGATGTCGCGCAGGAAGAGGGCTAGCATGATGTGAGATGCTTTCGCCCGTGAAGGAATGCCAACATCAGCCGGTCATCCTCAATTCCTTTCCCTCGATCCCCAGCGGCAAATGCGTCGCCGCAACCACGATCCCCCCACTCTCGAGGTGTTTCCCCATCAATTCGCCGAATCTCTCCTCCGAAGCCTTGTCCAGTCCTGCCGTCGGCTCATCGAGCAGCCACAATGGCCGGTGGCTTACCAGCAGTTTTGCAATCGCCGCGCGGCGACGTTGCCCGGTCGAGAGATAGCCGAAAGGCAGATGGCCGATGCCGCCCAGCCCGACGGTTTCCAGCGCCTCTTCAACACCCGCGGAACCGGCGCCCGAAAAATCGCGCCAGAAGCACAGGTTTTCCGTAACGCTCAGCGCCGTCTTCATCGCGTTGAGGTGGCCGAGATAGTGACACGCCGAGGCGGCCGACAGAAAGTCTTCGCCACCACCTTCGAGCCGCACACGGCCTGCCGCCACCGGCAACAGTCCGGCGACGATCCTGAGCAGCGTCGATTTGCCGGCGCCGTTCGGCCCGGTGACGACCAGCGCCTGGCCATCCCCCAGCGCGAATTCGATGCCGGAAAATACCGTCTCGCCGCCGCGTTCGCCGCCCAGATTTTCGGCGATCAGCCGCATCCGTCCCCCTTCGCCGAAAGTTCAGGCGCGGCTTCGGTGCGCCGCACCAAAAATGGCGATTCCGTGTCTAGAACTATTCCAGAAAATTCTCTATATCCGCATCATCCGTGCCAGCGGTCGGCACGGGAACCGAATTTGCGCCGAACCAGCGCGCGTGCCGCCTTGAACGGCCCGGACGCTTGGGAACGGATAGCGGAAATGGCCGTACCCGCACCTTTGCGCGTGATTTGCATGCCCACTGGGGTCCGTTCCCTTCCGGCAACCGACAGTTAGGGATCGCACGTGTCCAAATCACTCGACAGCTTCAATTGCCGCCGCACGCTGACCGCCAGCGGCACCGAGTACGTTTACTATGACCTTGTCGAGGCCGAAAAGAACGGCCTCACCGGTATTGCCCAATTGCCCTATTCGATGAAGGTGCTGCTGGAGAATCTGCTGCGCAACGAGGACGGCCGTTCCGTCACCAAGGAGAGCATACAGGCGGTCGCCGGCTGGCTGACTGACCGGGGCACCGCCGGCGTCGAGATCGCCTATCGCCCGGCACGCGTGCTGATGCAGGATTTCACCGGCGTTCCAGCCGTGGTCGACCTTGCCGCCATGCGCGACGCCATGGCCTCGCTCGGCGGCGACCCACAAAAGATCAATCCGCTGGTGCCGGTCGATCTGGTCATCGACCATTCGGTCATCGTCGACGAATTCGGCACGCCACTGGCTTTCGCCCGCAATGTCGAGCTTGAATATGAGCGCAACGAGGAACGCTACAAGTTCCTGAAATGGGGCCAGCAGGCGTTCCGCAATTTCCGCGTCGTGCCGCCCGGCACCGGCATCTGCCATCAGGTCAATCTCGAATATCTCGGTCAGGTCGTGTGGACCAACAGCGAAGACGGCGAGACCACCGCCTATCCCGACACCTGCGTCGGCACCGATTCACATACCACGATGATCAACGGCCTCGGCGTTCTCGGCTGGGGCGTCGGCGGCATCGAGGCGGAGGCCGCGATGCTTGGCCAGCCGGTCTCCATGCTGCTGCCTGAAGTCATCGGCTTCCGGCTCACCGGCAGGCTGAGAGAAGGCGTCACCGCCACCGACCTGGTGCTCACCGTCACCCAGATGCTGCGCAAGAAGGGCGTCGTCGGCAAGTTCGTCGAATTCTTCGGGCCGGGCCTGTCCAACATGACGCTGGCCGACCGCGCCACCATCGGCAACATGGCGCCGGAATATGGCGCCACCTGCGGCTTCTTCCCGGTCGACAGCGAAACGATCCGCTATCTGACCATGTCCGGTCGCGACGAAAGCCGCATCGCCCTGGTCGAGGCTTATTCGAAGGCGCAAGGCTTGTGGCGCGACGCCGGCTCGGCCGATCCGGTCTTCACCGACCTGCTGGAGCTCGATCTCGGCAGTGTCGTCCCGTCGATGGCCGGGCCGAAGCGGCCGGAAGGCCGGGTCGCACTTGAAGACATTCCGGCCGGCTTCGCCAAGGCCATGGAGTCCGAATACAGGAAGGCCGCCGAAATCGACAAGCGCTATGCCGTCGACGGCACGAACTACGATCTTGGCCATGGCGATGTGGTCATCGCCGCCATCACCTCCTGCACCAACACCTCGAACCCGAGCGTGCTGATCGGCGCCGGGCTGTTGGCGCGCAATGCCAACCGGCTCGGCCTCAAGCAGAAGCCGTGGGTCAAGACCTCATTGGCGCCGGGCAGTCAGGTCGTCGCCGAATATCTCGAGAAATCCGGCCTGCAGAAGGAGCTCGACCAGATCGGCTTCAACCTGGTCGGCTTCGGCTGCACCACCTGCATCGGCAATTCCGGCCCGTTGCCGGCGCCGATCTCCAAGACCATCAACGATAAGGGCCTGATTGCTGCAGCAGTCTTGTCCGGCAACCGCAATTTCGAAGGCCGCGTCTCGCCCGACGTGCAGGCGAACTATCTCGCCTCGCCGCCACTGGTCGTCGCCCACGCGCTGGCCGGGACCGTGACCAAGGATCTGACCACCGAACCGCTCGGCGAGGATCGCAACGGCAATCCGGTCTATCTCAAGGATATCTGGCCGAGTTCGGTCGAGATCCAGGAATTCATCGAGAAGAACGTCACGCGCGAATTGTTCGCCCGCAAATATGCCGACGTCTTCAAGGGCGACGAGTACTGGCAGAACGTCAAGGCGCCAGAAGGCCAGACCTATGCCTGGGACGACAATTCCACCTATGTGCAAAACCCGCCCTATTTCGCCGGCATGACGTCGGGCTTCGGCAAGATCGGCGATATCAAGGGCGCGCGCGTGCTCGGTCTGTTCGGCGACAAGATCACCACCGACCACATTTCGCCGGCCGGTTCGATCAAGGCGGCCTCGCCGGCCGGCAAGTACCTCACCGACCACGGCGTCGGCGTCGCCGATTTCAACCAGTACGGCACGCGCCGCGGCAATCATGAGGTGATGATGCGCGGCACCTTCGCCAACATCCGCATCCGCAACCACATGCTGGGCGAGAACGGCCGCGAGGGCGGCTACACCATCCATTACCCGTCGAAAGAAGAGGAATCGATCTACGACGCCGCCATGCGATACAAGAAGGAAGGCGTGCCGCTGGTCATCTTCGCCGGCGTCGAATATGGCAACGGCTCGTCGCGTGACTGGGCGGCCAAGGGCACCAATTTGCTGGGCGTCCGCGCGGTCATCGCCCAGTCCTTCGAGCGCATCCACCGCTCCAACCTTGTCGGCATGGGCGTGATCCCCTTCGTCTTCGAGGAAGGCACCTCATGGGCCTCGCTCAACCTCAAGGGCGACGAACTGGTCGAGATCGACGGACTGGGCAACATCAAGCCTCGGCAGAAGATGATCGCCAGGATCACCTACGGCGACGGCAGCGTCAAAGAGGTTCCGATCATCTGCCGCATCGATACGCTGGACGAGCTCGACTACTTCAAGAATGGCGGCATCCTGCAATACGTGCTGCGCGATCTGGCCGCTTAAGGGAGTAGGGCAATAAGGCAGTAGGGCAGTAGGGTGAAGCAAGGAGAAGCGACTTATTCCCCTACTGCCCTACTGCCCTACTGCCCTACTGCCCTACTGCCCTACTGCCCTAATTCCCGGCTTTCCGAACCGCGCTGTCGCCGCCAGCAGCACGCCGAGCATCAGCCCGTTGAATATGTGCCACAGGAAATGCGTGCCGAGCGGAAAGCCGCCGCAGACCAGCGGATCGATCATCCGGCAGATGACCGACACGACGAAGATCGCCGAGCCCGCCAGATTGTACCAGCCGGCACGGTTGCCGCTGGCCGCCACCATGGCCCCGAAGAAGGCGAGCGCCAGGAAGGGCGGCAGATAGCCGGTCGTCCCGTTCGACGCCTGGCGCAGCCAGTCGGGCACGGCAAAGGTCACCAGCCCGGCGACGGCATAGAAGGCGACGAAAATGGCGATCGCCTTGCCCCATTTCATGCCGAGAAAACGCCGCAGGTTGAACAGCGTGTAGGCCAGCGTGAACCCGGCGATCGGCAGCACGTCGGCCCAGACCGTGCCACGGTTGGCAAAGGTGTGGAACAGCGACGAGCCGACGCCGATCGCCACCACCCACCAGGCCAGCACTTCGGCGAAGGTGCCGGTGCCGCGCTTGCGCACCTGCCAGACACCCCATAGCCCGGCGGCAAAAAAAGCCAGATTGCTCAGCGCATTTAGCGGTTCGGCCCAGAATTCCGGCCCCGTCCGTTCGCAATAGAGGTCGACCGGCGCCAGGAGAGATTGCCACATGCTGATTGCCGCCCGAATCGCTTCCATCGTAAAGTGCAAGTCCACCTATTGCGCCCTTGCCAGCGGTTGCAACGGCAAAATTTCACCGCAACGTGACTTCCCGTTGACTGCCGCTTCTGCCACATATTTCGACAACCAGAACAAAGCCGGCGTCACCGGCGGGATCGGAACGGCTATGCCATCTCGAAGACCATTGCGGCTTGCGGCCCTTGCGCTGGCCCTCTCGGCGTTTGCCGGCAGGGCCCTTGCCGAGCCAACCGACAAGCCATTAGGCGTCGTCGAGCTCTTCACCAGCCAGGGATGCAACTCCTGTCCGCCGGCAGATGAATTCTTCGCCGAGCTCGCCGCCAAAGAGGACATCGTCGCGCTCGCCTATCATGTCGATTATTGGGATTACCTCGGCTGGCAGGACACGCTGAGCCGCAAGGAAAATACCGAGCGGCAATACGAGTATATGCGCGCCTTCGGCAGTCGTTCCGTCTACACCCCGCAAGCCGTCATAAACGGCCGCAGCCATGTCAACGGCGCCAGCCGCAAGGAAGTCGACGGCGCGCTGGCCCGCATGGAGAGGGTCGGCGAAGGCATGCGCGTCGGCATCAAGGTCAGCCGGACCAGCGATCGCGTCATGATCGATGCCGGCGACGCTGTGACCGGCCCAACCGACGCGCATGTCGTCATCGTCTATTTCAATCCGCCGCAGACGATAAAGATCGGCAAGGGCGAAAACAGCGGCCGCAGCATGACCTACTGGAACGCCGTCTCCAGCATCCAGACCGCCGGCATGTGGCACGGCAAGGCGCAGCGCTACGAACTGCCGATGAGCGAGATCGCCAAGAAGGGCGGCTGCGCCGTGCTGCTGCAGTCGGTCGGCAAGGACGGCATGCCCGGGCCGATCCTGGGCGCAGCCTTTATCCGCAAGCCTTAGATAGGGCGCCCCCCGTTCTCCCCTTGTTGTGGGAGAAGGGATAACCGCGCTCAAGCCTCCGACGACAGCCTATCTGGATGGATCGCATCGCCACGGCTAATAAAAAACCGGCGTCAGCTTGCTTCTGACGCCGGTCATTTAGGTTTTGGGATCGTCGCACCCGATCTTTCCAAGGAAAAACCGAGGTTGGTTCGATCCGACGCAGACCCGTGGGCGGGGGGCTTGGGGTTTACGAGCCGGTGCCGGACCGAACCGTCTCAGGCAACGCCGGTAAATTCGTCGGACATTGGGGCATGAGCACGGATAAAAAAGGGCAGGATTGTGGCAAAGCATCACCAATTTCAACAGGCGTTTCGCAAACGTGACTGGACGCTGGAGAAACCGCGCGGTGCTGCCGTTGCCCGGCCGGGCCTTGCAATTCGGCAACGAAAGCGCCAACTTTGGTCGGCGTACGATTCATTGCGAGGATCCAGGCATGACTGATCGCAGCAGCGGGACGGAGGATGGGGACGCATCCGCAATATTGATCCCGCTGCATGAGGCAAGACGCGAACGCCTCGACCAGCCGGTGCGGTTCGACCGGCGCGAACTGGACCAGATCCTCAGGCTCTACGGCCGTATGGTTGCCGCCAATGAGTGGCGCGACTATGCCATCGACCATCTCGCCGACCGCGCCGTTTTTTCCGTCTTCCGCCGCACCAGCGAAGTGCCGCTTTTCCAGATCGTCAAGGATCCGAAGCTGGCGCGCCGGCAAGGCGCGTTCGCCGTCATCGCCGCCGGCGGGCGCATCCTCAAGCGCGGCCAGGAACTCGGCCGGGTGCTTGGCGTGTTCGACCGAACACTGAAGCTGGTCGAGGCGTAACCCTTTATTTTTGCAGGCGGAACTTGCGCTCGGGCAGCGATTGCGGATCAGGCGGGATGGACGCCCCGCCGTTGATCGGCAGCTGCATGAAAACCGTGTCCAGCCAGCGTCCGTGCTTATAGCCTGAGCCTTCCAGGCGGCCGGAATGACGAAAGCCGAGCTTCTCGTGCAACCTTACCGAGGCGCTGTCGGGCCGGCCGTCGCCGATCACCGCGATGATCTGGCGAAAACCCGCCGCCTTGGCCGCTTCGATCAGCCCTTGCATCAAGAGCAGCCCGACGCCTTGCCCTTTGGCCTCGGGCGCGACATAGACGGAATCCTCGACGACGAAGCGGTAGGCCGGGCGCGGCCGGAACGCCCCGGCATAGGCATAGCCGAGCACGGCGCCGGCCTTTTCCGCAACGAGATAGGGAAAGCCGCCCGCCATCAGAGTGTCGAAGCGCGTGCCCATCTCGGCGCGGCTCGGCGGTTCGAGTTCGTAGCTCGCCGTGCCGTTTATCACCGCGTCGGCATAGATTTCCGTGATCTGGTCAAGGTCGGCCAATGTCGCGGCGCGTATCGTGATGCTGCTCATAATTTAGGCACGTCGTTCATCTGCCCTATATCACAGCAAAAGCCGGGACAAAAGAAAAGGGCGGCCATTGGGCCGCCCTTTCCAAACTCGCTGGTCCAGGAAAACCGTACTTAGCGACGGTCGCCCATGAACTGCAGCAGAAACATAAACAGGTTGATGAAGTCGAGATAGAGCCTCAATGCGCCCATGATCGCCTTGCGGCCGGCGACATCGGTCTCGTCGCCCTCGAAGTACATCTCCTTGATGTTCTGCGTGTCGTAGGCGGTGAGGCCAGCGAAGATCAGCACGCCGATCGCCGAAACGGCGAAGGAAAGCGCCGACGACTGCAGGAAGATGTTGATCACCATCGCGATGATCAGGCCGACCAGGCCCATGACCAGGAATGACCCGAACGCCGAGAGATCGCGCTTGGTCGTGTAGCCGTAGAGCGACAGCCCGCCAAAGGCGGCGGCGGTGGCGAAGAAGGTCTGCGAGATGCTGGCGGTGGTGTAGACCAGGAAGATCGACGACAGCGACAGGCCGACGAGGCCGGCGTAGACCCAGAATGTCGTCTGCGCGGCCGAAACGCTCATCGACTGGACGCGGAACGACAGGAACATCACCGCTGCCAGCGGGGCGAAGATCACCAGCCATTTCAGCGGCGAGCCGAAGATCGCGTAGCCGAACGAGGTCAGCATCTCGCCGCTTGGCAACGTCGCGACCGCCGAGGCGGGATCGCTGGTAGTGGCCAGCATGATTGTGCCGACCGCGGCAAGGCCGGTGATGAGGAGGCCAAGCCCCATCAGATTGTAGACCTTGATCATGTAGGCCCGCAGGCCCTGGTCGATGGCAGCATCGACGCCGGCGCCGGGCACGGCGCGCGTCTGATAATTGCGAACGGGATCAGCCATGGAAATCCTCATATTGCTTCTGCCCCGTCCGGTGTCAGGTCCTTTTGAACCCAGGCGCCGCTGGCGGGGCTCCAGCATGCCTGCGCCGAAATATGATGGTTCTTGGCGTAAAGGACAAGACCGTAACCAAGCGTAATGCTCCGTGAAGTGCCGGAGATACGGTTTTATTGGCCTTCCCGCCCGGAACATTACCGAGATTTAATCGAAACCGGCTCTGGCTCAAAGATTCCGCAGCACCGGCGCCGCCTTGTGGCCCAGCACCCGCCACGTGCCGGCAAGGCCGATGCCGACCGTGACCACCAGCGAAAAGCCGATGGTCGCCACCGCCACCTCGGGCATGAAGTGCGATGGCAGCGTCATGATGCGCGCGACGACGAACCATGCCGCCACAGCGCCCGCCGCCAGCGCGAAGATCGCGGTAGCAAGGCCGATCAGCATGTATTCCAGCGAAAACGCGGCGATCAGCGTTTTTCTGGTCGCACCCAGGGTCTTCAGCACCACCGCGTCGTGAATGCGAGCCCGGTTGCCGGCGGCGAGCGCCCCGGCCAGCACCAGCACCGAGGCGATCAACGCCACCCCCGCTGCTGCCCTGATTGCTGTGCCGAGCTGCGCCACCAGCCGGTTGACGATTTCGAGCGCGTCCTTGACCCTGACCGTCGTCACCGCGGGAAAGGCACGCGTGACGGCGTTGAGAAGATGCGCATCGTCGGCTGCCGACGCATTCGTCTCGGTCAGCGTCGCCAACCAGCCATGCGGCGCACCGGCGAACGTGTTGGGCGAGAACACCATGACGAAATTGATGCCTATGGTTTCCCATTCGACCTGGCGGAAATTGGCGATCTTGGCCGTGATGTTGCGGCCGAGCACGTTGACGGTGATGGTGTCGCCGAGCTTCAGCCCGATCTCTTTGCCTTCCTCGGCGGAAAACGAGACCAGCGGCTCGCCGGCATAGTTCTCCGGCCACCAGCTGCCCTCGGTCAGCGTCGCATTCTCCGGCAGCTTTGCGTCATAGGTCAGGCCACGGTCGCCGCGCAGTACCCAGGCGCCTTCGGCCGGAACCTTGACCTTGTCGACATTGACGCCGTTGAGCGCCATCACCCGGCCGCGCAACATCGGCACCTTGATCAGCCTGCCTTGCGGTGCCTCTTTGCCGACCAGCGCGGAGAAGGCATCGACGTCACTGCTCTGGATATCGACGAAGAAGAAGTTCGGTGCCCTTTCCGGCAGGCTGCCCGAGATCTGCCGCCTGAGATTGCCGTCGATCAGCGCCAGCGTCACCAGCAGCGTCAGCCCGAGTCCCAACGACAGCACCACGGACGGCGTCAAGGCGCCAGGCCGATGGATGTTGCCGATGGCGAGCCTGAGCGCGGTCGAGCGCACGCGCGGGCTTTTCTTCGCCGCCCACTGCACCAGCGAGCCGACCACACGCAGCACCAGGAACGAAAAGATCGTGGCGCCAACGAAGATCGAGGCAATACGGCGGTCGCCGGAAAACAGGATCGCCAGTACCGCGAGCAGCAGCGCGATGCCCAATGCCGCGGCGATATAGAGCGGGCGGGGAAAACCGCGGCCCTCGAAACCCATTTCGCGAAACAGCGCCGTTGCCGGCACGTCGCGGGCGCGGCCGAGCGGCAGCAAGGCGAAAGCCAGCGTCACCAGCAGCCCGAACAGCGCTGCCATGCCGAGGGCGCCGGGATAGAACCCACCTTCCGCCGGCACTGGAATGACCGATTGGAGTGCGGCGCTGGCCGCGAACGGCATCAGCGCGCCAAGCACAAGGCCTAGCGTGATGCCGAGGGCGGCGATCATCAGGATCTGCACCAGATAGACGGCAAAGACGAAGCCGCCCGAAGCCCCCAGGCTCTTGAAGGTGGCGATGACGCCGCGCTTGCCGTCGAGATAGGCACGCACGGCATTGGCCACGCCGACGCCGCCGACCACCAGCGCCGTCAACCCAACCAGAGTCAGGAATTGCGAAAACCGTTCGATATTCGAGGACAGCGCCGGTGCTGCGTTGCTGCGGGTGCGGATCGACCAGCCGGCCTGCGGGAACTCTTTTGCCGCCTGCTCCTGGATCGCCTTGATCAGTGCCTCAGTGGTGCCGCCAGGCAGGCGGACCTTATAGGCGTTCTCGACCAGGCTGCCCGGCTGGATCAGGCCGGAAGCGGCAAGCCCGTCGGTCGACACCATCAGCCGCGGCGCAAAACCGAAGCCATCCGACACTGCATCCGGCTCGTTGACCAGCCTGGCACGCAGCTCGAACGTCGCGCCGCCGAGCTTCAGCCGGTCACCGATGCCAAGGTTCAGCCGCTCGAACAAGAGGTCCGGCGCGGCGGCGCCGAAGACCCCGGATTTTTCGCCGAACAGATCTTCTCGCGACAGCACCGGCTCGGTCTCCAGCGCGCCGTAGAGCGGATAGGCGCCGTCGACCGCCTTGGCCTCGACCAGCGCCTGGTCGGAGCCGTCCTCGAGCCTCGCCATCGAGCGCATATTGGCACTGTGCGAAACCGTGCCAAGCCGGTCGAGGAAGCTGCGTTCGGCTCTGGTCGGATCGCGTTGGTTGAGCTGGAAGCGGAGATCACCGCCGAGCAGCGTCTGGCCCTGGTCGGCAACACCGGCGGAAATAGCCTGCGCCACCGAATTGACGCCGCCGATCGCAGCGACGCCGAGCGCGATGCAGGCAAGGAAGATCAGGAAGCCGGACAGCCCGCCACGCATTTCTCGCAGCGAAAACCGAAAGGCGAGCCTCAGCGTGCGCGCCAGCGGCATCATGCGGTCATCCTGCCAGCCCTGGTGGCCGGCTTAGGCGCGTCTTCGATCAGCCCCGACCGCATCGACACCTGGCGCGAGCAGCGCGCCGCGAGTAGTGGGTCATGCGTGACCAGCACCAGCGTCATGCCGCGTTCGGCCGCCTTGGCAAACAGCAGGTCGGCGACGTGCCGCCCCGTTGCCTGGTCGAGATTGCCGGTCGGCTCGTCGGCTATCAGGATGCGCGGCGACGGCGCCAGCGCCCGGGCGATCGCCACGCGCTGCTGCTCGCCGCCAGACAATTCGCCGGGGTAATGGGTGACGCGATCGCTCAAGCCCACCGCCGCCAACTCGCGCGCCGCTACGCCGAATGGATCGACATGGCCGGCAAGCTCCAGCGGGACCGCAACGTTTTCCAGCGCCGTCATATTGGGGATGAGATGGAAAGACTGGAACACGATGCCGATGTTTCGTCCCCGAAACGATGCGATCTGATCTTCGCTTTTGCCGTTGAGCAGCTCGCCGGCAATTCGGACCGTGCCCGAATCGACCCTTTCAAGCCCGGCCAAAACCATCAGCAATGTCGACTTTCCCGAACCTGAAGGTCCAACGATGCCTGTCGCTTCGCCGCCCGCCACATCGAGGCCGACGCCCTTCAGCACATGGACCGAGGATGCACCTTCGCCGAGCGTCAGCGATACGTCTTTCAGCGAAATGACGGCTTCTTCCAAAATCAAATCGTCCTATATGGGGGATGAAGGCTAGTGCATCCGATGCTCGACAAAGACGAAAACCTGCCTTCGCCAACAGATGTTCCTGGTCATATGGGGCCTGCCGCATGGCTTTCAAACACACCTTTGCCGCAGCCTTCGCCCTTTTCCTCGCCATTTGCGGCGCCATTTCGTCGGCGCGCGCCGAACCGTTCACCATTGTCGGTTTCGGCGACAGCCTGATGGCGGGTTATGGCCTCGGGCCAGGTCAGGGCTTCACCGAGAAGCTGCAGGCGGCGCTGCGCGCCAAGGGCTACGATGTCACGGTCGCCAACGCCGGCGTCTCCGGCGATACGACGAGCGGCGGCCTGTCGCGGCTCGACTGGTCGGTGCCGGACGGCACGCAACTCGTCATCCTGGAGCTCGGCGCCAACGACATGCTGCGCGGCGTTTCGCCCGCCATAGCGGAAAAGAACCTGGACGCCATGCTGGCAAAACTGAAGCAGCGCAAGATCGCCGTTTTGCTGGCCGGAATGCGCGCGGCGCCCAATCTCGGCGCCGACTACCAGAACGCCTTCGACGCGACCTTTCCGCGACTGGCTGAAAAATATGGCGTGCCGCTCTATCCTTTCTTTCTCGAGGGCATCGCCGGTCAATCCGTCCTGCAACTCGAGGACGGCCTTCATCCAAACGCCCGAGGCGTCGACCGTATCGTCGAGGGTATCCTGCCCAGTGTGGAGAAGACCATTGAAGCGGTCCGGGGCAATTCCTGAAGGCGAGGGTTCGCCGTCGCAACACCTTCCGCAGGGGAAGCTTTTAGGCAGGCCTGCGACCAACAAACCGCTTGCCCCGTTTGGATATCGATGATTCGCTAGGGGCAAGAGTTCGATTCGAGGACAGGAGGCTTCCCATGCCGCGTCTTTTTACCGCCCTCGAAATACCGCGTGATGCCGCTCTTTCGCTGTCCCTGCTCAGGGGCGGCCTGCCCGGAGCCCGCTGGATCGACGTCGAAAACTATCATCTGACGCTGCGCTTCATCGGCGATGTCGAGGGCCATGTCGCCGACGACATCGCCAACGCGCTCGACCGTGTTCACCGCGCCTCCTTCCCGCTGACGCTGTCCGGCGTCGGCGCCTTCGGCCAGAAGAAGCCGCATGCGGTGTGGGCCGGGGTCGCGGCTTCGCCCGATCTTTCCGCATTGCAGGCCGAGATCGAGCGCATCTGCCAGCGGCTCGGCATCCCGGCCGACCCGCGCAAGTTCATGCCGCATGTGACGCTGGCCCGCCTGCGCAACTCGAGCCCGCTCGACGTTGCCCAGTACCTGTCGGCGCGCGGCAATTTTTCGACGCTGCCGTTCCGGGTCGGCCGCTTCGTGCTGATGTCGTCGCGCGATTCGGTCGGCGGCGGCCCTTACGTCGTCGAGGAGGCCTGGCCGCTTTCAGGTGCTGACAACCGCGTCGCCAGCCGTTTGGTCGGCGCCGCCGACGCTTCGCGGATCATGCGGTAGACGGACATGGCCAGGGAGAAACTAGCAAAAGAAGCGATCCGCGCCGAACTTGCCGGCCTCGACGGCTGGTCGCTGGCCAAGGATGGCGGCTCGATCACCCGCAGCTTCACCTTCAAGAATTTCTCCGAAGCCTTTGCCTTCATGACCCGCGTCGCCCTGGCCGCGGAGAAGATGGACCACCATCCCGACTGGTCGAACGTCTACAAGACGGTAAACGTGACCCTCAACACGCACGACGCCGGCGGCCTGACCGCGCTGGATTTCGATCTGGCCAGGAAAATGAACCGCTATTTCGGCGGCTGAGCCTGTCTGCACCTTGCAGCGAGGTTCGGCTTTCACCACATTTTGCCTCGCGGTCACGCGTGAAGTCACGCGACGGCCGCAAGGAGGGGTTGATGGCGCAAAAATCCGGTTTTGATTTCTTTGGCCTCGGGAGCAAGCCGGGCAACGAGAGCGAAGTGCGCGAAAAGTTCTGGCGTACGGCGAAGAAGGCCGCCCGGCAGATCCCGTTCATGGAAGAGGTGGTCGCCGCCTATTACTGTGCCATGGACAAGAAGACGCCGCTTCGCGCCAAGGGCACCTTGCTTGCTGCGCTCGGCTATTTCGTGCTGCCGACGGACGTCATCCCCGATTTCATCCTTGGGCTAGGCTTCACCGACGACATCGCCGTGCTGACCGCCGCGATTACCGCCGTCAGCGCCCACATCACGCCGGCGCACCGGCTCGCCGCCAGGCAGGCCATCGCCGACAAGAGCTGAGCCGGTGCGGCGCAAAAAATCGCGTGAGAAGCGACTTTCCGGCCGTCAAACCCACCGCCGCACCCGCGCCTTGTAGGCGCGATAGACATCTCCGAACTTCCGCTCGAGGTAGCGCTCTTCCGGCGCGATGACGCCGGTATTGATCACCCACAGCAGGGGGACGACGAGCGCGATAGCCCAAAGACTTCCGGCCGCGACGCCGAGGCCCAAATAGATGAGGGTCGCTCCCAGATAGAACGGGTTCCTGGTCCGCCGATAGATACCGTCGACGACCAGCGCCGTCGTTGGCAAGGTCGGTGGTATGTTGGTTCCAGCGGCCTGAAAGCGGCCCGCTGCCATAAAGATGAACACGAAGCCGCACACCGCGAGCACGGCGCCGGTCAGATAGCGGGCGAGCGCCTGCCCGGCCATGACCGGGAGCGGCACGAGCACCTCGAGCACGGTTGCCGCCACCAGGAAGCCGAGGAAGATCAAAGGTGGCAGCGCAATGACCCCGGCCACGTCGGGGGCGCCCGATCCGCCCGCCGCCTCCCCGCCATCCGACCGGGGCACCGCGCCACCGGCCGCCACGCGGACGGCGACACGAACGCCGAACACGATCGCCAGGACGACTGTGCCGCCCGCCAGGATCAGAACTGTCTCGGAAATGACCATGGCCAAATCTCCCGCAAGCCGCCAGGGAGGGTACCCTGGCCGAGCGCCGTGGCGGCGAACGCAGACATGGTACCGCCTGCAGGGAAATTCGTCACGTACCTCAGAAAAGCGGAATCGCCGCAAGACCTAGCTGCTTGAAAAGTCAAACTCTTGCCGTTTTCGTGGCCTCCAAGTCGCGGCAGGGACATTGCGCCAGCCGCTTTTTCGAGCGGCAGCGCGAAGACGGCGGCGGTTTCCTGGCGTGAACATCCTTTTCTAAGGGGAAATTCACCGTTTGGTAACCCAGATTAAATCAAAATGAAGCGACGGGCAGGACGCCGAGCCGGCCTGCCGCCGCACCAGTGGAATACGGGAAAAGCGATGCGCGGATTGATTGCTATAGTTTCCAGCCTGGCCCTGGTGGCCTTGACGGCGCCCGCGCTGGCGCAGTCGGCAACCAAGATCGGCCAGCATAATGCCTGGGGCACCTACAGTTATCAGGCGTCGGGCGGCGGCAAGGTCTGCTATGTCCTGACGGTGCCAACCGACAAGCAGCCGCCGACGCTCGATCACGGCGACATGTTCTTCTTCGTCAGCCAGCGGCCGGGGCAGCAAGTGTCCTACGAGCCGCAATTCATTGCCGGCTATACCTTCCAGGAGGGTTCCAAGGCCACCGTCACCATCGACAAGAAGTCTTTCTCGATGTTCACGCGCGGCAAGTCGGCCTGGGTCGAGAACGCTGCCGAGGAGCCGGTGCTGATCGCCGCGATGAAGACCGGCACCGACATGAAGGTGTCGGCCAAGTCCGGCCGCGGCAACACCACCACCTACGTCTTCTCGCTGAAGGGCATCTCGGCGGCGCTGGCCTCGATCGCCAAGTGCAAGTAGGCGGTTAGGCGCGGTCTTCCCTTCTCCCCTTGTGGGAGAAGGTGGATCGGCGCGCAGCGCCGAGACGGAAGAGGGGTGTTGGACGGAACGCCGTCGGCGCCAAGCTGGAACACCCCTCATCCGACCGAGCTTCGCTCGGCCACCTTCTCCCACAAGGGGAGAAGGAAGAACCCCGGCATGACTCCGCCGCTAACCTGTGCTATGCGCCGCGCTTCATTTCGGGCACGATGCTGTATTCGGCCGCAAATCGCTTATATTGGCGCAACAATGACCCTTTCATTCGATCTTACCGTCGAAGGCGCGCGTGACGCGTTGCGCACCCGCACGACGCCTGAAAAACCGTCGCTGATCGGCTTGACGCGCGCCGAACTCGGGGCCGCCCTCGTCGCCGCCGGCATCGTGCCGGAGCGCCAGGCGAAAATGCGCGCCCAACAGCTCTGGCATTGGATCTATGTGCGCGGCGTTTCCGACTTCGCCGGCATGTTCAACATCTCCAAGGATCTGCGCGCCGCGCTCGACAGGCATTTCACCGTCGCCAGGCCCGAGATCGTCGAGGAGCAGATTTCCTCCGACGGAACCCGCAAATGGCTGTTCCGCTTTCCGCCGCGCGGCGCCGGCCGGCCGGTCGAGATCGAGACCGTCTACATTCCCGAAGAAGGCCGCGGCACGCTCTGCATCTCTTCGCAAGTCGGCTGCACCCTGACCTGCTCCTTCTGCCACACCGGCACGCAGAAACTGGTGCGCAACCTGACCGCCGAGGAAATCCTCGCCCAGCTCTTGACCGCCCGGGACCGGCTTGGCGATTTCCCCGACCGCGACACGCCCGACGGCGCCATCGTGCCGGCCGAGGGGCGGAAAGTGTCCAACGTCGTCATGATGGGCATGGGCGAGCCGCTCTACAATTTCGAGGCGGTGAAGAAGGCCCTGCTTATCGCATCCGACGGCGACGGGCTTTCCCTGTCGAAGAGGCGCATCACGCTCTCGACCTCAGGCGTGGTGCCCGAGATCTTCCGCACCGGTGAGGAGATCGGCGTCATGCTGGCGATCTCGCTGCACGCCACCAACGACGATCTGCGCGACCTTTTGGTGCCTATCAACAAGAAGTATCCGCTGAACGAACTGATCGCTGCCTGCCGTGCCTATCCCGGCCTGTCCAACGCCAAGCGGATCACCTTCGAATATGTCATGCTGAAGGACGTCAACGATTCGATCGAGGACGCCAAGGCGCTGGTCAAGCTGCTCAAGGGCATCCCGGCCAAGATCAATCTGATCCCGTTCAATCCGTGGCCGGGCACCAACTACCAGTGCTCGGACTGGGAGACGATCGAGAAATTCGCCGACTACATCAACAATGCCGGCTATGCCTCGCCGATCCGCACGCCCCGCGGCCGCGACATCCTCGCCGCCTGCGGCCAGCTCAAGTCGGACTCCGAGCGCATGCGCAAGGTCGACCGGCTGGCGCTGGAAGCCATGATGATCGCGGGGCATGGCGAGGCGTGAACCGCCTCGTCGCCTATCTCATCCGCTTCGCCGTCATCCTTGTCGGCTACGGCGTTGCTTCGCTGGCGGCAAGCGCCTTCCTTAACATCATGTTCCTGGCGTCTCTTGGGCTGATAACGGACGAGACGCAACCGGCGGCGCAGGCGTCGCTGTGGTTTTCAATCCCCTTCGTCGCGCTGTTCGTCGCCTATTTCGCCTTCATGCCGGCCGCCATCGCCATCCTCGTCTCCGAGATCCTTGGCCGGCGTGACTGGCTGTTCTATGCGCTGGCGGGTGCTGTGGTGGCGGCGGTCTTCCTTGGCTTCGTCCACCAGACGGCCGATGCCAATTTCGAGGTTACCAATACCAGCGTCATGCTGGCGGTGATCGGCTGCGGCATGGTCGGCGGTATTTTCTACTGGCTGAGCGCCGGGCGCTCGGCCGGAAGCTGGCGTCAGATTGGACCATGATCCCGAAAAGTGGAGGCCGGTTTTCGGAAAAGATCATGGTCAAGTAAGAATAGACCCTATTTCGCCTGGGCCGTCAGGATCTTGAGCGCGAAGGCCGAAAAAACTCCGGCAAACAGATAGTCGACGACGCGGGTCACACGCGGGCTGGATTTCATCGCGGCCGAGAATTTTTCCGCCGCCAGCACCATCGGCGCCGTCACCGGGATCGCCAGCACGACGAACATCGCGCCGAGGAAGAACAGCTTTCCCGGCGCGTCGGGATCATGCGCGGAGACGAATTGCGGCAGGAAGGTCATGAAGAACAGGATGATCTTCGGGTTGAGCAGATTGACCCCGAGCCCCGCCGCCCAGCTGCGGAACAGCGAGATCTGCGGCCCGCTCTTCTTCTCCGGTGAAAACGCCGACCCTTTTGTGATCGCCTGCCATGCCAGGAAGACCAGATAGCCGGCGCCGAAAATCTTCAGCACGAAGAACGCCATCGGCGAGGCGACGATCAGCGCCGAGACGCCGACCACCACCAGCGTGGTGTGGATCAGCGTGCCGCACAAGGCGCCGGCCATCGAGGCAAAGCCGGTGGCACGGCCCTGGCTCAGCGTGCGCGACACGAACAGCGTCATGTCAGGCCCGGGCGTGATCGCCAGGATGAAGGTGGCGATGGAGAACTGGATAAGCGTCGTACTGTCGGGGATGAAGGACATGGCTCGTCTCGTAGCGGCAAAAGACGGCGCAGCCATAGCGCAAGAGCCGTGTCCTCGCCAGCCTCTTGGAGATGAAGCATCTGGTCCAGGCATCGTTCGTCCCTTGCGCTGGCCTAAAACGCCGTGATACCTCGCCCGCGAAGAACCCCTGTCGCGGAACTGCCCACCATGTCGAAAGCAAAAGCCGTCAAGAAAGTCGTGCTCGCCTATTCCGGCGGCCTTGATACCTCGATCATCCTGAAATGGCTGCAGACCGAGCTCGGCGCCGAGGTCGTGACCTTCACCGCCGATCTCGGCCAGGGTGGCGAACTGGAGCCGGCCAGGCGCAAGGCCGAGATGATGGGCATCAAGGACATCCGCATCGTCGATGTCCGCGAGGAGTTCGTATCCGATTTCGTCTTTCCGATGTTCCGCGCCAACGCTGTCTATGAAGGCACATATCTGCTCGGCACCTCGATCGCCCGGCCACTGATCTCGAAACATCTTGTCGAGATCGCCAGGGAGACCGGCGCCGATGCGATCGCGCATGGCGCCACCGGCAAAGGCAACGACCAGGTGCGTTTCGAGCTGTCGGCCTATGCGCTCAACCCCGACATCAAGGTGATCGCGCCGTGGCGCGATTGGTCGTTCAAGTCGCGGACCGATCTCATCAACTTCGCCGAGCAGCACCAGATCCCGGTGCCGAAGGACAAGAAGGGCGATGCGCCTTTCTCGGTCGACGCTAACCTGCTGCATTCGTCTTCCGAGGGCAAGGTGCTGGAGGACCCGTGGACGGAACCGCCGGAATTCGTCCACCAGCGCACCATCTCGCCGATGGACGCGCCGGACAAGGTCACCGAGATCGAGATCGAATTCCTCAAGGGCGATCCGATCGCGCTCAACGGCAAGAAGCTGTCGCCGGCGACGATGCTGGCGGCGCTGAACGATCTCGGCCGTGACAATGGCATCGGCCGGCTCGACCTGGTCGAGAACCGTTTCGTCGGTATGAAATCGCGCGGTGTCTACGAGACCCCCGGCGGCACCATCCTGATCGCCGCCCACCGGGCGATCGAATCGATCACGCTCGACCGCGGTGCCGCCCATCTCAAGGACGAGTTCATGCCGCGCTATGCCGAGCTCATCTACAATGGCTTCTGGTTCGCGCCCGAGCGGCTGATGTTGCAGGCGATGATCGACAAGAGCCAGGAAGACGTCGAAGGCACCGTGCGGCTGAAGCTCTACAAGGGCAACGTCATGGTCAGCGGCCGCAAGTCGAGGAAGACGCTCTATTCCGACACGCTGGTCACCTTCGAGGACGACCGCGGCGCCTACGACCAGAAGGATGCAGAAGGTTTCATCCGCCTCAACGCGCTGAGGCTGCGGACACTGGCGGCGCGCAATCGCAAGGGTTGATATTCCCAACAGGCCCAATGCTTAGATGAGTTAGGAACCCGGTGAGGACACCGGGTTTTATTTGGCGTCTCTAATATAATAGAAGCCGCGATTTCAGATCGTTTCCTGTTTGACCTTTCCGTGATTTGATCTTACTTCTCGTGCGGGTCGGAGGGCTTTGACAGTGAAAAACAGACTTTTTCTTCTGCTTGCGGCGGTGGCCGTCTTTACCGCGGGTCAGTCCACGCAAGTCCCGGCGGGGCAAACATCCAAGGTCCATACTTGCAAAAGTTTTGACGGCCCCTTCCAGATTCCCGCTTCCCAGAAATGCCCGTTGAGCGGCTACGCGCAGGGTCCCAGAGTCCCGACGGTCATCGGGGACAAGCCAAAAGCGGCTACCCCGGCGCCGCGGAATTCCAAATTCCGTACCTGCAAAAGTTTTGACGGCCCCTTCCAGATTCCCATTTCCCAGAAATGCCCGTTGAGCGGCTACGTGCATTATTGAGCGTGATGTGCCCAGGCGCTTGGCCACGCTTGGAGCTGGTTTCCTGCCCGCGTTGGCTGTCCGGGCGAACTTGGCCGTCGCCAAAGCCAACGATGACCCCCCTCCCTCGACCTTCCCGCGCTGGTCGAGTGCAGGGCTGACGTTCCGACATATAGTGGTTTTGCCCTTTGGCTGACCGACCGCCCCGATGCGCCCGCAAAGCTCGGCTGGAACGACGTTTCTTCCGGCAATCCTTTCCTCAAGCAATATGAATTGCCGGCCCCGCTTCGCGTATTCGGGCGCGAAACGGCGTCCGTCGTCCTTACCGCGACCGGGCCGATGGCGGTGTTTGACGAAGTTTCCACGCCCGGGGCTTGGCCGGACTTTCGGTCGAATAGCGCAATTCCAGGAAAAGCGTGAAACGGTTTTCCGTCCGGGATTGCGTTAAAACAAAGCTCTAGACTAGGACGTAGACTCGTTACCGCGTAGCCAGATACGGACGGAGACGAGTTTGAGGGCAGCGAGGTAGTTTTCTGCCAGCTTGTCATATCGAGTTGCGATGCGACGGAACTGCTTGGCCTGGTTGAAGAAGCGTTCGACGAGGTTGCGGGCCTTGTAGAGGAAGGGGCTGAAGCACATCGGGTCCTTGCGGTTGGCCTTGGGCGGGATGTTGGCCCATGCCTTTTGCTCGGTGACGGCATTGCGCAACGCGTTGGCATCATAGCCCTTGTCGGCGAGCAGCATGGCACCCTCGGGCAAATCCTTGATAAGTCCGCTGCGTAGGCGATGTCACTCATTTGACCTGCCGTGAGCGTCAGCTTGATCGGCCTGCCTTCGGCGTCGACAAGAGCATGGATTTTGGTCGTCAGCCCGCCTCGGGAACGACCGAGACAATGATCTCGATTCCCCTTTTTGCCGTCGCACCCTGCTGATGGACGCGAACAATAGAGGTGTCGATCATCTGCACCGTGCCGTCATGGGCCTCGGTAATGGCGTCCATCAGCCGAGCCCAGACACCTGCTATCCGCCATCGAACGAAGCGGTTGTAGCCAGTGGTGCGAGGCCCGTAGCGCTCGGGCAGATCGCGCCATGGCGCACCCGATCGCAGCACCCAGAAGATGCCGTTCAGCACCCGGCGGTCGTCTACGCGCGGCACGCCTCGCGGCTTTGTTGGGCAACAGCGGCTCGATCGCCCGCCATTCGAAGTCGGTCAGATCGTATCGGCTCATGCCCTTATGAATCAGACCCCGCTCAAGTTTGGAACCAGCCAGTCGGCAAACGACCCAATGCGGACAGGACGGCTGCTCACACCTCACTTCCATGTTGGTGAGCTTCGTCCTCAACGAAAAGGTCGAGGCCCCAGCCAACACCGCAATCCGCGAGCACCCTCATCGCGGACGGCTCAAGCCAGATGCCGCACTGCTCGTCGTAGGACGTATAGAACCCGCCATAGATCGTAATCTGCTTCGGCCGCACTTCCTGCCGCAGCCGGGCGAAGGCTTCCTCCCGACCTCGCATCTGCTCGATCAGGTAGTTGACCGCATTCTCGTGCTCGGCCCCACTCCGGAGCCTTTGCCGCGGACCATCGAGGCTCCATCCATTCTTCTTGCGCGGGGAACCGTTACGCATCGGGTCGCCCTTGCGGACTATGCGTGTCGGTTCGAGGCTTAGGATCGCAGTCACCCTCTCGGGGTTCGCATCGAAGTCAGAGATCGAGAGCGAGATCATCGCCTGTCCTAGGTTCGAAAGGGCAAGGCAAGCCCTGCGCAGTTGCGAGACTCTTCATGCTCGCCTCGCGCTTCCAAACCGAGCCCAGTCGTTTTTGCGTTTCCTGTCAGTCGGCATCGATCGCCGTGGCCATGCGGGCGATGGCCTGTTGATAGACGCTCGCCGAATTCCAGCCGGCAATTGCGCCCATATTCGCCTGCGCGCTCGCGCCGGCCCGCCAACCATGACTCTTGAGGAAGTTGGCGGTGGAAGCCAACGCAGTGCTCTTGTCGCGCAGATTTTTGTTTCCGACACCATACGTCAAAACATTTCCGGGCAGGAACTGCGTGTGGCCAATCTCGCCGTGCGCGGCACCGACCGACGAGGCGCTCAACGCTCCGCGATCAACCAGCTTCAGGGCCGCAATGGCATGCGGGTAGAAGAACTCCGGACGGCGACAGTCATAGGCCAGCGTTAAAATGGCGGAGACCGTATTCTGGTTGCCCATGGCGGAACCGAAGCCGGTCTCCATGCCCCAGATGGCGAGCAACACGCCCGGCGACACGCCGTAATTCCGTTCGATCTTGTCGAACAGCGCAGCATTGGCCTTCTTCAGCGCACGGCCCCTGGCAATGATCGCGGACGCGCCACGGCGCTTCATGAAAGCTTCCACCGAGCCGCTGAAAGCCTTATGGATGGCGCGGTCGACGGAGATCGTCTTTGTCGCGTAGGTTGCGCGAGCCAGAGCGGCCAGACCCTTCGAGCCGACACCGTCGGCCTTCGCCTCCGCGGCGAACTCCGGTTTCCATGCCTCGAAGCCGGCGCCGCTCTTGCCACAGCTGGCCGCCGCCTGCGCGCCCGTCGCCAGCGCAAGCACCGCCACCACCGTGGCCACTACAAACATCTTCCCCTTGGCAAGAAATGCCATGCTGCTCTCCTGGTTGCCTGAATCACGTTCCCAATTGCGAACTTGCCTGCGAAACACCTGCTTGTCACTGCCCTGGCGCCACGCCGATGCACTCAATACAGCAGGAACCTCAAATCCACCACACTGGCGGACGCCCGGGAATTTGCCTACGATCAAGTAATTATTGTGGCGGGGACAGAATAAGCGTGGAAGACGTTGATGTCGTGATCATCGGCGGGGCGCTGAGCGGTTGTGTGCTATGCGGCGGCGGCGGCCCGGCCGCTCGCAAGCGCGCGCCACGCTGATGCAGCCCGTGGCGGAAAAGATCTTCTTCGCCGGCGAGCACTTGGCCGGTCCGCTGATGCAGACCTGCGGCGGCGCCAGATTGTCGGGCGAGGCAGTGGCCAAGGAGGTCGTCGCCCAGCTTGCGGCAAAATAGCATCTGCCGGCAGGAACGTCGGCAGCTGACAGGCGTTTGGCGTTCTCCTGCTCGTATCGTCCTCCGCATTTCGAATGATTTGAGACGCCAATGAAGCTTTTCGACTGCCCGCATTGCGGCCACCGTCTCTATTTCGAGAACGCGCAATGCCTGAACTGCGCCAGCCTCGTGCTCTACGATCCCGAGCATGCGCGCTTCGCGCTGTCCGGCGCCGAGGTCTTCTATTGCACCAATGCCGACGAATGCGCCTGCAACTGGATGGCGGAGCCCGGCCACGCCTTCTGCCGCGCCTGTGCGCTGAACCAGCTGATCCCGGATCTGTCGGTCGACGGCAACCGCCGCCGCTGGATCCGTGTCGAGGCGGCAAAGAAGCGTGCCGTCTATTCGCTGCTCGCCTTCGGCCTGCCGGTCGCACCCAAGCAGGACGTTGGCGACGAGATCGGTCTCGCTTTCGATTTTCTTGCCGATCCGATCGGCGGCGGTCCGGGCGGCGAACGTATCCTGACCGGTCATGACAACGGCCGGATCACGCTCAACGTCGCCGAAGCGGATTCGGCAGAGCGCGAACGGCGGCGCGTCGAGATGGGCGAGAACTACCGCACGCTGCTCGGCCATTTCCGCCATGAGCTCGGCCATTATTACTGGGACCGCCTGATCCGCGACGATTCGCAAAAGCTTGCCGGTTTTCGCGCTTTGTTCGGCGACGAGCGCGCCGGCTACGAACAGGCGCTGAAGACCTATTATGCCGATGGCGCGCCGCCCGACTGGCAGCAGCGCCATATCTCGACCTATGCGACGTCGCACCCATGGGAGGACTGGGCCGAGACGTGGGCGCATCACATGCACATCACGGACACGCTGGAGATGGTGCATGCCCTGAATTTCCCGCTCGGCCGGCTGGAAACCGTTGAAGCCAACGAGCTGCCGCGCGCCGATACCGGCGGCAAGTTGCAGCCGGCACCATCGGAACCCGCCGCCAGCCCAGAGCCCTTCGAAAGGATTCTCGACCGCTGGCTGGTGCTGTCGGAGGCGTCCAACTCGATCAACCGCTGCATGGGCCTGCCCGATCTCTATCCCTTCGTCATCTCGGACGTGGCGGCGCAAAAACTTGCTTTTGTTCACGAGCTTTTGACCGACCTGCCGAAAACGACTGGAACAAATCGTGAGCCGGCCGAAGCCTTTTAGCCGGAACGCATGCGGCTTTGCTTCGTTTTCCGTGCCAAGGGACTGTGAAACGGAGAGAAGACCATGAAACGCATATTGTTTCCGGCGGTGGCCGGAGCGCTCATGGCGATGTCGGGCTCTGCCTTGGCCGACACCGCCGTCTCGGCCATCACTGATCTCAATGTACGCGCCGGCCCCGGCCCGCAATATCCGGTGATCGGCGTGCTTGCGGCCGGCCAGTCGGCGACGCTCGACGGCTGCATCGCCAACAGCAAATGGTGCACCATCGCCGAGGCCAACGGCCAGGGCTGGGTCTATTCCGACTATGTGACGGCCGATTTCGGCGGCAGCCGTGTGGTCCTGACACAGCGTCCGGCCAGCGCCGACATTGCCGTCGTGACGCCGCCCGCCGATAGCGTCGAGTATTCCGACAGCTATACCGGAGCAATCGTCGCCGGCGAGGCGATCGAGCCTATCCGGAGACCGCCGGCCGAGATCCGTACCTATGTACGTACGCATCGGCTCGATCCGGTCTATCTCGAGGGTGAGGTGGTGACGGGCGCGACGTTGCCTGACACCGTCGAGCTGCGCGAGATTCCGGACTATGATTACCGTTACGTCTATGTGAACGGCCAGCCGGCACTGGTCGATCCGGGCAGCCGGCGTATCGTGTACGTCGTGCGCTGACGATACAAACAGGGCGGTCGCCCTGTAATGGCGGCCGCTCGCACTCCCGACATTGCCACAAGCCGGCATTGCCGCTGCAATACCGGTTTCCACATTGGGGCCGATGTTCTAGACCTTGCGAGCCGAAGCACCAGCCAGCGAGCCCGCGTGACGATCGACCCAACCGCCTTCCAACAGTACCGGCACACCGCCAACAACAAGACCACTTTGCCGCGGCTTCTGCTTGGAGCGGTGGTCGTCATCCTGTTCTGGCTCGGAACCACTGCCGCCGTGCTGTTCGGCGGCACCTATGCCTTTGCCGTTTGGCAGGCATCGTCTGGCACCGCCCCGCCAGGTGGGGGAGCGGTGCAGGATTTCATGGCCTCTCCTGCAGGCATCCTTGCGGCGCTGGCTTCATTTGCCGGAATCTGGCTCGGCCTTTGGGCTGCCATGCGCTGGATCCATCAAGAGAAGCTGACAGCCCTGATTGGCGTCAGCCGGCGCATTTCTTGGTCGGGGTTCCTGAAAGGACTGACCGCGGTGCTGATCACCTCGCTGCTTTCCGAGATCCTGCTTTATGGTTTGCAGCCCGACATCGCGCGCGGCGCGATCGGCCTGTCCGCGTGGCTTTTGTTCCTGATCCCGATCGCCGCCCTGACCTTTCTGCAGACCTCGTCGGAGGAGATGCTGTTTCGCGGTTATCTGCTCAGGGGCCTGGCGAGCCGGTTCCAGAACTCTTTCATCTGGGCGCTGCTGCCGGGATTGCTGTTCACCTCCCTGCACTGGAGCCCAGGTTCAAGCGCTGCCATCAATGCCTGCGTGCTGGCCTCGATCGCTGCCTTTGCGCTGCTGCTGACGCTTCTGGTCTATGCAACCGGCAATCTCGGTGCCGGCTTTGGCGCCCATCTCGGCAACAATCTGACCGGCTTCCTGCTGATTTCGCACCAGCAAAGCTATAATTCCTTCGCCCTGTTCAACGCCAAGCCGCTCGAAGCCGCGGGCTGGACGACTTCAGACGCCGTCCTCATCGCTTCGATCGGCATCGTCAGCAGCCTGTTGACCGTTCTGCTGCTTTTACATCCGCGCTCACCGCTGAAGGTCGAGCCGGATATGGCGCGCGCCGGCAGCGTGCGCTAATGTGCATTGCCTGGTCGTCCTGAGCTATTTGACGCAAAGCTTGACCAAAGCTTGACTCTGCGGCCGATTTCCTGTCTACACGCCGCGAATTCCGCGACGAGTATTCCTCCGAGCAAACCGACCGGGACGCCGAAACCTCCTTGAGGTGAAGTGCTGTAAATCGATCCCGGAGGCCAACACCCGGCAGCGCTGTGCGCCCCCGGGTGCTTTTTGGCTTTGGGCTTTGCCCGGACCGGCTTTTGCTTGGACAGTTGGCGCGAACGCATTACCTCTCGGGCATCATCCGGGTGCCACGGAAAAGGAAGAAGAATGTTTGAATCGCTACAGGAACGTCTTGGTTCGATCCTGAACGGCCTCACCGGCCGCGGCGCCTTGTCGGAGGCTGATGTCTCGGCGGCGTTGCGCGAGGTGCGCCGTGCGTTGCTCGAGGCCGACGTGGCGCTGGAAGTGGTGCGTTCCTTCACCGACAAGGTGCGCGAGAAGGCCGTCGGCGCCGCCGTGGTCAAGTCGATCAAGCCCGGCCAGATGGTCGTCAAGATCGTCCATGACGAACTGGTCGAGATGCTCGGCGCCGAGGGCGTCGCCATCGACCTCAATGCACCGGCTCCGGTCGTCATCATGATGATTGGCTTGCAGGGTTCGGGCAAGACGACGACCTCGGCCAAGATCGCCAGGCGCCTCACCGACCGTCAAAACAAGAAGGTTTTGATGGCCTCGCTCGACACGCGGCGTCCCGCCGCGCAAGAGCAGCTCCGCCAGCTCGGCGAGCAGGTCAAGGTCGCCACATTGCCGATCGTCGCCGGCCAGACGCCGGTCGATATCGCCCGCCGCGCCGTGCAGGCGGCCAAGCTCGGCGGCCATGACGTCGTCATCCTCGATACCGCCGGCCGCACCCATATCGACGAGCCGTTGATGGTCGAGATGGCCGACATCAAGAAGATGTCGTCGCCGCACGAGATCCTGCTGGTCGCCGATTCGCTGACCGGCCAGGACGCCGTCAATCTGGCGAAAAGCTTCGACGAGCGCGTCGGCATCACCGGCCTCGTGCTGACCCGCATGGACGGCGACGGCCGCGGTGGTGCGGCGCTCTCGATGCGCGCCGTCACCGGTAAGCCGATCAAGCTGATCGGCACCGGCGAAAAAATGGACGCGCTGGAGGAATTCCACCCCAAGCGCATCGCCGACCGCATCCTCGGCATGGGCGACATCGTCAGCCTCGTCGAAAAGGCGGCCGAGAACATCGACGCCGAACAGGCCGCGGCGATGGCCAGGAAGATGCAGTCGGGCAAGTTCGACCTGAACGACCTCGCCGGCCAGCTTCAGCAAATGTCGAAAATGGGTGGCATTGGTGGCATCATGGGCATGATGCCCGGCATGGGCAAGATGAAGGACCAGATGGCCGCCGCCGGGCTCGACGACAAGATGTTCGGTCGCCAGCTCGCCATCATCTCGTCGATGACCAAGGCCGAGCGTGCCAACCCCGATATTCTGAAGCACTCGCGCAAGAAGCGCATCGCCGCCGGCTCGGGTACCGACGCGGCCGAAATCAACAAACTGTTGAAGATGCATCGCGGCATGGCCGACATGATGAAGGCGATGGGCGGCAAGGGCAAAGGCGGCGGCCTGATGCGCGGCATGATGGGCGGCCTCGCTTCCAAGATGGGGCTCGGCGGCATGATGCCTGGCGGCCCAGGCGGTCCCGGAGGCGGCATGATGGGCGGCGGCATGCCGGATCTCTCCAAGATGGACCCCAAGCAGCTCGAAGCCTTGCAGAAGCAGGCGCAGGCCGCCGGGCTCGGCGGCATGAAGGGCCTGCCCGGTGGTCTTCCCGGTGGCGGTGGCCTGCCTGGGCTGCCCGGCGGCATGAAACTTCCCGGCCTGCCGGGCGGTGGCGGGCTGCCAATGCTTGGCAAGAATGGCCTCGGCAAGAAGAAGTGAGGGCGCCATGAACGAAGAGAAGGACATGGCGGACGCGCGTGCGGCGCTGGCCAATTATCGCGCCTCGATCGACAATATCGACGCGGCGCTGATCCACATGCTGGCCGAGCGCTTCCGCTGCACCAAGGCAGTCGGCGTGCTGAAGGCGGAACATGGCCTGCCGCCTGCCGACCCGGCGCGCGAGCAGGAGCAGATCGCCCGTCTTCGCCAACTGGCGAAGGACGCCCATCTCGACCCGGATTTCGCGGAGAAATTCCTGAACTTCGTCGTCCGCGAAGTGATCCGCCATCACGAGCAGATCGCCGCATCCAACGGCGTGACGAAAACCGGCTGAGGACCAGCCACCAACCGATCAACCAGATCAGAGCTTTTAGGAGAAAAGAAATGCCACTGAAAATCCGATTGGCCCGTGCGGGCTCGAAGAAGCGTCCCTATTACCATGTCGTCGTCGCCGACGCTCGTTCGCCGCGCGACGGCCGTTTCATCGAGTCGCTCGGCTCGTGGAATCCGCTGCTGCCCAAGGACGGCGAACGCGTCAAGGTCGACGCCGAGCGCGTCAAGCATTGGCTGTCGCATGGCGCCCAGCCGACCGACCGCGTGCTGCGCTTCCTCGATGAAGCCGGCATCGCCAAGCGCGAAGCCCGCTCCAACCCGAAGAAGGCCGAGCCCGGCAAGAAGGCGCAGGAGCGCGCAGCCTTGCTGAAGAAGGCGCAGGAAGATGCCGCCGCGGCCGTTGCCGCCGCCGCAGCCGCGCCGGCCGAGTCGGAAGCCGCCAGCGCCGAATAAATCATCTCCACACCCACGAAACGGCGGGCCCTGCCCGCCGTTTTGCTATTGCATCCATATGATGCGGCCCGATCAATAGCCTTCCGGACAACTCGCAACGTAGACACGACCGTTACGATCGCGATAACGGCATTGGCCGCTTTCGCTGGCACGGCCGATCAGCGCACCGGCCAAAGCGCCGGCCGCACCGCCGATCACCGCGCCCTTGGTCGGGTTGCCGGCCACAGCAGCGCCGACCGCCGCACCGCCCAGGCCACCAACTGCCGCGCCTTGCTCAGTACGGGAGCAGGCACCGAGCGGCACCAGCAGGGCCATCAAGATCATCACCTTTTTCATTGTCGTTCCTCTCCAACAGGGTGCCGTCCTCGCCGCTGCACCCCCTAACTCGCAACCAGGCGATTTGATCCAAAGAAGAAGATCGGCTGCCGCCCGGCGGCGCTCAATTTGATCCAAAGAGTAGAAAGGCGGCGGCAGACCGCGCCCGCTCTGGCGGCCTGGCCACCATCGAGCGGCTTTCGATGTCGCGCTATTGGCTGAACGGGAATAACGCGCGCACCCTTGGATCGCGCAGATACAGGCCACCCCAGAGGATGGCGCCGAGATAAATGCCGAACAGTATGTGCGAGAACAAAGGGCTGCCGATACGCACATGCGTGGCGACGGCACCGCCGAGATAGGCGGTGAGCAGGATGGCGCCGAGCACCGAGGTGCGCGGCAGCGCGTAAAGCGCTGTCGAGACCAGTCCAATGATGCCGAGCATGCGCGAGATATTGGCATCGGCCGGCCAGCCGAGCTGCACCATGGTCTGGGTGACGATTTCGAGCGGCGGTAGCTTGATGACGCCGTCGAAGATCATGAACAGCACGACTACGGCGCTGAGCACGCGGCCGGCCCACAAGGCACGCGATGAGACGGGTGCTGCCTGAGACATGGTCATTGATGTTCCCTCCGGTCGTTGTGAGCACTGGCTCTCCGCCAGCTCGAACCAAGGACGCGGCCCATGACGGCGATCCGACATGCCTCCGGTTCTTTTCACTCCGGCGACCTCGGATGTGCTAGTTCAGCCAGCAACAGACTTGGCCAAGTCCACCTTGCGGGGTGAGGTGGAGGGCGTTATTGGAAATCCGCAAGGGAATCTTCCGAGCGCTCGACGGCAGCCGCCTGATCGCACAACGAAAGCAACCGATGGCCGGAGAGACCGACCTGAAACAGTTGCTGGCGGCGATGACGCCGGAATTGCTTGCCGGCATTCATGTCTTCACCACGTTGCCACCCGATGCGCCCGCTCCCGACAGGCTCCACCCGGTGATGCTATTTCGCGAGCGCGAGGGCACGACGCTGATCGTGCTTGAAGACCATGCCAAGGCCGCTGGACTGAAAACCGTGTTCCGCTGCCGGATGCTGACGCTGAACATCCATTCGTCGCTGGAAGCGGTCGGCTTCCTCGCCGCCATCACCGCGCGGCTGGCCACCGCCGGCATCGGCGTCAATCCGGTCTCGGCCTTCTACCACGATCATCTGTTCGTGCCCGCCGACCGGGCGGAGGAGGCGCTGGAGTTGCTGTTGGACCTAGCGGAGGAGAACCGGCTGTGACGCCGGCGCCTTGCTGCCTATTTGAGACGCCTGCGCTGCCCCTCATACGCCTGCCGGAACCTTCTCCCCGTGAACGGCGAGAAGGGCGCAAACGGCCGAAGGCCGAGCCCGCGACTGCGGGCCGCCGGCCTTCCGGCGCCCCCGCGGAGGCCAGCCGCGTAGCGGCGATACGGCCTGAGCGAAACAACCGCCGAAGGCCGAGCCTGCGACCGCAGGCCGCCGGTCGTCCGGCGCCCCCGCGGAGGCCAGCCGCGACAGCAGCGATACGGCCGTGAGAGAAAAAGCAAGCTGAGCAAAAATCGCGGCCGAAGGCCGAGCCTGCGACCGCAGGCCGCCGGTCGTCCGGCGCCCCCGCGGAGGCCAGCCGCGCTAGCGGCGATACGGCCGTGAGCGAACTATGCCGCCTTCTTCTTCGGCTGGATCAGCCCGCGCTCGACCAGCAGTTCGGCGATCTGCACCGCATTGAGTGCCGCGCCCTTGCGCAGATTGTCGGAGACGATCCACATCGACAGGCCGTTGTCGATGGTCGAGTCCTCGCGGATACGCGAGATGAAGGTGGCGTCCTCGCCGGCCGATTCCAGCGGCGTGATGTAGCCGCCGTCCTCGCGCTTGTCGATGACCTGGCAGCCCGGCGCCTCGCGCAGGATCTCGCGCGCCTCATCGGCGGTGATCGGCTTCTCGAACTCGATGTTGACCGCTTCCGAATGGCCGATGAACACCGGCACGCGCACGCAGGTCGCCGTCAGCTTGATCTTCGGGTCGAGCATCTTCTTGGTCTCGGCCACCATCTTCCACTCTTCCTTGGTGAAGCCGTCGTCGAGGAAGACGTCGATATGCGGGATGACGTTGAAGGCGATACGCTTGGTGAACTTCTTGATGTCGACCTGGTCGGCGACGAACACCGCGCGCGTCTGCGTGAACAATTCGTCCATGCCTTCCTTGCCGGCGCCGGAGACCGACTGGTAGGTGGCGACGACGACGCGCTTGATGGTGGCCGCGTCATGCAGCGGCTTCAGCGCCACGACCAGCTGCGCCGTCGAGCAGTTCGGGTTGGCAATGATGTTCTTGCGCGTGAACAGCGAGATCGCATCCGGGTTCACTTCCGGAACGATCAGCGGCACGTCCTGGTCGTAGCGGAAGGCCGACGAATTGTCGATGACGACGCAGCCCTGCTTGCCGATCTTCGGCGACCATTCCTTGGAGACGTTGCCGCCGGCCGACATGATGCAGATGTCGGTGTCGGAAAAATCATATTGGTCGAGCGCCCTGACCTTCAGCGTGCGGTCGCCGAACGACACTTCCGTGCCCTGGCTGCGCCGCGAGGCCAGCGCCACCACCTCGCTCACCGGAAAGCCGCGTTCCTCCAGTATGTTGAGCATTTCCCGGCCCACATTGCCCGTGGCGCCGACGATCGCAACCTTGAAACTCATCGAAATCTCCTGTCCCTCTCCGCTCGGTTTCTGGAGAAAACCCGCCGGCCGATGCGGGTTTCAACCCCCGGGCCGGACCCGGGAGGGGTGGTTAGGCCAAGGGAATCAGACCGTTTTGGTGGTCGTTTTGCCGGTTTTTTTGAGCAAGAACGTGATTTTGCTGGAACGAGGAGACGCAGCGACGCGCCCGGCCCAATGGTTCGCATTGGGGCCGGGGATGTCGAAGGCAGAAAGCGCCATCAAAAGGCCGCGCATCGAAAACTATCCCGTTCGGTGCCGGCTTTTACGCGGTTTACGTCTAGAGTCAATCGCAAGCAGGCCGACCCGCCCGCCCTGTACAATGACGGCGGCACCAAGTACGAACGAGCATCGTCTGGCTCGTGGCGCCCGTCTGTGGCGCATGCCGACATTTGACCCGTCGCCGGGTATTCAGAATCCGAATTTCGAAAGAGCAAGATGTCCAACTTCGAAGCTATTGTTCCCGCGCTGGCAAAGGCGCTGGAAAAACGCGGCTATGTCGAGCTGACGCCGGTGCAGAACGCCGTTCTCGAGCTTGGCCAGGCCGATGCGCTGGTTTCGGCCCAGACCGGCTCCGGCAAGACCGTCGCCTTCGGTCTGGCTTTGGCGCCGACCCTTCTCGATGGCGCGGAGCGCTTTTCCCACGCGGCGGCACCCCTGGCGCTGGCCGTGGCGCCGACGCGGGAGTTGGCCCTGCAAGTAACGCGCGAGCTGGAATGGCTCTACGAACTGACCGGCGCCACGGTGGCGTCCTGCGTCGGCGGCATGGACATGCGCACCGAACGGCGCGTACTGGAGCGCGGCGCCCATATCGTCGTGGGCACGCCCGGCCGCCTGCGCGATCACATCACCCGCAATTCGCTCGACATGTCGGCGCTCAAGGCAGTGGTGCTCGACGAGGCCGACGAGATGCTCGATCTCGGCTTTCGCGAGGATCTGGAATTCATCCTCGATGCCGCACCCGCCGATCGCCGCACGCTGATGTTTTCCGCGACCGTGCCGCGCTCCATCGCCACGCTGGCCAAGGGCTACCAGCGCGATGCTGTGCGCATCTCGGCCTCCGGCGAGGAAAAGCAGCATCTCGACATCGAATACCGGGCGCTGAGCGTCGCCCAGGCGGACCGCGAAAACGCCATCATCAACGTGCTTCGCTACTACGAGGCCAAGAATGCATTGGTGTTCTGCAACACCCGCGCCGCCGTCAACCATCTGACGGCACGCTTCAACAACCGCAACTTTTCCGTCGTGGCGCTGTCCGGCGAGCTTAGCCAGAACGAGCGCAGCCACGCGCTGCAGGCGATGCGCGACGGCCGCGCCAAGGTCTGCATCGCCACCGACGTCGCGGCACGCGGCATCGACCTGCCCAATCTCGAGCTGGTGATCCATGCCGACCTGCCGACCAACCCGGAAACGCTCCTGCACCGAAGCGGACGCACGGGTCGTGCGGGACGCAAGGGCGTCAGCGCGCTGATCGTGCCCAATAGTGCCCGCAGGCGCACCGAGCGGCTGCTGCAAAGTGCCGGCCTTGCGGCAACCTGGGCGAGCCCGCCGTCGGCCGACGACGTGATACGGCGCGACGATGAGCGCATTCTCGCTGATCCGGTCTTCAGCGAGCCTATGAAGGATGAGGAGCGCGGCTTCGTCGAGGCGCTTCTCGATCAGCACGGGCCCGAACGGGTTGCCGCCGCCTTCGTGCGGATGTGCCGCTCCAGCCACTCGGCACCGGAAGATCTTCTCGACGTGGCACCGTTCACGCCGTCGGGCGAAAAATTTGCGCGCCGGGATGAGGCACCGAGCCGCCGCGACGATTTCGGCGACAGCGTCTGGTTCTCGCTGTCGGTCGGACGCCGGCAGAATGCCGAGCCACGCTGGCTGATCCCGATGCTGTGCCGGACAGGCGGCATTTCTAAGCGCGAGATCGGCGCCATCAAGATGCAGCCGGAGGAAACCTTCGTGCAGATCGCGGCGGACTGGGCCGAGCGTTTCCTCGCTGCGATCGGCCCCGACCGCAAGCTGCAGGGCAACATTGCGGTCAAGCGGCTGGATGGCACGCCGGATTTGTCGCGGGCCGGCTACCAGGAACCACGACCCGACAAGAAGCCGCACCGCGGCAAGCGCACCTTCGATCAGAACACGCCCAAATTCGAGAAGCGCGCACCGGCCGACCAGCGCCCGGCATTCGAGGCGAAGCCCTGGGGCGGGAAACCGGCCAAGGCGAAGTTCGAAGGCGGACCTGCGAAACACAAGAAATCGAAGAAACGGCCGGGGTAAATAGCCAGAACTCTCCATTTCCGCACGCCTCTTGCGGTCTGCCGGAACTTTGCACAGTCTGGGGCGGGGAAATGGGGGTGGGCAGGACATGCGCGGCGAAGTTCTTCATTACGACGAAGACCAGGGTTTCGGCTTCATCACCGGAGCCGACGGCAACCGCTACACTTTGGCGCGCGAAGATTTGCGCCGCGAAGCATCGGTTGCCGGAGGTACGACCGTCGAATTCCAGCCGGCTGGCGGACGGGCACGCGATGTTTTTTCGATCCGCGCCCAACCTGCCAGCGCGCCCGCCGACGCCTCCACTGCAACCGCCGCCCCAACTCAGGCCGGCAATGCGCCCGCGGCACGTCAGCCGCAACATTTCGGCCGTTCCGCTGAACAAAGTCCGGCTGAATCGGCTGGCCTGTGGAGCTACTTCTGGTGGGGTCTGACCGAGAATTACTTCAACTTCGCCGGCCGTGCCCGCCGCAAGGAGTATTGGGGCTATTGTCTGTTCTGGACGATCGCGCTGATCGTGGTCATAGGACTCGGCGTCTTTATCGACGACGCCATGGGCAATCTCGACAACAGTGAATTGCCGGCAGTGACGGTCGGCCTTTCCGGTCTCTTCCTGCTGGCGACAGCCCTGCCGTGGTTCGGGCTCAACGTGCGTCGCCTGCACGATACCGGCCTGACCGGCTGGCTCTTCCTGCTTTTCCTGATCCCGACCTTCGGCACCGTGATCATCCTGATCTTTGCGCTGATCCCGACGCAGCCGCGCGTAAACCAGTGGGGTCCGGTGCCGGAGGGGATCAAGACCGCATAACCTCACCTGAGTTGGTTCTGCTAAAGCTGCTTGTGTTCGCTCAAGGCGATGCGTTCGATGATCTTGAAGTCCTTCGCGGAATGACCACGAAGGGTCTTCTTGTGGGTCTGGATCGTTTCCGTCCCGACAACCTCGAATGTGGACCCTTCATAGGCGATTTCGCAGTCGACCACCCTATCCGGCCAAAGCCAGATCAAGAGACACAACTCGTATTGATCGGGAATGGCTTCTAGCAGGTAGAAATCGCTCTTTTCGACCTGATATCGGTCGCAGATGAACTGCAGCAATGGCGCGAGGTGTTGATCGCCGCGAAACTCAGCCTGGCGTTGGTGCTCGCCGAGAAGATCCCTTTCAATGGCGCGCTGCACCTCACCCATACACCTGTCACCCCAAAAATTTGGCGATGATCGCGTCGCCCATCTCGGTCGTGCCGACCTCGGTCATCCCCGGTGAATGAATATCCCTGGTGCGCAAGCCCTGATCGAGCACGGCGGCGATCGCGCCTTCCAGCCGGTCGGCCTCTTCAACCATGCCGAAGGAATAGCGCATGCACATGGCGAAGGAGGCGATCATGGCGATCGGATTAGCGATGCCCTTGCCAGCGATGTCGGGCGCCGAGCCGTGCACCGGCTCGTAGAGCGCCTTGCGCTTTTTTGTCTTCGCATCCGGCGCGCCGAGCGAGGCCGACGGCAGCATGCCGATCGAGCCGGTCAGCATGGCGGCGATGTCGGACAGCATGTCGCCGAACAAATTATCGGTGACGATGACGTCGAACTGCTTCGGCCAGCGCACCAGCTGCATGCCGCCAGCATCGGCCAACATGTGATCGAGCTTGACGTCGGCATACCTGGCCTTGTGCGTCTGGGTGACGACCTCGTTCCACAGCACACCCGACTTCATCACATTGCGCTTTTCCATCGAGGTGACGTGGTTCTTGCGCGTGCGTGCCAACTCGAAGGCAACGCCCGAAATGCGCTCGATCTCGAACGTATCGTATATTTGGGTGTCGATGCCGCGCTTCTGGCCGTTGCCGAGGTCGATGATCTGCTTAGGCTCGCCGAAATACACGCCGCCGGTGAGCTCGCGCACGATCAGGATATCGAGCCCCTCGACCACGTCCTGCTTCAGCGAGGAGGACGCCGCCAGTGCCGGATAGCAGATTGCCGGCCTGAGATTGGCAAACAACTCCATGTCCTTGCGCAGCCGCAGCAGACCCGCCTCCGGGCGCACCTCGTAAGGCACCGCATCCCATTTCGGCCCGCCGACGGCGCCGAACAGCACCGCGTCCGACGCCATTGCCTTGGCCATGTCGGCATCGGAAATCGCCGCGCCATGCGCGTCGTAGGCGCAGCCGCCGACAAGGCCCTCATCGGTGACGAAATCGCTGCCGAGCTTGTCGTTCATGGCGGAAATCAGCTTCTTCACCTCGGCCATCGCCTCGGGGCCGATGCCGTCGCCGGCAAGCAGGAGAAGATTTTTCGAAGCCATGGGGAACCGTCCTGATTGTGTCGTGAGCCGCGGCCTTGCTAAACGCCAAGCGGCCGGCGCGCAAGCCTGCGGTTCAGAGCATCGGACCCAAAAGTGGAAACCGGTTTTGGGAAACTCCGATGCTCAAGACAAAATGCCTAGAGATGCGAAAGGATATTGACCAGCCTGCCGAACGGGTCGCGTACGAAGAAGCGCCGCACGCCCCAGGGTTCGTCCGCCGGACCGTATTCGATGGCAAAGCCGGCCGTCCTCATGCTTTCAAGCGCGGCATCGACGTCGTCGACTTCGATAGAGATGTCCGGCACCGGCGTTCCTGATCCCCCTTCGGCCATGAAACTGACCTGCACGGACATCGTCTCTTGCGAGCCGTAGGTAGCGATCCAGCCCATATCCATCTTGAGATCGAGGCCGAGCACATCCTGATAGAAGGGCTTTGCCGCCGCGATATCCTGCGTGTCTATGTTTGCAACGATGCGCCTGACCTTCGCCATGGGCCGATCCTCGTGCTGACCGTGTCGTTTTCGCAACCGTGACAGGCATCAGGCTGTGCGCCGCAGCGCCGTCACCTCGATCTCGATCTTCATCTCCGGCTTGTTGAGCTGACACACGATCATCGTTGCCGCCGGCCTGATCTCGCCAAAGACCTCGCCGAGGATCGGGAACACCACATCCACGAAAGCCGCATCGGTAATATAGTAATGTGCCCGCACCACATCGGCCGTCTCGAAGCCGCCGTCCCCGAGCGCCTTGGCGATCGTCGCCAAGCAATTGCGCGTTTGTGCCTCTACGGTCTCCGGCATCGACATGGTCGCATAATCGTAGCCGGTCGTTCCGGACACGAAACACCAGTCGCCCTGCACCACGGCGCGCGAATAGCCGGCGGTCTTCTCGAAGGGCGAACCGGTGGAGATCAGTTTTCGCATAGGTCCTCCTTTTTTGCAGCGTAGGCGGTTTGGCGAAAGCGGCGGTGACGGCTGATCTCCCCCCAAGTGGGGAGATGTCCGGGGCGCGCGAAGGATTGCGGCAGAACGATTTCTAATTCGCCGACCCCAGCGCCTTGTCCAGCGCTTCCCTCACGTCGGCCGGCCATGTACTCACCGCTGGCCACGCGTCCGGCTCGGGCTTGTCGCCGCGGCGGGCGAAATAGAGCTTCTGGTTGACCGGGTCGACCGCCATGAAGCCGTCATTGCCGCCGCAATCATGCGGCACGCAGCCGCTGGCAAAAAAGGCGCCCGACGCGGTTTTTTCCGTGCCGCCGCCGACCAGCAGGCTGGTCGCCATGTCGGGCATGTCCTTGCCAAGCAGTGTCTCGGCTAGTTTGTAGACCGCTTCATTGTGGAAGGCGTCGATGATGTTGTCGTATTTCGACGGATCAACGTCCTTCCAGTCGGTGCCCGGCTCCGGCATGTAGGTCAGATTGCCGGACGTCGTCAGTCCGGCCGTCGGCGACCATTGCAGCGCCGGCTTGGAATCGCCCGGCAGCAGATAGGGTACGAAATAGACGGCGCTGTCGGAGATCGCGGCCGGCGGCGCGCCGCATTCATCCTGCTCGACCGTGACCGTCTGGATCGTGCCGCCTTCCGGCTTCCAAACGATCACCTTGGCCGGGCCGCATTGATTGCCACCATCGCCGACATCGACCAGCGCGACGTTGACGCCGCCGACCTCGACGATCTTGTCAAAGAAGACGTCGTAATTGCGCGCCAGTTCCTTGCCGTCGAAGGCGAGCACCCGTTCCCCGTACTCTTCCTCCTGAGTGATGGTCAGCTGGCCGCCCTCGAACGGGATCGGTGCTTGGCTGCCATCGTCGGCTAGGGCCGCATTGCTCAATGCGCCCTGGTCGGCGGCCCCGCCGGACGCATCGTCAGCCGGCACGAGCACCATGTCGGTCTGCGCATGCCCGCCTGCCACCGGCATCAGAATCCACGCCAGCGCGCAGACCCCGGCAAGAAGCGAACGTGTCATGACTGTCCCCTCCGTTCAGCCGCCACGAACCCGGCCTGTCGCGGCCAGGTCATCCTACCGCTCAGGCCCAGGGTCGCTCAGCAGCGTTCTTCTTCTCGAACGAAGCGATGGCGCCGGCCTTCTCCATGGTCAGGCCGATATCGTCGAGGCCGTTCAAGAGGCAGTGGCGCTTGAATTCGTCGAGGTCGAACTTGACCACGCCGCCGTCCGGCCCGCGGATTTCCTTGGCTTCGAGATCAACCGACAGCGTCGCGTTGGAACCGCGCGAGGCATCGTCCATCAGCTTCTCCAGGTCTTCCGGGCTGACGGTGATCGGCAAGATGCCGTTCTTGAAGCAGTTGTTGTAGAAAATGTCGGCGAACGAGGTCGAGATGACGCAGCGGATGCCGAAATCGAGCAGCGCCCACGGCGCATGTTCCCGGCTCGAGCCGCAGCCGAAATTGTCGCCGGCGACCAGGATCTGCGCCTTGCGGTAGGCCGGCTTGTTGAGCACGAAGTCCGGGTTTTCCGAGCCGTCGTCCTTGTAACGCATTTCGGCGAACAGGCCGGTGCCGAGCCCGGTGCGCTTGATCGTCTTGAGATAATCCTTGGGGATGATCATGTCGGTGTCGACATTGACGATCGGCATCGGCGCGGCGACACCGGTGAGCTTGGTGAATTTTTCCATGGTTCTTGCCCGTCTTCTTCTCGTTGCGGGGAATTGCTGGCGCTCGGTTTACACAATGCCGCGGGCAAATAAAAGACGGCTGTTTTTGGACTTCCGTCGTCGATCGAAACACAAAATCGGTACAAAACAGCTTCAAAACCACCGGCCCATGGTGCACTTTTGTCGACATGACAACGCGATCCACGATCCTTTACGCCAGCGAACCGGGCCTCGGCATCGCCGAGTTCCGCCGCGTTCTGGTGGAATCCGGCCTCGGCGAGACACGGCCCGTCGATGATCATGCCCGTTTGAAGGCGATGCTCACGAGTGCCGACCTGGTGCTCACCGCGCGCATCGATGCACCGGGCAAGCCGCTGGTTGGTGTCGCTCGCGGCATCACCGACTTTTCCTGGGTCTGCTATATCTCCGAGCTCGCTGTTTCTGCATCGGCGCAAGGGCTGGGTATCGGCAAGGGTCTGATGGATGAGGCACGCCGGCAACTCGGACCTTCCGTTGCCATCAGCCTGATCTCCATGCCCGACGTCGTCGGCTTCTATGAGCGTATCGGCATGGAGCGCATGTCCAACGCATTCTGGTTCGGCCGCAAGCGCTGAAATCCACTCCCAGCGACCTCAACCCGCGCATCCTTGGCTAGGGTTCTGCCCCTTGACATGCAACCAAATAGTTGCATATTAGGATCATGAGCATGGATGATGTCTTTCGGGCCTTGGCCGACCCGACACGCCGGCGATTGCTGGACAGCCTTCATGCCAGGAACGGACAGACGCTGAACGCGCTGTGCGGTGAGATGGACATGACGCGCCAGGCGGTGACCAAGCATCTGGCGATCCTGGAAGAAGCAAACCTCGTCGCCACCATCCGCAAGGGACGCGAGAAGCAACATTATCTGAATCCCGTTCCCATCAACGAGATCGCCGAACGCTGGATCGGCAAATTCGAGCGGGGACGACTGGGCGCCCTCGGCGATTTGAAGAAACGTCTCGAAAGGGAAGACTGATGAGCAACATTTTCGTTTATGTCACCTACATCCGCACCTCGCCCGAAAAACTCTGGCAAGCACTGACCGAGCCGGAGTTCCAGCGGCAATATTTCCTCGGCGCTCAGATGCTAAGCGACTGGAAACAAGGTTCGGCGTGGAAGATGGTTTACACCGACGGCCGCGTCACCGACAGCGGCGAGGTCCTCGAGATCGATCCACCCAAGCGCATCGTGCTCAAATAGCGCAACGAGTTCATGCCCGAGGTCAAGGCGGACGGCTACACACGCTGCACCTTCGCCCTCGAGCAGGAGGGCGAGATGATGAAGCTCGCCATCACACACGAAGCCGATGGACCGCACAAGCTGCTTGGCCATGTGGCGAACGGCTGGCCGCTCATCCTGTCCAGCCTGAAGAGCCTGCTCGAAACCGGCAAAGGCCTGTCGCGCCCGGCGTCGAAAGCTTGAGGTCGTTTCGATAGCGAAACCTTCTTGAGGACAGGTGATGCACGGTTCCGCGGTGCACAGCATGACCAATGGCGAGACCGTCATGGCGAGCGCCGATGTTCGCGCGCCGCCCGAGCGGATATTTGACGCGCTCGTTACACACGAGGTCGAGCGCTGGTGGGGGTCCGCCAGGACCTACCGGATGACCGGATGGGCGGCCGACCTCCGCGTCGGCGGCCGCTGGAGCGTCACCGTCGAGACGGCGGCCGGCAGACACCTGCCCGCCAGCGGCGAATTCCTGGAGATCGAAGAGCCGCGCCGGATCGTGCAGACGCGGAGATACGACTGGGACCATCCGACGCTTGGCCGCCGCGAAACCAAAGTCGCCTGGCTGCTGGAGCCGATCGCCGGCGGCACACGCGTCACCATCTGCCATGGCGGCTTCGCCGGCCTCGCTGCTGCCGCAACGAAGCATGCCGAAGGCTGGGCCCGGGTGCTGGGCTGGCTTCAGGCGTATCTTGGTACGGGCGGCTTGGCGGCGGCTCAATCCACCAAGCAACGGTAGCATCCCTTCGCGCCAGCGTTAAATTACATTCAATTCCCGAAACGGCCGCCCGTCGGCGATCCGGCTGTACCCGAACGCCGAGCAATCCACCGTGCGATAGCCGCCATGTACTATCAGTTCGGCCAGCGCCTTGCCGACCGCCGGAGCCTGCTGCAAGCCGTGACCGGAAAACCCGTTGGCGAAGAGGAAATTGCCGACCTCCGGGTGCGGGCCGATCACCGCGTTCTGGTCGAGCGTATTGTAGTCGTAATGGCCGACCCAGGCGCGCGTCGGCTTGATCGCCTCGAAGGCCGGAATGCGGGTCGCCAGCACCGGCCAGATCACCTCTTCGAACAGCGGCCAGTCGGGGTCGAAGTCGGCGGGGTCGGCCGGTCCTTCGCCCTCTTCCGGCTCGGCGCCGCCGGTGATGTAGACCGAGCCCTCCGGCCGGACATAGATGCCGCTCGGGTCGACCAGCAGCGGCATGTCGTCATATTTTTCGCGCGCCTCGAAGACGAAGACATTGCGCTTGCGCGGCTCCACCGGCAGCGCCAGCCCGGCCATTGCTGCCACCTTGCCGGCATTCGGCCCGGCGGCGTTAACGACGGTGCCGGCCTCGAGCCGCTCGCCATTGTCGAGGGTCACACCGGCGACGCGCTTCCCCTGCCGCTCGATACCGGTCACCGACGCTGTGATGAAATCAATGTTCTTGCTTCGCAGTGCCTTGCGGAACAGCATCAGCATCGCATGCGCGTCGAACCAGCCTTCGCCGCTGCGGCCATAGGCGCCGGCGGAAATGCCCTCGACCGACAGCCACGGAAAGCGGCGGACGAGCGCCTCGGCATCCTCGAGCACGATGTCGGCGCCCTCGGCCATCTGCGCCTCGTGGTTGGCCCGCAGGATCGGCAGCCCGTTCTCGCCGGCAAGGATGAGGTAGCCGCCTTCGCGAAAGCCGATATCGGCGTCCGCGCCAAACTCTTCCCTGAGCCGCCGGAACAGTTTCAGCGTGAATTGCGACAGCCGGATGTTTTCCGGGATCGAGAACTGCTGGCGGATTGAGGCGCAGGACAGCGTGGTCGCGGCGCGGGAAAATTGCGGGTCGCGCTCGACAAGCGCGATCGAGCCCGAAAACCCTTCCTTGCGCAGGTAATAGGCAACCGACGAGCCGACGATGGCTCCGCCGATGATGACGATGTCGTAATGCACCTTTTCGCCCTTCCGGTCTGAATCGCCGAGTCACGCCGCCGGCAGGATGATCTCGAAGCGCGTGCCGCTCGCCGAGTCAACCAGCCGGATCGTGCCATCATGCGCTTTCAGGAGGGCCAGCACGATGCCGAGGCCCATGCCGGTGCCGCCGGAATCGCGGCGCGTGGTGAAGAACGGCTCGAAGATGCGGCCTCGGTTGCTGGGCGAAATGCCGGCGCCGTCGTCAGCGACCACGATGGTGGCCTTGCCGTCCGCTTTTGCGGCTGTGACCGATACCAGCGTCGCGCCGTGCCGCGCCGAATTGTCGATGAGATTGGCCAGCACGATCGCAGCGTTTTCGGCCGATATGCGCAGCCCGATCTCGGTGCCCGCCTCGACGCGCACCGCCAGCCTGTCGTCGGCCGGCAGCAGCGCCAGTGCAGCAGTGAGCGACATGTTTTCGCCGCTCGGTTCGAGATTTTCGGCGCGCGCCAGGTCGAGCAGGCGGCGCACCAGAAGGTTGAGCCGGCCGGCATCGGTGACGATATTGTCCGAAAAACGCCGCCGCTCGGCCTCGTCCATCGCGCTGCCCGAATCGCGCAGCAGTTCGGCGGCCCCCTGGATCGCCGTCAGCGGCGATTTGAGCTCGTGCGAGACGTGGGTGGCAAAGGTCTGGATGCCGTCGGAGCGTGCGTGCAGCTTTTCGGCCATGTCGAGGAAAGCAGCAGAGAGTTCACCCATTTCGCGCGTGCCGTGGTGATCGAGCGGCCTGATCGCCGCGCGGTCGCCGGCGGCGATGCGTTTCGTGCGTTCCATCAGCGCATAGATCGGACGGCTGACGGCGCGCAGGAAGACCAGCCCGATCAGCAGCGCGCCGCCGAGGATGGCGATTGCCGCCAGCGCCACCTTGCCGCGCTCGCCATAGAGATGCTTGACGATGTTGTTCGGCGTCCGCGACAGATAGACGACGCCGGCGACCTTGCCGGAGACCGCAACCGGCATGGCGACAAAGACGCGAACCTTGGTGCCGCGGCTGACCGAATAGAGCGGCGGCGACGGCTGGTCGGGAACCCGCAGCCTGAGCGCGCTGGCGTAGCGGCCGGCAAGCGCTGCGCGAACCTCTTCGACAGCCGCGAGCGACAGGCCGGCCTCCTCACGGCCGGCGATGACCACGCCTCTGGGATCGAGCAGCCGGAAGCCGGCGAGCGTGGTCTTCTGCGTCTCGGCAAGAATGCCCGACAGGCGTGCGCCGATTGAAGCGAACGCGGGATCGGCGCTGGCCGCGGTGGCCGCGGGCCGGGTCGGCAGGATCCCGTCGGACGCAAGATCGAGGCCCGGTTCGATCGGCTGGTAGGGAGAGGCCCGATCGCTGGTGTTGGGTGAAGGCACGGGTGCGCCTAGCTTTTCCGGGGCAATGCCGGCCTCGCGAACCTCTTGCGCATAGATCGCGCCAAGGGCGGCGCCTTGGGCGATCAGCTCGGCCTCGGTTTGCCGGATCAGCTGGTTCTCGTAGAGCCGGAAGAAAAACAGGCCGGCCAGCGGCAGCGCCATCACCATGATCAGGATGGCGATGACGACCGTGGCGAGGCGAGGCCGCCATTTGCTGCCAATCAGTTCTTGGGCGCTCACGCGCCGCATCCGCCCAGCCGAAAACCGACGCCGTGCACGGTCTCGATCGCATCGACGCAGCCGACGGCCGCCAGCTTGGCGCGGATATTGCGGATGTGGCTGTCGACGGTGCGGTCTGCGACATGGATATTGGCCGCATAGGCGTTGCCCATCACCATGTCGCGGCCAAGCACATGCGCCGGCCGCGCCAAAAAGCCTTTTAGGATCGCGAATTCGATCGACGTCAGCGCCAGCGGCTTGCCGTCGAAGCTGGCTGTATGGCTTGCCGGAACCAGCAACAGTCTGCCATGCGAGAATTGCCGGTCGTCGGCTGGTTCCGGCGTGGGCCGAGCGCGGCGCAGAATGACGTTGACGCGGGCGACCAGCTCGCGCGGGCTGAACGGCTTGGTGACATAATCATCGCCGCCCATCTCCAGCCCGAGCACGCGGTCGATCTCTTCATCCCGCGCGGACAGGAACAGCACCGGCAGGTCGGATGTGTGGCGCAGCCGCCGGCACACTTCCAGCCCGTCCATTTCCGGCATGCCGATGTCGAGCACGACGAGATCGGGCGCATGGCGCTCTATCGCCTGCAAGGCAGCCGCGCCGTCCGGCACCGCCAGCGTTTTCATGCCGGCCTTTTCCAGCGCGAAGCAGATGATTTCGCGAATGTGCGGGTCGTCGTCGGCGACCAGTATGTGGTGCGGCATCAAATCAGCGGCCCGGCATGAAGGGTTCGGACATCGGAGGAACCACGAACGGGCCACGCCTGTCGAGGGCGCGGTTGAGCCGCCAGTCACGAAAGCTCCAGCCCCGCCAGTTCTCCTGGCCGGCGCGGAAGCGTGCTTCGTCCTGTGCATACCAGCCGGCGAGTTCGCGGATGGAGGCATCCTCCGCGGAAACCGTCCTGCTCTGGTGCTGGACGAAGCGATCGAGCGCCGGCAAGGCGCCGGGTCCGAGCGAGCGCAAGTACCAGACGTCGAGCTGGGTGCCTTGGCCGGTCATTTCGAAGCAATGGTCGACATTGTAGTTGGCGATCAGCGCGGCAAAGTTGATGAACGAGCAAGCATAGAGCGTCGCCGATAGCGTCAGAAGATTGGCGGCAAGCAGCCATTCGTTGGACTTTTCGCGCGCGATGCGGGCCATGATCAGGACAAGGCCCGCCGCCACCAGCCCCATCCAGACGAACGCAGCGACACGCCAATAGGTCAGCGCATAGATACCGATATAGAGATCGAGCCGCAGGATCGACGAGATCACCAGGAGGATGTTCTGCGCCACCCAGGCATAAACCAGCCGGCGGATGAGCGGATCGCCGGAGGTCGCGCTTCCCGGCCGCAGCGCCGCCAGCACGAAGCCGGCGGCCAGCAGCGCCGTGACGATCAGCGGATAGGCGCCGCGATGCGCGTAGGCGGCATAGGTCAGCCCGTCGGGAAGCGCGATGCCGCCCCACAGATAGGTGGCGTCGAGTGCGCTCTGCACCGCGAACAGGATGTTGAAGACGACGAGCGCGCGGAGGATAGCGGCCTTGCCGAAGACGATGTCTTCGATCGTGGGACTTATGGCTGGCCTCGTCGGTGTGCTGGCAGGCGTTCCCAACCGGGGAATATGCCGGAGAAGCCGCGGCAGGCGCGGCCGCAGAAAGGCCCATACGCCGGCGAGCGCGAATAGCCAGAAGGCAAGACGCGGCAACTGCATGAGGTTGAGCAGGGCGAAGAGATCAATCAGCGAAAACCAGTATTCGATGACGGGATTGGCGGCGCCGAACAGCGCGAGGAACACTGCGCCGAGGCCCAGCGGCATGACCCAGACGGCGATCGCCGCAAGGCGCACGCGCCGCCGGCCAAGCCGCCGCGCCGCCGTGCGCCAGCGGAAGAAATCAAGAACGAGCCGAAATGGCGTTGCAACCAGGAACAGCGAGAGTTGGCCGGCAATACGGGCAAGGCCGCGCCGCAACCGTCCGGCCAGTGAAAGCGCGAAGATGGCCAGCCCCGCCAGCGCGATCGAGACGGACAGTGCGCTGACATTTTCCACAAGCGGCAGCAGCGCCATGAGCAGCGCAACCGGCTTGAACCAGAATTTGCCATCGTTGAAGGAGCCGAGAGGATGGAGAGCCATGCTCGCCGCGGCAATCGCAACGCCGAACAGGAAAAGCGTGATGCCCGCCGGTTGGCCATAGAAGAAAAAATCGGCCAGCGCGACGAGCAGGACGGCAACGCCGAAGCGGTTGCAATAGCTCGGCGCCGCCGGGAGGAATACTATCATGATCGGGCTTTCTCGGCGGCTTTGATGCGGCCGGTGGGCGGGGATTTCCGGACGAAAGGGAGGAGGTTTACCGAAGTCCGGGGCGGATCGACGAGCCACCAGCTTTCGCGGCGAAGCCGGTACGGCAGGGACCAACGAGAGTTCGTTTGCTCTTGCATGCCGCCCTTGTCGCATCCGGTCGGGTGGCAAGCGGGGCGGAGACGAGGAGATTTTCCGAAGTTGCGTGCAGTTTTTATGCACGGCTTGCCTCGGCCGGCTGCAGACGGCATAGATCGGAGATGACCACCGAAAGCTACCGCCCGCGCCGCTCGGTGCTTTACATCCCGGCTTCGAACGACAAGGCGCTGGCCAAGATCCAATCGCTGGCCTGCGATACCGTCGTCATCGATCTCGAGGACGCCGTCGCCCCGGCCGACAAGCCTTCCGCGCGCGAAAAGCTGGTGGCGATTTTCGCCGGCCATTCCAACCGGCGCTGCGAGATGGTCGTGCGCATCAATGCGCTGTCGAGCGAGTGGGGCGGCGCCGACCTGCTGGCCGCGGCAAAATGCTCGCCCGACGCCATCCTGCTGCCCAAGGTCGACACGCCGCGCGACATTCTCGAGGCCGGCGACGTGCTCGACGACAATTTTATCGCCGACGAAGTCAAGCTATGGGCGATGATCGAGACGCCCAAGGCGCTGCTCAACATCGGGCCGATTGCCGAGCTCGGCCGCGATCCGGGCTCTCGCCTGGTTTGTTTCGTTGCCGGAACGAACGACCTGGTCAAGGACACCGGCATTCTCGCCACGCCCGACCGGCGTTATCTCGTTCCATGGCTGATGCAGATGGTGCTCGCCGCGCGCGCCGGCGGCCTCGACCTGCTCGATGGCGTCTTCAATGATTTTCGCGATATGGACGGGTTTGCGCGCGAGTGCACGGAAGCGGCCGCCATGGGTTTTGACGGCAAGTCGCTGATCCATCCGGCTCAGATCGAAGCCGCGAACCGCGCCTTTGCACCGTCGCCCGAAGCAATAGCCGAAGCGCGCGCGGTCAAGGATGCCTTCGCGCTCGCCCAAAATACCGGTAGGGCGGTAGTTGCGCTGAACGGCAAGATGGTCGAGCGGCTGCATCTGGCGCAGGCCGAAAAACTGCTGGCGAAGGCCGCCGCTGTTCGCGCATGACTAACGCAACTGACGACAGGATTGAAGAATGAAACTCTACCGTTTTCTGTCCGGTCCGGACGATTCCAGCTTCTGCCACAAGGTGACGGCGGCGTTGAACAAGGGCTGGCACCTGTTCGGCTCGCCGACCTATGCCTATGACCAGGAAGCCAAGACCATGCGCTGCGGCCAGGCCGTGGTGAAGGACATCGAGGGCCAGGAATACGGCCCCGACACCAAGCTCAGCGATTGGTAGGGAGGTTCGCTGAAGCGCTCGTCCTTCGTCATCCTAGGGCGTAGCAGTCGCGAAGCGACGTCGCGGAGTACCCTAGGATCCATGCCGTTACCTCTGCCGAAGGGCACGGCGGATCAGGATTAGTGTGATCTACCACCGATCGGGATAGCCCCGTTACCCAGAACGGGATGATGAGCGTTCGGTTCTGCACCGCCGGCGCACTGCATCACTATCACGGCATGATGGGGTGGACGGCGCCCGACGGCATCGGATGTGCCAGAATGAGTTCGTTGAGATCTCAAACAAGGGAGCCGTCCGTGGAACACCTTATCCG
>NZ_JAMYLV010000038.1:0-56548 GCF_040318195.1 Mesorhizobium sp. M1273 | reverse complement strand
ACTTGGAACAGAGGACCTTGCAGACCATCGACAACCCGTTCGGCACGAGGTTGTCACCCATGTCTTAAGTACAATCTGTTACCCATGTCTCCGGGTTGGACAAAGACGGATATGGCGGAGGGAGTGGGATTCGAACCCACGGTGGGCTTGCACCCACGCCGGTTTTCAAGACCGGTGCCTTAAACCGCTCGGCCATCCCTCCAAGGTGATTTTTCAATCACTTAGGATATCGCGAGAGGAGCGGGTTCGAGTTGTCGGTACCGGATTGGCACCAGGACGTTCCCCGACCGGTTCGCGCTCCATTCCTGTAAAGCCGCATTCAGCGCCAAGTCAACCGTGGCGGCCGCACCTTTCGGCGCGATCCAGGGCGGTGAGCAGCGTCATGGCGAGCTGTGTTTGTGCTGAGTGTGGAAAATCGTTTTTAAAACCCGCACGGACTATTAATCGTTGAGCGCTGATATGTTGGGCGCGTTAGGCACATGTAAGTAAATCGTATTCTGGAGTTGATTTTGGCCGTACTTGGCGCTCTCCCGCCCGGTCTTCGCTGTAGACCAGTCCGCGAAACCGACTGGGAGGGAGTGGTTGATTGCCTGTGCAGGGGCTTTCCGGCGCGTAATCGGAGTTACTGGATACACGCTCTGACCCGCTTGTCGCAGCGGCCTGTGGTTGCCGAGTTCCCACAATATGGCTTTGCTTTGGAGCATGCCGGTCGGATCGTCGGCGTCGTGCTCACCCTTTATGCTCGCTATCACGGGTCGGAGAGCGAGGAAATTCGCTGCAATCTTTCAAGCTGGTCAGTCGATGCAGATTTCCGTCCCTATGGCGCCATGTTGGTTGCGGCGGTTCTCAAGCGGAAGGACGTGACCTACACGAACATTTCGCCTGCACAAGCGACATTGAAAGCCAACCGGGCGCTCGGCTTTCGGCTCTTCTCCAGCGGACAATTTACCTTCTTGCCGGCTTTAAGTTCGGCGCAGCGGTCATGTCGCGTGGTCGAAGTGCGTCCCGATCTCCCGGAATTGGCGATGCTGCCCGAGAGTGAGAGATACATACTGTCGGAACACGCCGCGCTGGGCTGCCTGTCGTTGATCTGCATTTGCGACGGAGTAGCGTTCCCCCTGGTGTTGATGCCGCGCCGAATGTTGCACGGTGTTATCCGATGCCACCAAGTCATCTATTGCCGCTCGCTTGCGGATTTGGGCCGCTGCGCCGGCGCGATGGGGCGCTTTCTCTTGCGAAGCGGAATCCTGGTTTGCTTTGTCGACGCCAAGGAGCGGATTCCAGGCTTGGTGGGATGGTACCGCCCCAACAAGGGGCTGAAATACTTCAAAGGTCCCAGACCACCCGCACCTGGAGATCTGACGTTCACCGAACTTGTGATCTTCGGTCCCTGAATCTGCGCTCGCAGATACGCCAAGCCAGGGGCAAAGTGCGCCACCAACGAGCGTTTCTGATCGATAAGCGATGATTTTCATGCCGATCAGCGAAGCGGTCCATGCCACAATCTCGCCCGGTTCCGACCACAATCGGTTAATACGGTGATAAACAATTCCTGCGCACAAAAAGGATTGGGGTAGGGCGTCGCCGGCGTTTCTGGAGTGGGTGCTTTGGCATCGCTGACGTTCATGCTGCGGTGCCTTCGTCGATGCTATAGGGGACAATCAAAATATGCAGACCACGGCGCGCCCGCGTCTTCGTCGCGCTTCCGCTTTCGCGCTGTTTGCCTTGTCGGCAGCCTTTCTTGCAGCATGTGCCGGGCCGCAGCAAAGGGCGATGGTCAACAAGAAACCTCGCTCCAAGGAATATTTTTCCGAAGCCGAATACGGCGTGAAAGCCAGCCCGCGCGTCATGTTCAAGACGTCTCGCGGACGCGACCAGCTCGGCAAGCCCTATCAGGTGCGCGGCAAGTGGTATTATCCGAAGGAAGACAAGCGTTACGCCAAGGTTGGCCTCGCATCCTGGTACGGTGAGGCCTTCCACGGCCGGTTGACGGCCAACGGCGAAGTCTACGACATGGCAGATCTGACGGCGGCGCATCCGACCATGCCGCTGCCGAGCTATGCGCGGGTCACCAACATGAAGACCGGCAGCTCGGTGATCGTGCGCGTCAACGACCGCGGGCCCTATCATGATGGACGCATCATCGATGTGTCGAAGCGCGCTGCTGAAATGCTCGACTATGCCAATGTCGGTACGGCCGAGGTGAAGGTTGAATATGTCGGCCGTGCGCCGCTCGAAGGCAATGACGGGCAGTATCTGGTGGCTTCGTATCGTCCAGGCAACAGGGCGCCGGATCCGTCGGACGGTCTGCCCAGCGGCGTCATGGTCGCGATGAATGGGCCGTCGCCAAGCCTGCCGGTGAGCGCTGCTGCCGTGCCATTCCCCGGTCAGCTGACGAATTCCGGGCAGGGATCCGATGCACGGCCTGTCATGGCGGTGCAAGCATCTGCTTCGGGAGACATTGTACTGCCCGATTTCGGCCCGATCGTGCCGGAGCGTCCGGAGATCAACCTGCCGGCGCAATCGCCGTTCACCATGGCGTCGCTGTCTTACGCCGACGAGCGCGTGCAGCGCGCCTCCAACGCGTTTGCCGGGCTGGATCGCACCGGCATGTCGTCCGCCGAGCTTCTTCAATCGTGGAAGCGGCAAGCCCCTCCAGCCGGGTCGCCCACCGCCTATGTCGCGGCGGGTTCATTCGAGAATGCCGCCGAAGCGGAGCGTGTGGCTGCCCAGCTTTCCAGCTTCGGCAAGACCGAAATCCAGCGCTCGGAACTTGAAGGCAAGGACTGGTACTCGGTCAACCTCTTTGCCAACGGTCGTGGCAGCCTGGACGAGATGCTGCAGGCAGCGTGGTCGCATGGTGCGCCGGATGCGCTTGCGGTACGCAACTGAGTTCGGGGCTGCCTGGTTTTTTCGCGCGCGATTGATCCGCCAGGCAAAAGCCTGATAGCTTCTGCCAACTTGCAAAAGCGCCGGCTCACTGGTCGAACCTGATGAAATCTTTTCACCCTTTCACCGGGCTTGTGGCGCTCGGCCTGCTGCTGCTCTCGCTTGCGCAGGCCTCAGCTCAGCTTTTCGAGACCAAGGCCGCCCAGGCCTTCATGATCGATGCCGAAACCGGAACCGTGCTGTTTTCCAAGGACGCCGACAGGTTGATCCCGCCGGCCTCGCTGGCCAAGCTGATGACGATGGAAGTGGCTTTCGACGCCATCAAATCAGGGCGCATGACGCTCGATGATACCTTCGTGGTGAGCGAGAACGCCTGGCGCAAAGGCGGCGCTCCTTCGGGGACATCGACCATGTTCGCCAAGCTCAAGTCGACGATCCGGCTGGAAGACCTGATCCAGGGCGTGACCGTGCAGGCGGCCAATGACGGCTGTATCGTCATCGCTGAAGGGATGGCCGGGTCCGAAGCAAACTTCGCGGCGCAGATGACCGAGCGTGCCCACCAGATCGGCTTGCAGAAATCGACTTTCGTCAATTCCACCGGTCTGCCGGCCGATGGGCAGCAAACGAGCGTTCGCGAACTCGCGCTTCTGGCGCTGCATATCTGGCGCAACTACCCGGATCTCTACCGCTATTACGGCCAGAAGGATTTTACCTGGAACAAGATTTCCCAGAGGAACCGCAATCCGCTACTGGCCATGGACATAGGCGCCGACGGGCTCGCGGTCGGTGCCAGCGAGCAATCCGGGTTCGGCATTGTCGGCTCGGTCAGCCACAACGGCACAAGGGTGATCGCGGCGATGAGCGGCCTGGCAAACGACCGTGAGCGGGCTGAGGAAGCGCGAAAGCTGCTCGATTGGGGCGTTCGCTCCTTCGAGAAGACTGAAGTATTCGCCAAGGACGAAGTGGTTGGCGAAGCCCAGGTCTTTGGCGGTGCCAAGTCCGGTGTCGCGTTAAAGGCAAAAGGACCGGTGCAGATCTTCCTGCCGATCACCAACCGCGACAAGCTCACCGCCAGGATCGTCTATGACGGACCGGTGGCAGCGCCGGTGGAGGAGGGGCAGCCGGTGGGTACGCTGCGCGTCTGGATCGGCGATACACTGAGCCAGGAGACGCCGCTGTTTGCCGCCGAGTCGATCGGTGTCGGTTCGCTGCCGCGGCGCGCGCTCGACGCCGCCAAGGAACTGGCCGTCGGCTGGCTGCGTTAGCACCGTCGCGGTGGACCTTTTTTCCCGCCGGGACTATACGGTCCCCGAAGTATGGACAAAGGCCTTGGCGCGCGGATTTTTCATCACTTTTGAAGGCGGCGAAGGAGCAGGCAAGTCGACGCAGATCGAGCGGCTGGCAAAGAAGATGCGCGCCAAGAAATACGATGTGCTGGTGACACGTGAGCCGGGTGGCTCGCCGGGCGCGGAGGCGGTCAGGCATGTCCTGCTTTCAGGCGCAGCCGAGCCGTTCGGCCCCAAGATGGAAGCTCTGCTTTTCGCCGCTGCGCGTTCCGACCATGTCGAACAGGTCATCCGGCCGGCAGTCGAGCGCGGTTCGGTCGTACTTTGCGATCGTTTCATGGATTCCTCGCGCGTCTACCAGGGCGTCACCGGCGGCCTCGACCCGGCATTCATGGACGCATTGGAGAAGGTCGCCATCAACGGCATGGTGCCGGACATGACACTGATCTTCGACATCGACCCCGCCGAGGGCCTGAGGCGCGCTACCGCCCGGCGGGGCAGCAGTGACGGACCGGACCGCTTCGAGAAAGAAACATTGGCCATCCACCAACGCCGGCGCGAGGCGTTTCTCGCGATCGCCTCAGCTGAACCCGAACGCTGCGTTGTCGTCGATGCCTCAGCCGACCTAGATGCGGTGGAGGATGTCGTTACCGCCGCGGTCTTCGCGGCTCTCGAGAGGATGATGCCGGCGCAAAGAAGGCAGGCGGCGCCAGCATGATTTTCGAACGCATCGCGCCCGAACAGCACGACACGCTGGACGGGGTGCCCGAGCCATCCGAGACGCCGCGTCTTGTCGGTCACCTGCAGGCGGCCAACATGCTCGCCACCGCTTACCGCTCGGGAAAGCTGCCGCACGCACTGATCTTTGCCGGACCGGTTGGCATCGGCAAGGCGACGCTGGCCTTTCACCTGGCGCATCATCTGTTGAAGCACCCGGCCTTCGAGCAGGCGCCGGAAAGCCTTGCCGTTCCAGATCCGGCTTCGTCGCTGTTTCGACAGATCGCCACCGGCGCGCATCCTTCGGTGCTGCATCTTACACGCCCGGTGAACGACAAGACCAAGAGCTTCAAGACAGTGGTCACGGTCGACGAAATCCGCAAGGTCAGCCGTTTTCTGTCGCTGACGTCGCATGACGGCAGCTACCGGGTGGTTATCGTCGATCCCGCCGACGACATGAACACCAATGCTGCCAATGCCTTGCTGAAGAATCTTGAAGAGCCACCCGCGCGCACCTTATTCATCCTCATCGTCCATGCGCCGGGCAGTCTGCTACCGACGATCAGGTCGCGCTGCCAGATGGTGCGGTTGGCGCCGCTCGATGCCGAGAGCTTGATGACGGTTCTGGAGGGCATCGAGCCGCCGCCACCGGAGGATCCTGCGGCGCGCGCGGCGCTGGCGGAGCGGTCTGGGGGCAGCGCGCGCAATGCGATCCTGTTGACGCAGTATGGCGGGCTCGAAATCGCCGCCACCCTCGACGCTCTGGTGATGTCCAAGAAGTTAGATGTCGCGGGCGCCTACCGTCTTGCCGAGGCGGTCGCCGGCCGCGACCAGGCGATCCCGTTCGAGATATTCAATCGCCGCGCGCTTGATCTGCTGTCGGCCGGCGCCAGCCAGGCCGCGCTCGCCAGCGATCTCGCGCGAGCCAAAACGCTGTCGGATACTTGGCACGCGGCTTTGAACGCTATATCTGAAACCGAGACCTACAACCTCGACAAAAAGCAGCACGCCCTGACCATGATCGACCGCCTGAATTCTGCAATGCGAATGTGACGGCCGCTGGCGTGGCTTTTGAAGCCCCTGAGTATTGATTCCCAATCAATCGCAGGAACTTCGAAGCCACCACATTGGCGTCGGATGGCAATTGCCGTTTCGATGCGATATCTCACCGCGACATCTTTCATTCAGACATTCATGACGGCTCATCCATGGCACGCGAAAAATACTACGTCACGACGCCGATTTTCTATCCGAACGGCAAGCCGCATATCGGCCATGCCTACAATGTCATCGCCAGCGACACGCTGGCCCGCTTCCAGCGGCTCGATGGCAAGGACGTCTTCTTCGTCTCGGGAACCGACGAGCACGGTTTGAAGATGCAGCAGACGGCGGACGCCGAAGGCCTGACGCCGAAAGCGCTTGCCGATCGCAACTCGGCGATCTTCCGCTCGATGCTCGAAGCGACCGGTTGCTCGAACGACGTTTTCATCCGCACCACCGAAGAGCGTCATTACAAGGCCTGCCAGGCGATCTGGACGCGCATGGCTGAGAATGGCGACATCTACCTCGACCGCTACAGTGGCTGGTATTCGGTGCGGCAGGAAGCCTATTTCGACGAGGCCGAAACCAAGGTCGGTGACGACGGCGTGCGCCGCGAACCGCTCGGCTCGCCTGTCGAATGGACCGAGGAAGAGAGCTATTTCTTCCGCCTTTCCGCCTATCAGGACAGACTGCTCGCGCTCTATGAGAACAGCCCCGAGTTCGTCGGACCGGCGGAGCGGCGCAATGAAATCATCAGCTTTGTCAAATCCGGCCTGAAGGATCTGTCGATCTCGCGCACCACATTCAAATGGGGCGTGCCGGTGCCCGGCGATGAGAAGCATGTGATGTATGTCTGGGTCGATGCCCTAACCAATTACATCACCGCCGCCGGTTATCCGGATCCGACCAATGAGAGATGGTCTTTCTGGCCGGCGAACGTCCACGTCATCGGCAAGGATATCATCCGCTTCCACGCGGTCTACTGGCCGGCATTCCTGATGTCGGCCGGCATCGAATTGCCGAAGCGCGTGTTTGCGCATGGTTTTCTGTTCAACCGTGGCGAGAAGATGTCGAAGTCGGTCGGCAATGTCGTCGACCCGTTCGCGATGATCGAGCACTACGGCCTCGACCAAGTGCGCTATTTCTTCATGCGCGAAGTGCCGTTCGGCCAGGACGGCAGCTACAGCCATGATGCGATCGTCAACCGCACCAATGCCGACCTTGCCAATGGCCTCGGCAATCTGGCGCAGCGCTCGCTGAAGATGGTCGCCAAGAACTGCAGCGGCGCGGTGCCAAAGCGCGGCGAACTGACCGAAGCCGACAGCGCCATCCTCGACCAAGCGGTGGGGGCACTCGCCGTCGCGCGAAAGGCGATGGCGGATCAGGGCATCCATTTGGCGCTGGCGGCGATCTTCGGAGTGGTGGCCGAAGCTGACCGCTATTTCGCCTCTCAGCAACCCTGGGCGCTAAGCAAAAGCGATCCAGAGCGTATGAAGACAGTTCTGTGGACGACGATCGAAGTCGTCCGGCGCGTGACGCTGCTCTGCCAGCCCTTTGTTCCGGGGTCGGCTGCTAAGCTGCTCGACCTGCTGGCGGTGCCGGCAGACAACCGTGACTTTGCGCATGTCCACGCCGACTATGCGCTGGTGCCTGGCACGGCATTGCCCGCGCCGGAGGCGGTCTTTCCGCGTTACGAAAAGCAGGACGCGAACGCCTGATGCTGGTCGACAGTCACTGCCATCTCGACTTTCCGGATTTCGCCGAAGAGCGGGCGGCCATCGTCGCCCGCGCCCTAGCGGCCGGCATCGGCCGAATGGTGACGATCTCGACGAGGGTGAAGCGATTTAACCAAGTGCTTGAGATTGCAGAGACTTTCGATGATGTCTATTGCTCGGTCGGCACCCATCCGCATAATGCGGCCGAAGAGCTTGACGTCACTGTCGATGATCTGGTGCGGCTCTCTGCTCATCGCAAAGTGGTGGCGATCGGCGAGGCCGGGCTCGACTATTTCTACGACCATGCGCCGCGCGACGCACAGGCGCGGGGCTTTCGCACCCACATCGCCGCGGCGCGCGTGACCGGTCTGCCGCTGGTCATCCATTCGCGCGACGCCGACGATGACATGGCTGATATCCTCGAAGAAGAAACAGGGAAGGGCGCCTTCCCCTTCATCCTGCACTGTTTTTCGTCGGGACGCCGGCTGGCCGAGATCGGCGTGGCGCTCGGCGGGTACGTCTCGTTTTCCGGAATCCTGACCTTCAAGAACTCCGCCGAGCTGCGCGCCGTCGCCGCCGATGTGCCGCGCGACCGTCTGCTGGTCGAAACCGACGCGCCATACCTGGCGCCGATCCCGTTTCGCGGCAAGCGCAATGAGCCCGCCTATGTCGCGCATACAGCCAAGGTGCTGGCCGAGACGATCGGCGTCAGCGATGCCGAGATCGCTGACATCACCACGGATAACTTCATCCGGCTGTTCGGGAAAATGCCGCGCCCGAGCGCGACGGGCGCCTGACGCATGAGCGACCGGTTACGTCTTACCGTCCTCGGCTGCGGCTCATCGCCGGGCACGCCACGCATCACCGGCGACTGGGGCAATTGCGATCCCGCAAATCCCCGGAACCGGCGCACGCGCACCGCAGCGCTTGTCGAGCGGATCGCGGCGAATGGCGCCCGGACCACGGTCGTCATCGACACCGGCCCGGATTTCCGCGAGCAGATGCTGCTGGCATCCGTCAAGCGCATCGATGCGGTGGTCTATACACATCCGCATGCCGACCATATCCACGGCATCGACGATCTGCGCGGCTTCGTGCTCGAGCAGCGCCACCGGATCGACATCCATGCGGATCAGGCTACCATGCTGCGCCTACGCGAGGCGTTCCGCTACTGTTTCGAAACACCGCAAGGCAGTTCGTATCCGCCGATCGTCAACGCCCATATCATCGACCACCACAGGCCGGTGGTGATCGCAGGCGAGGGCGGCGCCCTCACCCTCGAACCGCTGCTGCAGCTCCATGGCGACATCACCTCGCTGGGTTTCCGCATCGGCGGGCTGGCCTATTGCCCTGACGTCAGCGACTTTCCGGAGGCGACCGCCAAGCGTTTGCGCGGGCTGGACATGCTGGTCATCGACGCGCTGCAATACACCGTCCATCCGAGCCATCTGTCGCTTGGCCAGGCGCTTGGCTGGATCGAAGGACTGGCGCCGAAGAACGCGGTGCTGACGCATATGCATGTTCCGCTCGACTACGCCACGGTAATGGCCGAGACGCCGGCCAACGTCGAGCCTGCTTATGACGGCATGACGATCGAAATCCCTTACGAATCAGCGTGAAGGGCGAGGTTTTTACGGCTGGGTTCGCGGGTTTGGATCTCGCGGAGTGCTATCTTCACGCCACATCCAATCGGCTACGCCAGTTCCATAATCTATCTTATGCGACTAAAGGCTATAGCATCCGTTGGCGGCGAGATTAGACCGTTCACTCTTAGACATTCGCAACAGCGCTGTGGGGGCAACGGGCATGCTAGGATTGCGAATCATGAAGACGCTTCCGCTGCTTGCAGGTCTTGCCCTCACCCTCGCCTGCGCGCTCACCGATGCGCGAGCTCAGGATGTCAGTCGTACGCCAGGCGAGAACGACCTGGCTTTCGCCAAACGTGTTGTTGGGTTCGCCGACAATGCTGATCCGCACACCACAGCCGTGAGCTGGAACGGCCTCCAGACACTCTTCGTCGATTACCAGACCGCCGAGGAATATCCGGAACGCCCGCTCGTCGCGCTGCAACGGCTAGCTGACAACAGATATCGCGCAATCCAGGTCACGCTCGGTGAACAAGAGGGCGACACACCGGACATCGCGCTCGGCCTCGCCAACGCCGACCACGACCCGGCAAAGGAACTGATCGTGATACTTTCCTGGGCTCAGATGCACTACGATGTCGAAGGGACGCTCTACGAAGTTCGCATCTTCGATGGCCCCAAGCCAGGCCAGAAGGCGCTGACTCAATTGAAAGCGAGCCGGAAGTTCGACGCCACATGCGACTGCCATTGGCGCGACGGCACAACGAAGCACTTCCGCTTCAAGACGATCGCAGCGGTCAAGGCTGAACTGAAGCGCCTGGGTTATTAGCCGCCGGCGAGGGCTCGCTTCCCGGATGTTGCCCTCGCCATCTCGCCTATGCTTACCCGCAATCGTCCCCAGCGCCGGTACAGGCACAGTCTGGGTCGCTCATCAGAACTCCATATCACCGAAGTCACCGCCATTGTCGGAGCTGGCATCGCCTGCCTGATCGGCTTCGTCCGGCTGCGGCGTCGGCTGTTCAGCTGCCTTCGCTTCGCTGCCGCCAAACACGCCGGCGATCGCGTTGCCGAGCAGCACGCCGCCCGCCACGCCCATCGCGGTCTGCGCGGCGCCGGCAAGAAAACCGCCGCCTGCCCGCTGTGGCGTGTCCTGCGGCCCTTCAGTTGCAACGGAGGCGGTGCGCCCTACCCGCGGAACCGAGCCTGAGCGCCTGCCGTCGCTGCGGCCGAAGAAGCCGCTGAGCGGTCCACCGCCGGCCGGCTGCCGCGCCTGCTCCTCCAGTTCTTCTATGCGCGCCTGAGCTGCGTTCAGGGCCTGCTCCTGCACCACGATCGTCTGGGCCATGTAATATGGCGCCCCAGGCTGCTGGGTGATCTGGTCCTGGATGAAGCGCTCTGCTTCGGCATCGCGCGGGGGCGCCTGGCGCTCGGCGCTTGCCAACTTCTCGAAGAGCTGTCCGATCGCTTGCTGATCGTTTCTGTCCATGATGTCCAACTCCGGTCTTGGTTCAACGCCGGCTATTCGCGCTCGCCGGTGAAGTTCAACAGCAGTTGGAAGATGTTGATGAAGTTCAGATAGAGCGAGAATGCACCGAAGACAGCGAGTTTCTGCTGTGATTCCGCGCCGAAGTTTTCCGCATACTGCTCTTTGATCGTCTGGGTATCCCAGGCGGTGAGGCCTATGAAGACGGCGATGCCGATCACAGAGATCGCGAATTGGAGCGCGGTCGAGCCCAGGAAGATATTGACGATGCTGGCGATCACCACGCCGATCAGGCCCATGATCAGGAACGACGAAAACTGCGTCAGGTCGCGTTTGGTCGTGTACCCGTAAAGGCTGGTCGCGCCGAACATGGTGGCGGCGATGAAGAAGGTGCGTGCGATGCTGGTGCCGGTAAAGACCAGGAACACGGAAGCCAGCGACAGGCCCATGACCGCGCAGAATGCCCAGAACATCGCCTGGGCGCCGGCTGCCGACATCGCCTGCATCCGAAACGAGAACAAGAGCACAAAGGCCAGCGGGGCCAGCATCACCACCCATTTCAGCGGTGTGGAGAAGATCGGCACGTAAAGAGCGGGCGTGGAAGCCACCACGAACGCGATCACGCCCGTAACGACGAGGCCAAGGCCCATATAGTTATAGACGCGCAGCATGTGCCGGCGCAGGCCTTCATCGTAGACGGCTCCGGCTCGGGCTCCGGCCCCGATATATCCGAGATTGTTCATGTGGTTCTCCTTCTTGCAGGTCGATCAGTAAAGCGTTTTGGCGAGCGCTTCGGCCGTGCGATCGAGACCGCCGACATCGCTGCGTCCGACGACCGCGTAGGCGACCTCGCCGATCTGGAAATAAGCCGAGGAAACTTCGCCCGAGGGAACGACGGTCGGCTTGACGACGTCGAATGTTCCGGGCCTGATCGCGAACAACGAGACCAGCCCCATCTCTTTCGTCTCGACAGCCATCTCGACGCTCGGTCCGAATTGCGATGGATAGATCTGCACGTCACGGACCGTCCAGTCCGCCGGCAGCGATGGCATCACGATCGCCGTCGCGGCGCGGATTTCGTCGGCATTGTAGCCGGGTGCTTCGGGTTGCGACGACATCGCCTCGCGCACGAGCGTCGTGCGGTGCGCCCGGACCGCGTCCTCCACATAGGCCGGCGGATGGGTCGAAGCGACGACTTCCGTCACCGATATCGGTCCGATGAGCCCGTTCGCAAGCCAGCCGGCAGCGACGAAGACAGCAACTGCCGCAGCTCGCTGCAAAGCACCAAGGACGCGGCCGCGCGCCAATCCCCGCTCCAGCCGCCGTGCAGCATCGGCCGTCGCGGGCCGCGCCATGCCTTTCGATCCGGCAAGCGCCACGCGCAATTCGTCACGCATCCGTAAGTCGGACATCACCCGCGCGGCCGCGTCCGGGCGGGCCGAAAGGAACGCCTCGACCTCGATGCGACGAGCCACGTCCAGCTGATCGTCGACATAGGCGTCGAGATCGGTGTCGGTGACGGGATCGCGCAGTTGGTTCATGATCCACCTCCGACGATCTTCAGATGGCCTTTCGCGCGTGCCGGCACCGCGTCCTCCATCTCGCGCAGGGTCGCACGCGCCCTGCCGATGCGCGACATCAGCGTGCCAAGCGGCACGCCACTCACCTCAGCGGCCAGGCTGTAGCTAAGCCCCTCGATGGCGACGAGATGCAACGCCGAACGCTGCTCCTCCGGCAATTCGAAAAACGCTTCGCGCACCTGCGCCAGACGGACCGAATGTTCCTGCGGCGCCGGGACATTCGCCTCGGCGAGATAGCCGGCCTGTTCGATGCGCATTGCTTCGGATTTGCGGGACCGCAGACCGTCGATGAATGCATTATGGACGATCGACAGCAGCCATACGCGAAGGTTTCCGCCGGAGCGGAAGCTGCCGCGTCGCTCATAGGCACGCACCAGCGCATCATGCACCAGATCCTCTGCATCGGCGCTGTCGCGCGTCAGCGAGCGTGCATAGCGGCGCAGCGAACCGAGCTGTCCCAGAATATCGAAGCGTGGCATCGGCCGTTTCATGTCCTGTTTACGGAGCAGGTCGGGATGTTAATCCCGCTCTCCCCGAAATTTTCTTACGGCTCGCCGCGTTCTCGTCCTGGGAGATATCGGGCCCGCTCTCGCCCGCCAGATAGTATCGGCCGCCTTCGAGGCAAACCGGCGCCGAGTTGGCGCATATGAAACTGCTGGCAAAGCACGGCCGGTTTGCGTATCACTCCGCCGCCAACGGAACCTTATCGATGTTCGAAAATCTCCAGCCCGCGCCTGCCGACAAGATCCTGGCCTTGATCGGCCTCTATCGCGCCGACCCGCGTCCCGACAAGGTCGATCTTGGGGTCGGCGTCTATAAGGATCGCGACGGCAAGACGCCGGTGATGCGCGCGGTGCGCGAAGCCGAAAAGCGGCTGCTGCAGGGCCAGGATACCAAGACCTATCTCGGCCTTGCCGGCGATACCGCCTTCAACGCGGCGATGGCCAGGCTGGTGTTCGGCCCAGCCGCCGACATGACGCGCATTCGTGCGGCGCAGGCGCCAGGCGGCTCCGGCGCGCTGCGGCTGGTAGCAGAGCTGCTGAAAAGGACCCGCACCGACGCGATGGTCTGGCTGTCGGATCCGACCTGGCCGAACCACATGCCGGTGATGCGCGCCGCTGGCCTGCAGACACGCGAATATCCCTATTTCGACGCTGCTTCTGGTGCGGTTCGCTTCGACGACATGCTGAATGCATTGAGAACCGCGAATCCTGGCGACGTCGTATTGTTGCATGGCTGCTGCCATAACCCGACAGGCGCCAATCTAGACATCTCGCAATGGGCTGCCATTGCCGATCTTGTCGTTGAGCGCGGCCTGCTGCCCTTTGTCGACATCGCCTATCAGGGCTTTGGCGAGGGACTTGATGCGGATGCCGCCGGCTTGCGCCTTCTGGCGGCAAAAGTTCCGGAAATGGTCGTTGCCTCCAGCTGCTCGAAGAACTTTGCCGTCTATCGCGACCGAGTCGGTGCAGCGCTGATCATGGCGAAAGGTGGCGCGCAGGCGGATTTGGCGATGGGCCAGATGCTGTCGGCGGCGCGCGCCATGTATTCGATGCCGCCGGACCACGGCGCGGCGGCGGTGCGCATCGTGCTTGAAGACCCCGCATTGCGTTCCGACTGGGAGGCAGAGCTTGAAGAGATGCGGCTGCGCATGCTGCGGCTGCGCGTCCAGTTCGCCGAGGCGCTGCGGCGGCAGTCCAACTCCGACCGTTTCGATTTCGTCGCCAGCCATCGCGGCATGTTTTCCCGGCTTGGCCTGTCGGAAGCGCAAGTCGAGCGGCTGCGCGCCGAGCATGCCATCTATATGGTCGGCGACAGCCGCATCAACGTTGCCGGCCTGCCCGAGGACGGCATGGATGCGCTCGCCAAGGCGATAGTCTCCGTGCTCGACTGATGCTTTTGCTAACTAGGATCTTCCGGAAACCGGCTTCCACTTTCGTATCATGGTCTGGCGGCCCGTCTGTGGACAAGGCGCCCTCACCGGCTGAAGCCGTTGGCCGCACAGCCGTGTACAGGATAGCGTTTCCCAGATGAAACCCTCGAAAGACATTTCCCGACTGATCGAGATCATGGCAGCGCTGCGGGCGCCGGAAACCGGCTGCCCGTGGGATATCGAGCAGGACTTTTCGACAATCGCGCCGTACACGATCGAGGAAGCCTACGAAGTGGCGGACGCCATTGCGCGTGGCGATCTGGACGATCTGCGGGATGAACTCGGCGATCTCCTGCTGCAAGTGGTCTACCACGCGCAAATGGCCGAGGAGGCCGGCGAATTTTCATTCGGCGATGTGGTCCTGGCCATCACCACAAAAATGATCCGCCGCCACCCCCATGTCTTCGGCGACGACAAGGCGCGCAGCGCCGGCATGGCCAAGGGCATGTGGGAAAAGATCAAGGCAGAGGAAAAGGCGGAGAAGCGCAGTGCGCGCCTCGCCCGTGGGCTCGACCCGGAAGACCATGGCAAGGGCTTTCTCGACAGCGTGCCGGTCGCCCTGCCCGCGCTGACCCGGGCGCTCAAGCTGCAGGAAAAGGCCGCCCGCGTCGGCTTCGACTGGAGCGAGGCGGCGCCGATCCTCGACAAGATCGAGGAGGAGATCGGCGAACTACGCGAGGCGCTGGCCAAAGGCGACACTGCGCCGATCAAGGACGAGTTCGGCGACATGCTGTTTGCGGTCGTCAATCTCGGCCGGCACCTCAAAATTGATTCCGAAGCGGCACTCAGCGGCACCAACGAAAAATTCCGGTCGCGCTTCCACTATGTCGAGCGGACGCTGCAAGCGTCGGGAAACAGCCTCGAAGAGGCGACGCTGGACGAGATGGAAGCGCTCTGGCAGCAGGCAAAAAGCGCGAAGTAAACGCCTCTACCCGTTGTTTTGACGGCGCAATCGGCTTTCGATCTCCTGCCGAGCGCTGTGTGTAGCCTTGAGCGCGACGGTTACGCTGCCATCCTCATTGTCGTCGCGCGAGATGATGTCGCCGTTGCGGTAAAGCCAGTCGACGACGCCGAGTTGGTCGGGCTTGAGTGTGACGGTGAAGGTCTCCAGTTCGCCCGACATCATCGTCTCGATGATCGCCTTCAGCGCATCGATGCCCTCGCCGGTTACCGCCGATATGGCGATCGGCGGTGCCTTCTTGCCGTCAGCACCATCGGCAAGCAGCCGCGCCCGGTTGCCCTCGTCGAGCCGGTCGATCTTGTTCCATACTTCGATGACGCGCTTGCTATCGCGGGCATCGACGCCGAGATCGGCAAGGATGCGCTCGACATCTTCGGCCTGCGCGGCCGTATCGGGATCGGAGATGTCGCGCAGATGAATGACGAGGTCTGCCTCGACCACTTCCTCCAGCGTCGCCCTGAAGGCCGCGACCAGATGCGTTGGCAGGTCGGAAATGAAGCCGACCGTATCGGAAAGGATGATCGGCGTGCCGTGCGGCAGACGCACGCGGCGCAGCGTCGGGTCGAGCGTGGCAAACAGCATGTCTTCGGCCAGCACCCCTGCTCCGGTCAGCCGGTTGAACAGAGTCGACTTGCCGGCATTGGTGTAGCCGACGATCGCCACTACCGGAAATGGCACCTTCTTGCGCTTGGCGCGGTGCAGGTCGCGGGTGCGGCGCACAGTTTCGAGCTCGTGCTTCAGCTTGGTGATCTTGTCCTGCAGCACACGCCGATCCGACTCGATCTGGGTCTCGCCAGGGCCGCCGAGAAAGCCGGCGCCGCCACGCTGGCGCTCGAGGTGGGTCCAGCTCCGCACAAGGCGGCCTTTCTGGTAGTTGAGATGGGCAAGATCGACCTGCAGCGTGCCTTCCTTGGTGCGGGCGCGCTCGCCGAAAATCTCCAGGATCAGCCCGGTGCGGTCGAGCACCTTGGCGTTCAACTCTTTTTCGAGGTTGCGCTGCTGTACCGGGGTCAGCGGATGATCGACAATGACCACTTCCGCGTGGCCCTCTTTGACGATCTCAGCGAACTCCGCCACCTTGCCGCTGCCGAGCAAGGTCGCCGGGCGTGGATCGTTGACGGTCACCACCGCCGTGTGGACCAGGTCGAGGTCGATGGCGCTGGCGAGGCCGACGGCCTCGTCGCGACGAGCCTCGGCGGAACGGGTCAGGCGGGGGCGGTTGGTGTCGTCGTCGCCACGCGGCTGCCGGGTAAGCACCGGCACGATTACCACCGCCCGGGTCGGGCCGTTGGCCTCTGTCCCGGTCTGATGTGCTGGTTTTCCGCGAACGCGGCGGTCCGCGTCTTTCTCACGTGCCAATCAGGCGCCCTGGCTTTCCTCACCATCGAACATCTGAACCGGCTGGCTCGGCATGATCGTGGAAATAGCGTGCTTGTAGACAAGCTGGGAATGGCCGTCGCGACGCAGCAGAACGCAGAAATTGTCGAACGAAGTGACCACGCCGGTCAGCTTCACGCCGTTGATGAGAAAGATGGTGAGTGGATTTTTGCTCTTGCGAACTGAATTCAGGAACAGGTCCTGAAGATTTTGCGATCGTTCCGCCATTGTTCTTGTCTTTCGCCGATCCCCTTCGGTTTGCAGGCCAATGCGCCAAATTAGCCGGCACATGTCAAGCACGCAAACACCATCTTGCCGTCAGTAACGACAAGCAGAACGAGATATATTGATGTTCATTCCATCTGTGCGGTTATCAGGCTGGACTTTTTTCCGCAACGTCAAAAAAGGCCTGCCGTAATGAAACTGTTATCGAGCCCGGGTGGCCGTTGGCGACGGGAGCGCCATCGATCGCCACCACCGGCATGGCAATCGTGGTCGCGGAGCTGATGAAAACCTCGCGCGCGGCCTTGGCTTCGGCCACCGAAAAACCGCGCTCCTCGATCGTCAGGCCGAGCTTGGCGGCCACGTCGAACAGCGTCGTACGGGTGATGCCGCGCAGGATGCCGTGCTCGGCCGGCCGCGTCACCAGCACGCCATCCCCGGTGATGATCCAGGCGTTCGACGATCCACCTTCCTTGACGGTGCCGTCGACATCGACGAACCAGGCCTCCTGAGCGCCGGCTTCCTTGGCTTTCTGCTTGGCCAGCACGTTCGGCAGCAGGCCGACCGACTTGATATCGACCCGATCCCACCGGTTCTCCGGCACTGTGATAACCCGGATCCCGCTCTCGGCCCGCTTCGCGGCAGCTGCAGGATCGGCTTTTCTGGCAGTCACCACCAGCGCCGGCTTCGTCTCCGCCGGCGGGAAGAAAAACTCGCGGCTGGCGACGCCGCGTGTCACCTGGACATAGACCAGGCCGTCGACGACATGGTTGCGGCGCACCACCTCGCGCATGACGAGCGGCAGCACGCCGCGCGTGATCGGCCAATCGATCGAGAGTTCGGCAAGTGAGCGGTTCAATCGGGCGAGATGGCGGGGCATGTCGACGATGAAGCCTCGTGCCACCTCGCAGACCTCGTAGACGCCGTCGGCGAATTGATAGCCACGGTCCTCGATATGCACGGAAGCTTCGGCGTGAGCGACGTAGCGCCCGTTCACATACGCAATGCGCGGCATGGCTAACCCCTGAAAGAAGTCCAGCTTTCTTATGCGATTCCAAGACCGCCGTAACCGATAATTGCGTGGGCCACGACTGGTTTGGCTGTCAGACGCCCAGCGACTTCAGCTTGCGGTGCAATGCAGAGCGTTCCATGCCGATAAACTCTGCCGTCTTCGAGATATTGCCGCCAAAACGGTTGATCTGGGCGATCAGATAGTCCTTCTCGAATTGTTCGCGCGCTTCCCGCAGCGGCAGCGCCATTATGTGCTGATCGGATTTGTTTGGAGTGCGCGGCATGACGTCGCCGATCTCGGCAGGCAGGAGATCGGCGGTGATCGGCGCATCGACATCGTCGCCGCGCGCCAGGATCATCAGCCGCTCGACATTGTTGCGCAACTGGCGAACGTTGCCCGGCCAGTTATGCGCCTGCAGCACCGCCAGCGCGTCGTCGCCGATGCGGCGCGGCTTGATGCCGGCCTGGCGAGCGATCTGCTTCATGAAATTGTCGACCAGATAAGGAATGTCCTCGCGACGCTCGGCCAGTCCCGGCACCATGACCGGAACCACGGCCAGGCGATGATAAAGGTCCTCACGGAAACGGCCGTCGGCGATCATGGCTTCCAGGTTCTGCGAGGTCGACGAGACGATGCGCACGTCGACCTTGACCCGCTTGGTGCCCCCTACCCGCTCGAACTGCTGTTCGACCAGCACGCGCAGGATCTTGTTTTGCGTCTCACGCGGCATGTCGGCCACTTCATCGATGTAGAGAATGCCGCGATGGGCTTCCTCCAGCGCGCCGACCTTGCGTTCGACGCCGTTCGATTCGGTGCCGAACAACTCGATCTCCATACGCTCAGGCGTGATGTTGGCGGCGCTCAGCGTCACAAACGGTGCACTCTTGCGCGCCGACAGTGCGTGGATGGCGCGCGCCGCCAGTTCCTTGCCCGAGCCGGAGGGGCCGATAATCATGACGCGGCTGTTGGTCGGCGCGACGCGCTCGATGGTCTGGCGCAATTGGCTCATTGCCGACGACATGCCGATGAGGTCGAAAGTCTCGCCGCTGCGCAGCTTGAGATCCGAAACCTCGCGTCTCAATTTGGAGGTTTCGAGCGCCCGTTCGGCAATGAGGATCAGCCTGTCGGCCTTGAATGGCTTTTCGATGAAATCATAGGCGCCGCGGCGGATGGCCGAGACTGCCGTTTCGATGTTGCCGTGGCCCGAGATCATTACCACCGGCAGGTTCGGGTGCATCGTCTTGATCTCGTCCAGCAAGGCCAGGCCATCGAGCCGCGAGCCCTGCAGCCAGATGTCGAGGAAGATCAGCCTGGGTGCCCGGTCGGCGACCGCCGCCAGCGCGCTGTCGGCATCAAACGCCGTGCGTGTTTCGTGACCTTCGTCGCTCAGGATGCCGGCGACGAGTTCGCGGATGTCTTCCTCGTCATCGACGATGAGAATATCAGACGCCATTACCGACCTTTTCAGTTTCTTTTTCGTGTTCCGTCTTGCCCTCGCCGCGTACCGGAACGGTGGCGGCAACCGGCAGGATGATGCTGATCATTGCACCCCGCCCATCGTGGAAGTCCGCTGGTGCATCGTGCAATTCGAGTCGCCCGCCATGGTCCTCCACGATCTTCTTGACGATAGCGAGGCCAAGCCCGGTGCCTTTCTCGCGTGTCGTCATGTAAGGCTCGAGCAAGCGCTGCCGGTTCTCGCGCGGCAAGCCCCTGCCGTTGTCGATGACGTCGATTCGAATCGCGCCATTCTGACGCCCGGCTTGAATCCGGATTATGCCGTGCGGACGATCCTCTGCATCAAGTCCGTCGATGGCTTCGGCAGCATTCTTGATGACGTTGCCGAAAGCCTGCGCCATCAGCCGGCTGTCGAACGTGCCTTTGAGCGGCTCATTGCCGAAGACGCGCTCGAAGGTGATGTCGGCCCGGCTCACTTCGACCAGGAACGAGGCTTCGCGCAACGAATCGCGCAGATCGATGGCCTTCATTTCCGGTTTCGGCATGCGGGCGAACGCCGAGAACTCGTCGACCATGCGGCCGATGTCCTCCACTTGCCGGATGATGGTGTCGGTGCATTGATCGAAAACCTCACGGTCCTCGGTGATGACTTTGCCGTAACGCCGCTTGATACGCTCGGCCGAAAGCTGGATCGGCGTCAGTGGATTCTTGATCTCGTGGGCGATGCGTCGCGCCACGTCGGCCCATGCGGAGGAACGCTGTGCCTGGACCAGATCGGTAATGTCATCGACTGTAACGACGTAGGATTTATCCTCCGAACCGTCGTCGCCGGCTTCGATCGTGATCTGTACGTTGAAGGTCCGTTCAGTGCCGGCACGATAGAAGGTGACCTGTTCGCGATAGACCGGCTTGCCCGACTTGCGGCCGATCTCGAAGACGCGGCCGACATGCGGCAGCACGGCCGAAAGGTTCTGCCCAAGCGCTGCCGTGGCGGATATGGCCAGCATCGTTTCCGCCGAACGGTTGACGATGGTGACGATGCCATATGGATCGACGCCGATGACCCCGGCGGTGACGCCGGCAAGCACCGCCTCCGAAAAGCGCCGCCGCTCGTCGATCAAATCCTTGGCCGACAGGATCTCGTTGCGCTGCGATTTCAGCTCCATCAGCATCTTGTTGAAGGTGTCGCCGAGCGAGGCGACGTCACCGTCGGAGGGGCGGACAGGCACGGCTACGTCGAGATTGCCGGTGGCGACCTCATCGGCCGCGCCGATGAGCTGACGAATCGGCCGCACCAGGCGGTCGGCCACCGCAATGCCGGTCCAGATGGCAGACAGGATGATGATCAGCGTCAGCGACAGATAGGGAAGCGCGAAAGCCACTTGCGAGGTGCGGCGATTGTCTTCGAGACCGCGATATTCGGCGGTGTTGGATTTGACGATCTGCCGTGCCTTGATCACCTCGGGATCGACGAGGCGGATGGTGTAGAGATAGAGCCCGTCGATCTCGCGCAGCTTGACGATCGCACCCATGATGTTGCGGGTGCGCGGCTCTATCAGCACCGGCTTGCCGTCGGCAGCGCTTGCCACGGCGCCCTCAGGCGGCTCCGGCATGGCAAAGTCCGCGTCGGTCTTGGCGCTCATAACGAAGGAACCATCGGGCTTGATGAGTGCTGCGTGCGCCAGCGAGCGTCCCACCGCCTCCTTGTTCATGAGATCGAGGAACCCGGTGCGATCGAGACCGTAGAGCGTGCGCGAAGCGTCGAGGTCGTAAGCCATCGACAACGTCGTGCCCTGAAGATTTCGCGCGTTTTCCTGCACATAGGCGTCGGCGATCGACAACGACGAATTGACGATCGTCTTGGTGCGGATCTCGAACCAGCGGTCGAGGCCGATGTCGAGCGTGATCGACGCGATGATCGCCACCATGATCGCGGGGATGGCGGCGACCAGCGCAAACATCGCGACTATGCGGACATGCAGGCGCGACGCAGCCTTGCCGTGCCGGCGTGCCATCAGGATGCGATGCACCTCGCGGCCGACCAGCAAGATCAGAAACAGGACGAACGCCGCATTAAGCGCAATCAGCGCCAGCGTCGTCCTCGCGTCGGGCGTGATCGGCGTCGCGCCGACCAGAATGGCGAAGGAGATCGCCGCCGTCACCAGCGCACCGGCAACGGCGATCACGCCCGGCAGCGCAAGCAGCCGGCGACCGTCTCGCGCGCCGGTATTGCTGAAAAGCGATTTGCTCAGTGTCGGTGCGTGCAGGGCCATGTCGCCGTCTAGAGCCAGTGATTGCGTCGGATGTATGCAACGCATTGTGGCGATTATGCAACAAGTGTGGCCGAGACGGAAATCTTTCGGCAATCGATCCCCTGGAAAGCGCTCTTAAAGGGATCGTCTAGACCTGCCTGGACGACTTGTAGACGTTGACGCCGAGTTCGCGAATCTTCTTGCGCAGCGTGTTGCGGTTGAGCCCCAGCAATTCCGCAGCCTTGATCTGGTTACCGCGCGTTGCGGTCATCGAGGCGAGGACCAGCGGATATTCGACCTCGGAGAGGATTCGCTGATAGAGCCCGGCCGGGGGCAAGTCGCCGGCAAACGAGGCAAAATAGCGTTGCAGGAAATGCTCCACCGCCTGGCCGATGGAAAGGTCGTCGGGAATGAGGTTGCCGCCACCTGGAACGACAGGCCTTTCGCCGGTCTTCAACTCCGCCTCGATGATCTCCGCGGAGATCTCGTCCTGCGAATACAGTGCGGCCAGCCTGCGGATGAGATTTTCGAGTTCGCGCACATTACCGGGCCATGGGTAGCGCTTCATCAGCTCGATGCCGCCGGTGGAAATGCGCTTGGTCTGCAAGCCTTCACTGACGCCGAGCTTGAAGAAGTGGCGGACGAGGTCCGGAATGTCCTCCGAGCGCTCGCGCAGCGCCGGCAGCCTAAGCGGCACAACGTTCAAGCGGTAGAACAGGTCCTCGCGGAAAAGCCCCTGATTGATCAGCGTGCGCAGGTCCTTGTTGGTGGCAGCCACGATGCGCACGTCGGTCTTGATCGGCGTGCGGCCGCCGACCGTGGTGTATTCGCCCTGCTGCAGCACACGCAGCAGCCGCGTCTGCGCTTCCATCGGCATGTCGCCGATCTCGTCGAGGAAGAGCGTGCCGCCTTCGGCCTGCTCGAAACGGCCAGTGGAGCGGTTCTGTGCGCCAGTAAAGGCGCCCTTCTCGTGCCCGAATAGTTCCGATTCGATCAGGTCGCGTGGGATCGCCGCCATGTTGATGGCGACGAAGGGGCCACCACGACGACGGCCATATTCATGCAGCGCGCGCGCCACCAGTTCCTTGCCGGTACCCGATTCGCCCGAGATCATCACCGTCAGGTCGGTCTGCATCATGCGCGCCAGCATGCGGTAGATGTCCTGCATGGCCGCCGAGCGGCCGACCAGCGGCATCGTTTCAGGCGGCTCGTCGGCACGCGTATCGATCTTGGGCCGCCGCGGCTCGGAAAGCGCGCGGTTGACGATGTTGAGCAGTTCCGTCAGGTCGAACGGTTTCGGCAGATATTCATAGGCTCCGGTTTCGGAGGCCCGGATCGCGGTCATGAACGTGTTCTGCGCACTCATGACGATGACCGGCAGTTCCGGTCGCGCCTTCTTGATGCGCGGCAGCATGTCGAAGGCGTTCTCGTCGGGCATGACAACGTCGGTGATGACCAGATCGCCCTCGCCCGCCGCCACCCAGCGCCACAGCGTCGAGGCATTGGAGGTGACGCGCACGTCGTGACCGACGCGCGAAAGCGCCTGGTTGAGGACTGTGCGGATGGCCGCATCGTCGTCAGCGACGAGAATATTGCCGCGAACGGTCATTTGCGGTCTCCTTCACCGTCGTCGTCGGTGCCAAACTGGGTTTCTTTCCATGCCGGCATCAGGATACGGAAGGTGGTCCCGCGCGGCGTCGATTCGCATTCAATGATGCCGCCATGCTCGCCGACGATCTTTGCGACCAGCGCCAGACCGAGACCGGAGCCGTTCGGCTTGGTGGTGATGAAGGGATCGAACAGGATCGGCAGGATATCTTCGGAGACACCCGAACCGTTGTCACGCACGCAGAATTCCAATGGCAGCGACACGCGGTCCTGCGTTCCGGGCACAGAAACGCGAATGCCCGGGCGGAAGGCGGTCGACAGCATGATCTCGCCCTGTGGATCGCTGCCGATCGCCTCGGCGGCATTTTTTACCAGATTGAGGAAGACCTGGATGAGCTGGTCGCGATTGGCAAAAACCGGAGGCAATGATGGATCATAATCCTCCAATATCTTGATCCGCTTGGCAAAACCGTTCTTGGCGATTGCCTTGACATGGTCGAGCACGACATGGATGTTGACAGGGTAGCGGTCGATCGGCCGCTCGTCCGAAAACACCTCCATGCGGTCGACCAGCGAGACAATGCGGTCGGTCTCGTCGGTGATCAGCCTGGTCAGTGCGCGATCCTCGTCGGACGCCGACAGTTCAAGCAGCTGCGCGGCACCACGAATGCCGGACAGCGGGTTCTTGATCTCATGGGCAAGCATCGCGGCAAGGCCGGTAACCGAGCGCGCCGCACCGCGATGCGTCATCTGCCGGTCGATCTTGTCGGCCATTGAGCGTTCCTGGAACATTACCACGACGGAGCCTGGAAATTCCGTCACAGGCGCGACGTAGAGATCGACCACCTTCTCGATGCCGAGCCGCGGCGACGACACGTCCACCCGGTATTCGTTGACTGGCGCCCGGCGCTCGCGCACCTGGTCGACAAGCGTCAGCAGCGGGCTGCCGAAAGGAATGAGCTTGTGCAGCGTGTTGCGGGCGAGCATCGTGGCGCTCGAACGGAAAAAATCCTCGGCATCGGCATTGGCGAAGGTGATGAAGCCTTGCGGATCGACCATGATCACCGGCCGACGAATGGTGTTGAGCACAATATGCGCGGCGTCCGCCATATCCGTGCTCTGTGTGACGGTGGCGTTCATGCCGCACTCCGCAGGTTCGCTGCTTCGGGAGCGCTTGAAAATACGTCGCGCAGCAAGGAAATGACGCGCCCAGGCTCGAAAGACGTGAGTATGGCCTTGCGCCGGTCGTCGCTTGTGGCGGCGTGGCGGTCGAGATACCAGCCGAGATGCTTGCGCGCCTGGCGCAATCCGCTTTCCACGCCATAGAGCGTCAGCATGTCTTCGTAATGGGCAATGACGTAATCGGTCAGCGCTTGCGGGCTTTCCGGCATGCCGGATACTGGCTCGGCCAGCGCGGCCGCTACAATGCTGCCGGCGGTCCACGGCGCGCCATAGTGCGCACGGCCGATCATCACCGCGTCGGCGCCGGATTGGTCAAGGATCGACGCAGCCTCTGCCGGCGAGCCGACATCGCCATTGGCAACCACAGGGATCGAGACGGCCTGCTTGACGCGTGCGATGGCACGCCAGTCGGCCGTGCCCTGATAGAACTGGCAACGTGTGCGGCCATGCACCGTCACCATCATCACCCCGGCCTGCTCGGCGCGTCGCGCCAGCATCGGCGCGTTGAGCGCGCCTTCGTCCCAGCCGAGCCGCATTTTGACCGTGACCGGCACGTCGACCGCGCCGACTACCGCTTCGATCAGCGACAGCGCGTGGTCGAGGTCTCGCATCAGTGCCGAACCGGCATAGCCGCCCGTCACCTTTTTGGCCGGACAGCCCATGTTGATGTCGATGATGTCGGCGCCTTCGCCGACCGCGATTCGCGCGCCCTCGGCCATGTGCATCGCCTCGCGGCCGGCAAGCTGGACCATGTGGACAGGCAGCCCGGAATGACGGATGCGCAGGCCCGAGCCAGCCCTGCCCTTTGCAAGCTCGCCGCTCGCCACCATTTCCGATACGACCAGCCCGGCGCCATGCGCATGGGCGCGTTGCCGGAACGGTTCGTCGGTGATGCCCGACATGGGCGCGAGAAATACGCGATTGCGGATTCTCACGCCACCCACATCCAGCGGCGAAGCCAATTTGGTCACATCAGGCATGCACAAAAACCAAGCACCTTCGGTTGCTGCACATTCTCTAGCCAGAACGGCGGCAATGTGCAACGCGCAATGTCGTGACATTAAGGCGCATTTGGGAAAAATACGGATCGCCGCACCGCATCAATCCTGGGTCTTCCAAAAGCGATACCACTTTTCGGGATCATGCGTTAAGCGTCTCGGCATGAGAGATGCGAGCGAAAAGCAAGCTGCGGACGACAAGGTCGCCGTGGTCATCGTTGCTGCCGGCCGCGGCGCGCGCGCCGGACAGGCCAAGGGGCCGAAGCAGTACCAGCAAATCGGCGGCGGCGCCGTTATCGCACGCACGCTCGGCGCCTTTCTGACGCATCCGAAGATTGGACCTGTCGTCGTTGCTATCCATGCCGACGACGGCGCGCTTTTCCGCCGTGCGGCCGGTGCGAACGCCGACCGTGTCGTCGCGGTGACCGGCGGTACGTCACGGCAGGAGTCCGTCCGCCTTGGACTGCTGGCGTTGAGAAGCAATGCGCCGGGCCGGGTCTTGATCCATGATGCGGCCCGGCCGTTTGTCGATGCGGAACTGATAGACCGCACGATCGCCGCCATTGGCGAGCGCCAGGGGGCACTGCCTGCCTTGCCGGTTGCCGATACGCTCAAGCGCGAAACGGCCGAAGGCATGATCGGCGAAACCGTGTCCAGGGCCGGGCTTCATGCCGCACAGACACCGCAAGGCTTTCCGTTCTGGCCGATCCTGGCTGCGCACGAAAAGGCTCATCATCTGGGCAAAGCGGATTTCACCGACGATGCGGCAATCGCCGAATGGGCGCATATTCCGGTGAAGATCGTTCCCGGCTCGCCGGACAACGTCAAACTGACCTGGGCACGGGATATTGCAATGGCGGATCAGCGGCTTTCCAGCGCCCCGCGTTTTCCCGACATCCGAACCGGCAATGGCTATGACGTCCATGCGTTCGTGCCCGGCGACCATGTCACACTGTGCGGTGTAGCTATTCCGCACGGCAAGAAGTTGTCCGGCCATTCGGATGCCGATGTCGGTCTCCATGCCTTGACCGACGCCCTGCTGGCCACCTGCGGCGCCGGTGACATCGGCACGCATTTCCCGCCCTCCGACCCGCAGTGGAAAGGGGCCGCTTCACGCATCTTCGTCGAACACGCGGTGAAGCTGGTGCGCGCGCGCGGCGGACGCATCGCCAACGCCGATATCACCCTGATCTGCGAGGCGCCGCGCGTCGGCCCGCATCGCGAGGCCATGACCGAAGCGCTTTCGGCAATGCTGCGAATTTCGCGCGATCGCATCTCGATCAAGGCGACAACCAATGAGAAGCTCGGCTTCGTCGGCCGTGAGGAAGGCATAGCGGCCATCGCGACTGCCAGCGTTGTGTTTCCAGGGGATGTCCCTGAATGAGCAATAGCGGTCTCGCAGATGCCCTGCTTAAGGCCTGCCAGCAGCGCGGCATGATGCTGGCGACGGCGGAGAGCTGCACCGGCGGCATGATCATCGCCGCGCTGACCGACATCGCCGGCTCTTCCGCGGTGGTCGATCGCGGCTTCATCACCTATTCCAACCAGGCCAAGACCGAGATGCTCGGCGTCTCGGCCGCTACGCTCGAGGCGCACGGCGCGGTCTCGCGCGAGACTGCGGTGGAGATGGCGGCCGGAGCCTTGGCGCATTCGCCGGCCGGGCTCGCCCTGGCGGTGACCGGCATCGCCGGTCCGGACGGCGGCTCTCCGGAAAAACCTGTCGGCCTGGTCTGGTTCGGCGTTGCCGTGGCTGGCCGGCCGGTAGTCAGCGAATGCCAGCTGTTCGCCGACAAGGGCCGCGATTACATCCGCAGGGAGACGGTCCGTCATGCGCTTGAACTGGGTCTGCGCGCGCTCGCTGCGGATCAGGCCGTCGATGGCGCGCCGTAGATGATTTCGGCCCGTTTCTCGAACGCCTCGGAGAACATGCGGAAGGCGCGGTCGAACATGGTTCCCATCAACGCACCCAAAATGCGGCTCTTGAACTCGTAGTCGATAAAGAAGCAGACGTTGCAACCGCCGCCGTCCGCCGGGTCGAAGCGCCAGACATTGCTCAGATATTTGAACGGGCCGTCGATGTATTTGACATCGATGGCGTTCTCGTCCGGCTTCAGCAGCACCTGCGTGGTAAAGGTCTCGCGGATCGCCTTGTAGCCGATGCTCATGTCGGCGATGAGCAAGGTGCGCCCGTCGCGTTCCTTGCGTGAGCGAACCGTCAGTGCCTCGCAAAGCGGCAGGAATTGCGGATAGGATTCGACATCGGCGACCAGAGCGAACATCTGCTCCGGCGTATGCGCAACGCGGCGATGAGCTTCGAATTGTGGCATGAAACCAGTGTGTTAGGCGGACTTCCTGAGAAACGCTTCGCGCGCCGCGCGCAACCTGGCAAAGTCGTCCCCGGCATGGTGCGACGAGCGCGTCAGCGGGCTCGACGCTACCAGCAGGAAGCCCTTGGTCCTGCCGATCGTCTCAAAGGACTTGAATTCCTCCGGCGTGACGAAGCGGATCACCGGATGGTGCTTCTTCGACGGCTGCAGATATTGGCCGATGGTCATGAAGTCGACATTGGCCGAACGCAAATCGTCCATCAGCTGCAGGATTTCGTTCCGCTCCTCGCCAAGGCCGACCATGATGCCGGACTTGGTGAAGATCGAGGGGTCGAGTTCCTTGACCCGCTGCAAGAGCCTGATCGAGTGGAAATAGCGCGCACCCGGCCGAACAGTCAGATAGTTCGACGGCACGGTCTCGAGATTATGGTTGAAAACGTCCGGCTTGGCCGCCACGACGATCTCCAGCGCACCGTCCTTGCGCAGGAAGTCGGGCGTCAGGATTTCGATCGTCGTCGATGGGGTCGCTGCCCTGATCGCACGGATGACATCGGCAAAATGCTGGGCCCCGCCGTCGGCGAGATCGTCGCGATCGACGGAAGTGATGACGACATGGCTCAAGCCCATTTGCTTGACCGCATGCGCGACGCGCGCCGGCTCGTCGGGATCGAGTGCGGTCGGGATGCCGGTGGCGACATTGCAAAAGGCGCAGGCCCGCGTGCAGATCTCGCCCATGATCATGAAGGTGGCGTGCTTCTTCTCCCAGCACTCGCCGATATTGGGGCAGCCCGCCTCTTCGCAAACCGTCACCAGTTTGTGAGACTTCACGATTTCGCGCGTCTCGGCATAGCCTTTCGACATCGGCGCCTTGACGCGGATCCAGTCAGGCTTGCGCAGTACGTCCTGATCCGGCTTGTGCGCCTTTTCGGGATGCCGCAGGCGCGGCGCATTGGCAATCGTGTCGAGGACGGTGACCATGTGAAACCCGGCTCATTGGCAAGCGCTTGTCCAGCGCTCGCTCTACCCACGTCATCTAGGACTTTTCGGCGAAAAGAAAAAGGCCGCGATCACGCATGCCGCGGTGGCCTTTTTCGCATAGCAAGTGCCGACAGAGGTTAGCGGCGCACCAGTCGTCCGACCGCAATCAGAATGCAGGCACCGATGAAGCCGGTGATCAGATAGGCTATCCAGCCGACGCCGAAGACGCCGATGTTCAGGGCCTGCAAGATGGCATTCAACACGATTGCGCCGACAATGCCGAGAACGATGTTCATGAGGATGCCGGTATTGCTCTTCATGACCATCTCGGCGAGCCATCCCGCCAGGCCGCCGATGATGATGGCTGCAACCCAGCCCACGCCGTTCATTTCCATATGCCCTCTCCTTGTATGACGGATGATGCCTGCGAAACGAATTGCTCTGCCGTCGAGTTCCTTTGTGTCTTCTGTGTGAGACTCGCCCAACTAATTTATCATGCATTCAGTGCGCGGCCATAGGCGTCGAGTACACTCTCCTTCATCATCTCCGACAGCGTCGGGTGCGGGAAGATCGTGTGCATCAGCTCTTCCTCGGTCGTCTCCAGATTCATCGCCACGACGAAGCCCTGGATCAGTTCGGTTACTTCTGCGCCGACCATGTGGGCACCCAGCAACTGGCCGGTCTTCTTGTCGAAAATGGTCTTGACGAAGCCTTGGTCCTCGCCCAGCGCAATCGCCTTGCCGTTTGCGGCGAACTGGAAGCGGCCGACGCGGATGTCCTTGCCATCGGCTTTCGCTTTGGCTTCCGTCAGTCCGACCGAGGCGACTTGCGGATTGCAATAGGTGCAGCCCGGGATCTTCAGCTTGTCGATGGCATGCACGCCGGGGAAATTGGCGATCTTTTCCACACAGACCACGCCCTCATGCTCGGCCTTGTGGGCGAGCATCGGCGGTCCGGCAACGTCGCCGATGGCGTAGACGCCCGGCACATTGGTCTTGCCGTAGCCGTCGACAACGACGCAACCGCGGTCCGTCTTCACGCCGAGCGTCTCGAGGCCGAGGTTTTCGATGTTACCCTGTACGCCGACGGCCGAGATCATACGATCGGCGGTGATCTTCTCGACCTTGCCGTCCTTCATCTCGACATGCGCGGTGACCGAGTTAGTGCCCTTCTCGACCTTGGTCACCTTGGCTTCTAGGATGATCTTCATGCCCTGCTTCTCGAACTGCTTCTGCGCGAATTTCGAGACCTCGGCGTCCTCGACCGGCATCACAGCCGGCAGCAGTTCGACCACCGTCACCTCGGCGCCCATGGTGCGGTAGAACGAGGCGAACTCGATGCCGATGGCGCCCGAGCCCATCACCAGCAGCGATTTCGGCATCTCTTTCGGCACCATCGCCTCGAAATAGGTCCAGATCAACTTGCCGTCCGGCTCGATGCCGGGCAATGCGCGCGGCCTGGCTCCGGTCGCCAGGATGATGTGCTTGGCGCTGTAGGTGCCCTCGCCCTTGACGCCCTTGGGCGCCGGCGGCTGCGGCTCCATCGGCTTCTTCGACGATTTCGACACGACGATCTCGCCAGGTTTGGTCAGCTTGGCTTCGCCCCAGATGACGTCGACCTTGTTCTTCTTCATCAGGAAGCCGACGCCGCCGTTGAGCCGCAGCGAGACCTTTCGCGAGCGATCGACGACGGCGGCTGTGTCGACGCTGACCTTGCCATCGATCTTCAGGCCGTAGTCCTTCAGATGATCCGAATAGTGCATGATCTCGGCGGAGCGCAGCAGCGCTTTGGTCGGAATGCAGCCCCAGTTGAGGCAGATGCCGCCCAAGTGCTCGCGCTCGACGATCGCCGTCTTGAAGCCAAGCTGGGCCGAACGCACTGCAGTGACATAACCGCCGGGGCCGGAGCCGATGATGATGACGTCGTAGTTCTCAGCCACGGCTTTCTCCTTCACAATTCCAACATGAGGCGCACGAGCGGCGCCAGCGCTTGCCCGACGTTCCGCGTGTTTTCTGCGTCGAGGTGGACGCCGTCGAGCGGCGTGGTTTTGGCTACCGTGCCGGCATCGAAGAAGCCGCAGCCGGCCTCGTCGGCAAGGGCGGAATATTGCGGCGCCAGCCGCTTTGACGCGTCATCGCCGCCGGCGAACATTTCCTTGAACTCGGCGTTTTCCGTGCGGCTGACTACGGGCGGCGCGACGATCAGGATCTGCGGAGCCGGCCAATCGAACGGGTAATCGTGACCGCGCACGATATCGATCAGGCGTTGCATGCCTTGCTTGGCCGCGACCGGATTACCATGAATCCACGGCTTCATATCGTTGGCGCCGAGCATGATGACGATCAAGTTGATCGGTGCGTGCGTCGTCAGGATTGTTGGCAACAGCCTTGCGCCATTGCGGTCCGCCCCGGCCAAGTGATCGTCGAAGGCGGTGGTTCGGCCATTCAGGCCTTCGGCGATGACCTCGACGCCGCTGCCCAATGCTGCCTGCAGCACGCTCGGCCAGCGATCTTCCAGCGGATGCCGGCCGAGGTTTGCCGCGTCATAGCCCCAGGTAAGCGAATCGCCGTAGCAGAGGACCGTCTTCATGTGCCTGTCCCGGCGAAACCTGGTTGCGAGCGCGCTAGTCGCCAGCGCACGAACAGCCACTGGACCAGCACCGTAGCGATGCCCGGCAGGACGAGACCGGCGACTACGGGAAGATCGCCCGACCACTGGCTCTTGCCTGGGGGCTGGGAGAAAGTCCAGCCGATCAGGGAAACTCCAACGAGCACAAAAAACGCTACCCCTATGGTCGCCGTCAGCTTTGTTGCCCGTCGTGGGTCCGACATGAATTGTGCGATGAAGAACGCGACCGTCACGAGGATGGTGACGAGAGCCGAGATCATGGATACAAGGATGTACTCCACGTCGGCATTGGTGGCGACGGCGAGCCACTGCACCACCAATCCGCCGGCCAAACCGGAAAGAAAGAAGGCAAAAAGGCTGGTGAAGAATTTCCGCACCGCCCTGTTCCCCTCTCTTAAACCAGCATGCCCATCGGGTTTTCGACCATGCGTTTGAAGGCGACGAGCAGCTCGGCGCCGAGCGCACCGTCGACTGCGCGGTGATCGGTCGACAGCGTCACCGACATGATCGTGGCGATCTTGATCTCGCCGTTCTTGACCACTGCGCGTTGCTCGCCGGCGCCGACCGCAAGGATCGTCGCATGCGGCGGGTTGATGACGGCAGAAAAATCCTTGATGCCGAACATGCCGAGATTGGACACCGCCGTGGTGCCGCCCTGATATTCTTCCGGCTTCAGCTTGCGGCTGCGGGCGCGGCCGGCAAGATCCTTCATCTCGTTGGAGATGACGGACAGCGTCTTTTCGTCAGCACGCCGGATGATCGGGGTGATCAGGCCGCCGGGGATCGATACGGCAACGCCGACATCGGCGTGCTTGTGCTTGATCATGGCGTTTTCTGTCCACGACGCATTGGCATCCGGAACCGCCATCAGCGCCATGGCAAGAGCCTTGATGACCATGTCGTTGACCGACAGCTTGTACGCCGGCGTTTCGCCCTTCTCGGTCTTCTTCACCGGCGCGGCCGCATTGATCTGCGTGCGCAGGGCCAGAAGTGCGTCGAGCTCGCAGTCGAGCGTCAGATAGAAATGCGGGATGGTGGTCTTGGCTTCGACCAGCCGCCTCGCAATGGTCTTGCGCATATTGTCGTGCGGGATCAGTTCGTAGGAGCCTTCGGCAAACAGTTTGAGCACCTGCTCGTCCGACATCGCCTTGGGTGCTGCGGCCGCAGGTGCCGGAGCGCCGGCGGGCGCTGCTTTTGCTGCTGGCGCTGCCTTGGCGCCGCCACTGGAAATTGCGACCTCGACATCGGCCTTGACCACGCGACCATGCGGGCCGGAGCCCGTCACCGCCGACACATCGACACCGGCTTCCCTGGCGATGCGCCGGGCCAGCGGCGACACGAAGATGCGCTCACCGCTTGCGTGGCCGTTGGCGACCGGCACCGCTTCCGCCTTAGGCGCAGGTGCGGCAGGCTCCTGCTTCGACGCTTCGGGCTTTGATGTTTCAGCTTTGGGGGCTTCCGCTTTCGGAGCCTCAGCCTTGGCCGGCGCAGCGCCATCACCGCTTTTGGCGGCAGAAGCAGCATCCTCGCCCTCGGCAGCCAGCACCGCGATCAGCGCATTGACCTTGACGCCTTCTGTGCCGGCCGGAACCACCAGCTTGGCGACCGTGCCTTCGTCGACGGCCTCGACTTCCATCGTCGCCTTGTCGGTCTCGATCTCGGCAATCACGTCGCCGGGCGAAACCTTATCGCCTTCCTTGACCAGCCACTTGGAAAGATTGCCCTCTTCCATTGTGGGCGACAGCGCCGGCATGGTGATGTTGATCGGCATTTTGTCCTCCCGCCCTGCTCAGCGATACGTGACGGCTTTGACCGCCTCGACGACCTCGCCGACATTGGGCAGCGCCAGCTTTTCGAGGTTCGCCGCATAGGGCATCGGCACGTCCTTGCCGGCAATTGTAATGACCGGTGCATCTAGGAAATCGAAGGCGCGCTGCGAGACCTGATTGGCGACATGGTCGCCGACCGAGTTCTGCGGAAAGCCTTCCTCGACCACTACCAGGCGATTGGTCTTTTTGACCGAGGCGATGATCGTGTCGAAGTCGAGCGGGCGGATTGTGCGCAAGTCGATTATCTCGGCATCGATGCCCATGCCGCGCAACTCCGCCTCGGCCTTGATCACGTAGGTCATGCCGATGCCGAACGAGACGATGGTCACGTCCTTGCCGGATTTGTGAATGCGCGCCTTGCCGATCGGCAGCACGAAATCGTCCATCTTCGGCACGTCGAAGGAGTGGCCGTAAAGGATTTCGTTCTCGAGGAAGATGACCGGGTTCGGGTCACGGATCGCCGCCTTGAGCAGACCCTTGGCGTCGGCGGCGGTATAGGGCATCACCACCTTCAACCCGGGAACATGGCTGTACCAGGCGGCATAGCATTGCGAATGCTGCGCGGCGACGCGGGCAGCCGCGCCGTTCGGGCCGCGAAAGACGATCGGGGCGCCCATCTGGCCGCCGGACATGTAGAGCGTCTTGGCGGCTGAATTGATGATCTGGTCGATCGCCTGCATGGCGAAGTTGAAGGTCATGAATTCGACGATCGGCTTCAGGCCGGCCATCGCCGCGCCAACACCAACGCCGGCAAAGCCGTGCTCGGTGATCGGCGTGTCGACTACGCGCCGCGGACCGAATTCCTGCAACAGGCCTTGTGTGATCTTGTAGGCGCCCTGGTACTCGGCGACTTCCTCGCCCATGACGAAGACGTCGCCGTCGCGGCGCATTTCCTCAGCCATTGCGTCGCGCAACGCTTCACGCACCGTGGTCGAGACCATTTCGGTGCCGGCCGGGATGTCCGGATCGGCGGCAATTTCCAGCCTGGGTGCGGCGGCAACAGGTGCTGCCGCTTCGCTCTTGGCCGGAGCAGCAACGGGGGGCGGAGCAGCCGCGGGCGCTGCCGCTTGCGACACGACAGCCTCCTCGCCAATGCCTTCGCCCGCCTCGTCGATGTCTTCGCCATCGACGGCCAGCACAGCGATCAGTGTGTTGACCTTGACGCCTTCGGTGCCGGCAGGAACCACGATCTTGGCAAGCGTGCCGTCGTCGACGGCTTCGACTTCCATCGTTGCCTTGTCGGTCTCGATTTCGGCAATGGCGTCACCGGCCGCGACCTTGTCGCCTTCTTTCTTCAACCACTTCGAAACATTACCCTCTTCCATGGTCGGCGAGAGGGCGGGCATGAGAATTTCGATCGGCATGTCCTTGCCCTCTCGTTAAAGTACGATGTCGGTCCAGAGCTCGGACGGATCTGGCTCCGCGTCGTTCTGGGCAAATTCTGCGGCGTCGGCGACAACGTCGCGAACTTCCTTGTCGATGGCCTTGAGTTCGTCCTCGCTTGCCCATTTCTTATCGAGCAGCCGCGCCTTGACCTGCTCGATCGGGTCACGTTCGGAACGCATTTTCTGCACTTCTTCCTTGGAGCGGTATTTTGCCGGATCCGACATCGAATGGCCGCGGTAACGATAGGTCTGCATTTCGAGAATGAGCGGCCCGTTGCCGGCGCGGCACCATTCGGCGGCGAGGTCGCCGGCTGCCTTTACAGCGCGCACATCCATGCCGTCGACCTGGATGCCTGGAATCTTGAAGGACGCGCCGCGGTGCGAGAAATCCGTCTCGGCCGACGAGCGCGAAACCGAGGTGCCCATGGCGTAGCGGTTGTTCTCGATGATGTAGATCACCGGAAGCTTCCACAGCGAGGCCATGTTGAAGCTTTCGTAGACCTGGCCCTGGTTCGCCGCGCCATCGCCGAAATAGGTCAGCGTCACATTGTTGTTGCCGCGATAGCGATTGGCAAAGGCAATGCCGGTGCCGAGCGACACTTGCGCGCCGACGATGCCGTGGCCGCCGTAAAAATGCTTCTCCTTGGAGAACATGTGCATGGAGCCGCCCTTGCCTCTCGACAGGCCGCTACGGCGCCCGGTCAGTTCGGCCATGACGCCGCGCGGTGACAACTCCATGGCCAGCATATGACCATGGTCGCGATAGGCGGTGATCATCTGGTCGCCGTCGATCAGCGCCATCTTCATGCCGGTAACGACCGCTTCCTGGCCGATGTAGAGGTGGCAGAAACCGCCGATGAAGCCCATGCCGTAAAGCTGGCCGGCCTTTTCCTCGAAGCGGCGGATGAGCAGCATGTGCCGGTAGGCGGCAAGCTCCTGGTCTTTGGTGAATTCAACAGGCTTCGGGGTGGAAAGGCCCGGCATCTTGCCGTCTGATTTGGATTTGGCAGGCGCTTTTCTGGCGGCGGTGGCCATGCATCACTCCCTGTTGGCGTCTCTTGGCGGACAGCGAGGGAGATCAGTTCTCCCACCGATTTGAGGCAGGCTAACATGCAGGGAAGGCTTTCGCCATGCCGAAAACGCATGGCTGTCATGCATCTAAGCAATTAAAATCATTGCAAATATCACCGATTAACTGAAATTCGGTTATCTTGCAACCGGCAGCATGATGGTGATCTCGTCCGCGTGGGACAGATTAAGCGCCTTGCGCGCCTGCTCGTCCAGCATGTCCTTCTCCAGGGTGCCCTCATGCATCAGCTGAACGCGGCGCTCGAGATCGATCCGGCGCGCCCTGACGGCATCGAGCCTGCCCTGCAATTCGGCAGTCTCAGCTTCGAGCTGATACTTGGAATAGATGCCGAACTCGCCATGATAGGCGTGGAAGCCGAAATAAGTCAGGAACACCACGCAGAGCGAGGGGATGATCAGCCGGCCGGTGTTTCTTTGCTTGTGCTGGCGTGTCCACATGGTCCGAATCCTCTACGCCGCCTTTGTCGCCCGATTGTGCTTAATGGACGGTTACAGCCTGTTGGATTCAGAGCCAGGAAGCAAAAAAGGGCGGGAATGTCCCCGCCCTCGCCGCCACGGATTTTCTCTCGAAATCAGCTTTTCACGATCGACTTGCCGGCATATCGCGCCTGCTTGCCGAGCTCCTCCTCAATGCGGATGAGCTGGTTGTACTTGGCCATGCGATCCGAGCGTGACAGCGAGCCCGTCTTGATCTGCCCGCAATTGGTGGCAACGGCGAGGTCGGCGATGGTCGAATCCTCGGTCTCGCCCGAGCGGTGCGACATCACCGCGGTATAGCCGGCCTTGTGCGCGGTCTCGACGGCGTCGAGCGTTTCGGTAAGCGAGCCGATCTGGTTGACCTTGACCAGGATCGAATTGGCGACACCCATGCGGATGCCGTCGCGCAGCCGCGCCGTGTTGGTGACGAACAGATCGTCGCCAACCAGCTGCGTTTGCTTGCCGATGAGATCGGTCAGTATTTTCCAACCGTCCCAGTCATCCTCCGCCAGGCCGTCCTCAATGGTGATGATCGGGTAGTCGGCAGCAAGTTTGGCCAGATATCTGGCCTGCACCTTCGGGTCGCGGGTTTTCCTCTCGCCTTCATAGACGTAGTTGCCATCCTTGAAGAATTCGGTCGCCGCGCAGTCGAGGCCTAGCGCAACCTCCTCGCCGGGCTTGAAGCCAGCCTGCTCGATCGATTCCATGATGAAGTCGAGCGCGGCCGGCGCGCTCTTCAGGTTGGGGGCAAAGCCGCCCTCGTCGCCGACATTGGTGTTATGGCCGGCGTCCTTCAGCTTCTTTCGCAGCGTATGAAAGATCTCCGAGCCCCAGCGCACGCCGTCGCGCAGCGTCGGCGCGCCGATCGGCAGGATCATGAATTCCTGGAAATCGATCGGGTTGTCGGCATGCGCGCCGCCATTGATGATGTTCATCATAGGCACCGGCAGCACATGGGCCTTGGTGCCGCCGACATAACGATAGAGCGGCAGGTCGGCGGCTTCGGCCGCAGCCTTGGCCACAGCCAGCGACACGCCGAGGATGGCATTGGCGCCGAGCCGGCTCTTATTGGGCGTACCATCGAGCTCGATCATGGTCTGGTCGATATGAATCTGATTCTCTGCCTCCATGCCGCCGATCGCCTCGAACAGCTCGCCGTTCACCGCCTCGACCGCAGTGAGCACGCCCTTGCCGAGATAGCGGGGGCCGCCATCGCGCAGTTCGACCGCCTCATGCGCGCCGGTCGAGGCGCCGGACGGCACCGCGGCGCGACCCATCGAGCCGTCTTCGAGCACGACGTCGACCTCGACGGTCGGATTTCCGCGGCTGTCCAGGATTTCACGCCCGACAATGTCGATGATGGCCGTCATTGCGATGTCCCCGATTGATCGATTGAAGCGTCGCGCACCTCTTAGCCAAAGCGCCGCAAAACGCAATCGGGGCACTTGCAAATATTGCCCGTGCGCTACGGATTCACGAAGCACGAAGCGCTGTCATCATTTGTCATACGCGGCATGCCGGTTTCTGGTTTATGGCTGTTGTCGCGCGGGGCGAAACAGGAGGAGTTTCGCCATGTCCCAGTTGAGCGGTATTGTGAGTTTGTTCCTGATCGCGGCTGCGTTCCTGACGTCGTGCGACAATCAGCAACCCCCGCAGGGATCGTCGCCTTTGCCGGCCCTGCAGATTGCGCAGTAGCATCCCGCCACATCGAAAGGCCCCCGATTTCCCGGGGGCCTTTTTGATTCCAGGAGACTTAGTCAGTGCCAGTAAGGTCAGTGCCAGTAAGGCTCGACCTTGTAGTAGTTGTATGAGGCATCACGCGCGGCCTCGCCGTCGGCGCCGGTCAACTCGTTGATCGAATAGGAAGGAGCGGTCATCAGCTGGTCTTTGGTGAACGGCACGACATAGCCGCCCTTGTTCTCGTCATAGTCAAGGCTCGCCCACGGAATGGCGTGGTATTTCTCGCCGATGCCGAGAAATCCACCAAAACCGATCACGGCAAACATGATTCCGTTCGACAGTTTGTCGAGCATGACGTCCTCGATGTCGCCGATATGAGTGCCTTCCGTATTGTAGACCGATGTGCCGATAACCCGCGAAGCGGCGATGGCTTCGGTGTGTCCCGTCTGGGTCGTCATGGTGTGCTCCTCGTCGTCGTTGACATTAGATTTTGACAATGAGGGCCGCGGGCTAAGGTTCCAGGCGGGTTCGAAATTCTTCAAAGTTTCCTGGCGGCGCTGCTGTGGCGCAACTGCTGGTTCAACCCACGCTTTTGGCAACGCGATCGAACGCCATCAGCCGTTCAAGCAATGCGGGAAGATCCTTTAGCGGCACCATGTTGGGACCGTCGGAAGGCGCGTTGTCGGGGTCCTGGTGCGTCTCGATGAAGACGCCGGCGACGCCAACCGCGACGGCCGCGCGCGCCAGCGTCTCGACAAAGCGCCGGTCGCCTCCAGACGAACCGCCCTGCCCACCCGGCTGCTGCACGGAATGGGTGGCATCGAAAATCACCGGCGCGCCGATCTCGGCCATGATCGGCAGCGCCCGCATGTCGGACACCAGGGTGTTGTAACCAAAGGATGCGCCGCGCTCGGTGACCAAGACATTGGCGTTGCCGGAGCCGATGATTTTGGCGACGACGTTCTTCATGTCCCACGGCGCGAGGAATTGCCCCTTCTTCACATTGACCACCTTGCCGGTTTTTGCCGCAGCAATCAGCAAATCGGTCTGGCGGCTGAGGAAGGCAGGAATCTGCAGGATATCGGCATGAGGCGCGACGATCGCGCATTGTTCCTCAGTGTGGACGTCGGTCAGGATCGGCAAGGCAAAATTCTTGCGCAAGTCGTCGAAGATCGGCATTGCCGCTTCAAGTCCCGCGCCGCGCGTGCCGCCAAGCGAGGTGCGATTGGCCTTGTCGTAGCTGGTCTTGTAGACGAGCCCAATGCCGAGCCTGTCGGTCAATTCCTTTAGCGCACCGGCCATGTCGAAAGCGTGCTGCCGCGATTCCAGCTGGCATGGACCAGCGATCAGCGATAGGGGCGCGCTGTTGCCGAAAATGACTTTGCCGACCGCAACGGAAGAGTTCGGCATCAGTGGATTGAGCTTGTTCATGCGATCTCCCGGAAAATGAAGGCTGCGCCCTGCCCTGGCGCCGGCGGCACGATGGTATCACCGCCGCGCATGTGGTGTTCCACAGAATTGGCTGCAAGCAGCTTGGCGACGGCATCGCCGTGCCTAATCGAAAAGACGATCCCAGCAAAGCGGAGTTCAGATGGTGCGCCGGCAGGAATGCCGAAGCGTGCCGAATAGGCTGCAGGATCCAGAACGGTCACGACGGCATTCGGCAGCTCATAGACAGTGCCGCCGCCCTGCGCCTCGATTCCGGCTGCGATCGAAATCAAACGGCCTTGTTCGAAAGGTTCGCCAGTGACTGCCACGACTTCGACAATGCCGGTTGCGCCATTAGCGTGGGCCTGCAACGCAGTGCGGTCGACGTTCGGCGCATTGATCCGCTCGCAGGCGAAGAGAAAAGCGTCCGCTGTCTTGCCTGTAGCCGCGAAGGCCAGTTTGAACGATGCGGTATCGCTCTTTCCCGCCGCATCGGTGAAGGCGCGCGAAAAGCTTAGCGCGTCTCCCGCCGACAGACCGGCTTCCATGTAGCGCGCGTGGTCCGCGGCGGCGCTTTCGGTGCCCAGCGCCACGGCAGAAAATCCTTCATCGCCGTTTTCTTCGCGATACGTGCGATCACGCACGACAAAGACATTGCGGTTCGCGATCGCCGTTGCCACGGCCTGCCGGTCAGCGACCGCGAGCGGCTCGAGATAGGTGCCGTCGGTGAGAAAGACACAGCAGTTTTGCGTTCCGAAAGGGTGGATACCTGTCGGCGCAACGGTAAAGCCGAGCAGGGCCAAGCGCGCCCGCGCAACATCGAGGCTTGCTGTCGGCAGCACCAGGTGATCGAGCGGATGAGGCCTTGCGGGGGTGTTTTCGGTCATGTCCCGCGCGATGTGCCTCATTCCTGAAAATGGTTCAAGGGCTTAGCCGGTGCCTCAGCGGCGATCGCAGGCCTCGGCCGCGAGGAGCCGACTTGCCGCCCGCAAAAATCATCCTAGCTCATTGCTATGGGAAGAGACCTTTTCATCGCCCTAGCCGTTATTGCGATAGCAGTTATCGCCGTGCTGATCTGGAACGCGCCAAAGCGGCCGGGCGTCGATCCGACCGAAACCTCCGCGGCTCAGACGGAGTGAAGCGGGCTACGGCGCGGAGCCCCTCCGCGACGTCAAATCTGCCTTGGGAGGCGGTCAACTTGCAACGATGTCGGCCGAATAGCGTAATTCGCGCAGAGGTTTGACCCGGCTGGTCGTCTCTGCATAGAGCGGATGCGCCTTGTAGGCGGCGAGCGCCGCTTCGTCCTCGAACTCGGCGTAGACGACCACATCGATCTCATCCGAGAGCGGGTCGACCTTGGTGTTGAGCGTTACCTCGAAATGACGCGAATGAGGTATCTTGCCAAGCGCCAGGAGGCCCGTGCGCACTGCCTCGACATCCGCTTTATGCCGTGCGCTGAAGAAAACGATATGCCGGATCAACCCAGCCTCCTCGACCGTTGGACCGGCGTTCTTTTGTGTCAGCGGCAGCGTGCCGTCAATCGGCAGGTTTGTCGCGTCTGCGAACCGTAGGTGCGAAGAGAAACTACACCATGCTCGTTACATAGTGCACGATGCGGGTCACCTCCCTGACCGTCCTGTCGAGGTAGCGGCCTTGGTTGTAAATGCCGTCCCAGATCAGGAAAAAGGTGACAGTCGTGATGACGATGACATAACGCATGACTAAAACTAGCGCATATGGACGGTTGCAACCATAGCGATTCCAACGCTGCTGGGGACCCTTCCCCGAATTTAATGGCCTTTGTGGTCTGTCTGCTGCGATGCTTGCTGGCCAGAATGGCGCTACCGCCACAGGGCGCCTTGGAAAGATAACCCCGCTCGGCTTCGACGACCGCTTCTCGCCTCGATCGACCGACTGCCACACCATTATTCCGGCGGGATTTCGACGGACGCGCTGGACCCGGTCATGCCGCCGTCAAGCGGCGTTTCGCACCACCTGCTTGAAGAGGCCCCCTGTCTCAAACGGATTGGCCGTATCGGGGCAGTATCTTAACGCTGAGACAGTTTCGAGCCGACGTTCAAATCCTCGCCTCAAAGAGTGATGCGGTATTTTGCAAAGCCCGCTTCGCCCTCGCCCGCCGGCTCGATCTTCAGCGACTTCACTTGCGCAATAAACTCCTTCGCCTTGGCGCCGGTCTCGAATACGACGCGGGTTCCCGGCAGTGGCGCAAACGACCAGTTGGCGTCCGCCGACGGGTTGATGGTGCCTTTGCTGACGATATAGCGCACGATCACATCGCGGTTGGTGTCGGGCGCTTCGTAGATGATCTTCGAGGCATTGATCTCCGGGAAATTGCCCCCGCCGCCGGCTCGGTAGTTGTTGGTGGCGACGACGAATTTCCGCTTGGGGTCAATCGGTTTGCCGTCGAACATCAAGTCAATGATGCGGGTCGAGCCAGCATTCACCAGCCCGCCCTTCGAATCATATTTCGGTGGCTGCGACAGATCGATCTTGTATGTGACGCCGTCGATCACGTCGAAATTATAGGATGGGAAGTCAGTGTTGATGAGCGCCTGGTCGGCTTTGCCCGGTTCGATCCGGTTGAAGATGCCGGCCGACATTTCCAGCCATTCCTTCACCTCTGCCCCGGTGATTTCAACGGCGCGCACCGTGTTTGGATAGAGGTAGAGATCGGCGACGTTCTTGATGGCGATATCGCCCACCGCCACGTCGGTGTAATAGTCGGCGCCGTTGCGCCCGCCGGCCTTGAACGGTGCCGCCGCCGACAACAGCGGCATATCCTTCCACTCTGTGTTCTTCAGGATGTCCTTCAAATACCAGGTCTGCGCCTGGCTGACGATCTGCACCGATGGATCATCGGCGACCAGCGCAAAATAGGAATAGAGCGGCGCCGAGGTTTTGCCGACCGGCCGGCGCACATAGGCAAGCGTCGCCTCGTGGTCCTGTTTGAGCGCGTCGATGATGCGCTGGTCGTCCGCGACGGTCGGCTTGTTCGTTTTGTCGACCCGCTCAAAGATCGGCCTGGCCTCAGAGGTCGCCGAGACGATTTTCCACGTCGATCCGTCGCGCTCCAGCAACAGATCGATCAGCCCCATGTGCGAGCCCCAGAAGCCGGCCATGACGGCGGGCTTGCCTTGCAACGTGCCTTTCGCCGTATCGACGGCTTCCAGCGACTGAAAGTCCTTCTTGCCGGGGAAGACCAGATGCTGGTGACCGGTGAACACCGCATCGATACCTTCGACACCGGCAACGAAGAAGGAGGCGTTCTCCATCATGTCACTTTGCTTCACGTCGATGCCGGAATGGGAGAGCGCAATGACGATGTCGGCGCCTTCTTCCTTCATTTGCGGCACCCACGCCTTGGCCGCCTCGACGATGTCGCGTGTTTTGACGCTGCCCTCGAGATTTTTCAGGTCCCAGACCATGATCTGCGGCGGCACGAAGCCGATGATGCCGATCCTGATCGGTTGCTCGGCGCCCGACCCGTCTTTGATCTTCCTGTCGAGGATGACGTAAGGCTTGAGATAAAGCCTGTCGTCGCGCGGGTTCGCGGCGAGCTCCGTGCCGCGGATCAAATTCGCGCAGACAAACGGGAAGTTGGCACCGGCCAGCACCTTGTCCATGAACGACAGGCCGTAGTTGAACTCGTGGTTGCCGAGGGTCGAGCATTCGTAGCCGAGCAGGTTCATGCCCTTCATGACCGGATGCAGATCGCCATCCTTCATCCCCCTCTCGTAGGCGATGTAGTCGCCCATCGGGTTGCCTTGCAGAAGGTCGCCATTATCGATCAGCATCGCGTTGGTTGCTTCCTTGCGCACGGCTTCAATCAACGATGCCGTTCGCGACAGCCCCATCGTGTCGTTAGCTTTGTCGGCGTAGTAGTCGTAAGGCAGCACATTCACGTGGATGTCGGTCGTCTCCATAATCCTCAGATGCGCCTGATTGGCTTGAGCCCGGGCGGAGAACGGGTGCAGCATGATCAGCGCTCCGCTGGCGGCGACGCCGGCGAGGAAATCGCGGCGTGAGACGAGGTGGCGCAATTGGGACATTCGTTTTCTCTTTCTTCCACGACGTGACAAGTCCTGCCCGAAGCAAAGCTTCGCGCCGAAATCCAGTCGAGTCCAGAAGCCGATTCCATCAAGAGGAGGTGACGCGCCGATAAATGTCCGGCAGCGAACAATCAGCCCTTGTCGTCGTCGCCCTGCGTGATCAGCCGCGCGCTGCGCTGACCGGTGAAGTAGATCCATAGCCAACTCAGGGAAACCGCAAGCCGGTTACGAAAGCCGATCAGGAAGTAGATATGCGCCAAGCCCCATAGCCACCAGGCAAGCCGGCCGGTAAGCTTGATCCAGCCGAAATCGATGGCCGCGGCGCGCTTGCCGATCGTCGCCAGGTCGCCGTCATGCCTGTAGCTGAAAGGACGCGGTGTCGTGTCACCGGTAAGCCTTGCCTTGATCGTCGCGGCGACATGCCGTCCCTGCTGCTTGGCGGCGGGCGCGACGCCCGGCACCAGCCGGCCATCCGGCCGCAGGACGTGCGCTGCGTCACCGATGACGAAAATCTCCGGGTTTCCCGGCACACTCAAGTCGGGCTCGACAAGCACCCTGCCCGCGCGGTCCGCTGCCGCGCCGAGCCATTCGGCGGCCGGCGAAGCGGCGACGCCCGCCGCCCACAGGATTGTCCTGGCCGGCAAATGTGTGTCGCCGAAGACGACACCCTCGGCATCGCAGCGCGTAACCGCCCGGCCGAGTTCGACGGTCACGCCGAGCCGTTCGAGCGCCTTCGTTGCATAATCGGAGAGTTCGGGAGCGAAATTGGTGAGGATGCGGTCACCGGCCTCAATCAGCACCACACGCGTCTGCCGCGTGTCGATGTTGCGGAACTCGCCGCGCAGCGTGTCGTGCGCCAGCTCGGCAATGGTGCCGGCCAGTTCCACGCCGGTCGGCCCGCCGCCGACGATCGCCAGGGTCAGCAATGCCTGGCGCTGGGCGGGATCGGTTTCCCGCTCGGCCTGCTCGAAAGCCAAAAGAATACGCCGTCGAATGGTGGTGGCGTCCTCCAGCGTCTTCAGGCCAGGGGCGAACGGTTCCCATTCGTCATGGCCGAAATAGGCGTGCCGCGCGCCGGTGGCCAGCACCAGCGTGTCGTAAGCGACCGTGCCGCCGTCCTGCAGCAGCACGCGCTTGCCGGTGCGGTCGATGCCGGTAACGGTGGCGAGCAGCGTCGTCACGTCCTTGCGCCTGCGCAGAAGATGGCGGATCGGCCAGGCGACTTCGGAGGTGGCCAGCGCCGTCGTCGCCACCTGGTAGAGCAGCGGCTGAAAAAGGTGATGATTGCGCCTGTCGATCATCGTGATGCGCACCGGCGAGCCGGCTAGTGCGCGGGTGAACTCGAGGCCGCCGAAACCGGCACCTACGACGACGACGTGATGGTTGGCTGTGTTCATCTCGCTCATCCCTCTCGCCAAGGCTGATGTAAGTATCGTTGTGCAGTGCAGCAATGCCTGCGCTGCAACTACCTGGGAGTCGTCGCTTGATGTCGTGAATACGCATGCTGCGGACTCGTTCCCGGATATAGCCTGCGTCCAGGATACTACTTGGTTGGAACTGTATATTGCAGGTGAAGCATGGCTAGCGATGAAGACGAAGGCTCAGCGCAGTACGCCTCGCCGCCTTGTTTTATGCACGAGCTCGATCCGGAGTTCCAAGCGCCGCTATCCGACTGGACCGACGTAAGGCGCTGGCGCAAGGCCGAGCGCGAGCGGTTGATCGCATCCCGCCTTGCCGTTTCAGCCGACACGCGCGCAGCTATGTCGCAGCGTATTGCCGAAGGGCTCGACGCGGTGATCGGCGACATCGCCGGCCGTTTGGTCAGCCTCTACTGGCCGTTTCGCGGCGAGCCGGACCTGCGCCCTTGGATGGAAACCGTTAACGCGCGAGGCGGGCGCACGGCGTTGCCCGTCGTCGTCGAGAAAGACCGGCCGCTTGTCTTTCGCGCCTATGCCCACGGAGACCGGCTGGAGAAGGGCGTCTGGAATATCCCGATACCGGCTGACGGTGATCCGGTGTTGCCCGACGTCGTCATTTCGCCGATCGTCGGCATCGATCCCGGGCAGTTCCGCTTGGGTTATGGCGGCGGCTTCTTCGATCGCACGCTTGCCGCGATGCCGTTCAAGCCGCTGGTCATCGGCGTCGGCTACGAGTTGCAGCGCATCACCACCATCTACCCGCAGCCGCACGATATTCCGATGGACCGTGTGGTGACTGAGGCATCCAAGGCCTAGGCGAGTTCGGGGCCTAGGCGAGTTCAGGCTTCATTCCCACGGCTGTGCGATCGACGATTTCGCGCAAGGCAAAGGACGAATTGATCTTCGTCACATGCGGCATTGCCGACAGCCACTCCTTGTGGATACGTTCGTAGTCGACGAGATCCTTTGCCGCTATGCGCAGGATGTAGTCATATTCGCCCGACATCAAATGGCAGGACAAGACGTTCGGGCAGCGCTTTATCGCTGCCTCGAAATCCGACAACGTCTTCTCGAATTGCCCGGACAGCGATATATGCACGATCGCCGTCATCTGGTGCCCAAGTGCAGCGTTGGACAGCCGGGCGTGATAGCCGCGGATGGTTCCGGATTTCTCCAGATTGTCCAGCCGCCGCGAGCAGGCCGACTGGGACAGGCCGACCTTCTCGGCGAGCGCTGCGTTGGGTATCCGCCCATCCTTCTGCAACGTCTCGAGAATGGCGATATCAATCCTGTCGAGCGGCATTTTTGCGGGTTCCTGCGACAATTCTAATGTTTCGCGCAACGATTATCGAACAGTGGCTTCTCAGGCAAGCGCATTCGCAAACACTTACCGAACGATTCGTGGTTCACTATCTCTAGACAGGGAACGAGCCCCAAAGGGCCGGATCAGGAGAAGAACGATGCGCATCGGCTGCCCCCGGGAAATCAAGAATCACGAATATCGCGTCGGCCTGACGCCGGGTTCGGTCCGCGAATATGTCGCGCATGGCCATGAAGTGCTGATCGAGACCGGCGCCGGCGCCGGCATCGGCGCCGACGACAACGCGTATCGTGCCGCCGGCGCCACGATCGCCAAGACGGCAGCCGACGTTTTTGCCAAGTCCGACATGATCGTGAAGGTCAAGGAGCCGCAGCCCAACGAATGGGTTCAGCTCCGCGACGGCCAGATCCTCTATACCTATCTGCATCTTGCCCCGGATCCGGAGCAGACCAAGGGCCTGCTGGCCTCCGGCGTGACCGCGATAGCCTACGAGACCGTCACCGACGAGCGCGGCGGTCTGCCGCTCTTGGCGCCGATGTCGGAAGTTGCCGGCCGCCTGTCGATCCAGGCGGGTGCAACGGCGCTGCAAAAGGCCAATGGCGGCCGCGGGGTGCTGCTTGGCGGCGTGCCCGGCGTGCTCCCCGGCAAGGTAACCGTGCTCGGCGGCGGCGTCGTCGGCCTGCATGCTGCACGGATGGCCGCCGGCCTTGGCGCCGACGTCACCATCATTGACCGCTCGATCCCGCGCCTGCGTCAGCTCGACGACATCTTTGGCGGCCGCGTCCACACCCGCTACTCGACCGTCGAGGCGCTGGAAGAAGAATGTTTTTCGGCTGACATCGTCGTCGGCGCCGTGCTGATCCCGGGGGCAGCAGCGCCCAAGCTGGTGACGCGCGAGATGCTGTCGGGCATGAAGAAAGGCGCCGTGCTGGTCGACGTCGCCATCGACCAGGGCGGCTGCTTCGAGACCTCGCACGCCACCACCCATGCCGAGCCGACCTATGAGGTCGACGGCGTCATCCACTATTGCGTCGCCAACATGCCGGGTGCGGTGCCGGTCACCTCGGCCCACGCGCTCAATAATGCGACGCTGCATTATGGCCTGCAGCTCGCCGACAAGGGCCTCAAGGCGCTGGTAGACGACCACCATCTGCGCAACGGGCTGAACGTCCACAAGGGCAAGATCACGAATCGCGCGGTGGCCGAAGCGCTCGGTTACGAGCTGGTCGAGCCGAAGGCCGTTCTCGCCGCCTGAGCTTCCGAATCTGCCTCTCCAGTGCCCGTCGGATTCGTCCGACGGGTTTTTCTTATGTCGAAAAACTGAAAAGTGTCGGGCGCGCAGAATAACCGGACAACAAAAAAGTGGAGCCAAAGCCCCGCTTCCTCGGTTGTCGAAAATTCCCGCCGGTTCATCCGCGGTCGGCAAATCGATCGACAGTCTCTTTCTACCGCTGGTATGCGACGGGAGTACGACAGCCAAGCCGGTGCAGCCTGTCCGGTTACGCGCGGTCGATCCGGCACTGATAGCAATTGTTGCGCGCCGAGCGGATGTGGACGTAAGCGATGTCGTCGCGTTCGAACAACGTCTCTGCCCGTGCGGCAATGGCGTCGGTCGGAATGACGCCGCCGCTGCCGTAAACGATGCGGTCGTCCTTGCCATAACCGCGCACAATGTAATCGCTGCTTTCGAGCATTTCGGGAAGCATTTTCCCCTCGGCGGCGCATTCGCATTCTTTCGCATGCAGAAAGATCGGCCCCGTTTCGGCATAAGGCTGCAGCTCCGGAAAAGGTCGATAGGCCAAAACAAGATAGGCTTCTCCCAAAGCAATATTTTTCAAGCAATGACGGCAAGGCACGCCGTCGCCATCCGAAATTTGCCGCTCTGGCTTCAAGCCATAAGCATCCGGCCCGCCGCGCTGAAGTGCCCGGACAGCATTGGTTGGCAAGGCTTTGAATTTTAGCGTCATGGCAAAATCTCCGGTGTCGTCGACCGGAAATTATGCTCGCAAGACAGCGTTTCCCACCCGATTCCTGCCGAAATGGATCAATCCATCAGCGCGTCGAGACCACGAACCAGACCTTTGATCTGCTGTACCCGTCTGATGGCGAGCAGCGTGCCCGCCACGTAAGGCGCCGCGGACGAGCCGGCGTCGTGGCGTATGGTCAGCCGCTCGTCTGGCAGACCGAACAGCGCCTCGCAGGACAGGATGTAGGACGGCAGGCGAAGCGCGTGCACTTGCACCCCCTCGCCTGCGCCGACCGCACCACCGCGTGTGGCCGGCACGCCGGAGACCTCGGAGACCGGCTTTGCCGTTGAGGCCTTGCGGATGTCGGCCAGCGCTTCAGCAAGCTCTCGTGCGGTTCCGGAGGGCGCGTCGGGCTTCTTTGCACTAGCATAATCGATGACCTCGACATCCGGCACGTATTTTGCCGCCATAAGTGCAAACCGCTTCATCAGCGTGGCGGTGATGGAAAAGTTGCCGGCGGCAACGACGCCGACGCCATTAGCGCGCGCCGCGGCGTCGATCTCGGCATAATCGGCAGCTCCCAGTCCCGACGTGCCGATCACCGTATGCCGTCCGTTGTCGATGGCGAGCAGCACATGGTCTTTCACGACATGCGGCTTGGTGAAGTCGACCAGCACGTCCGACGGCGCCTCCAGCGCCTCGGCCAGCGAGGCCGAAACGGCAATACCATTAGCCGGCATACCAACCAGCAGACCGGAATCCTGCCCCGCGCCGCTGCGTGATACAGCCCCGGCCAGCGCCATGTCGCCTTGCGCCCCGATCGCCGGAACCAGCGCTTTGCCGACCCAGCCGGTCGCGCCGGCCATTACCACGCGTATTGCCATCGTGCGATCCTCCATCACCCATCGGGTTTTTAGACGATAGCGATATGGAAAGAGCCAAGCTCATTCAAGTCGGGCTCGCCTTTGAGTGTTGATCCAGAGACTCTGGGACATTGCAAGACAAGCTGAAGCTCGGATGAACGGGCCTGAAAATCAGGGCCGCATGACGCTGGCCGCGCGCTCGGCAAAAGACATCGGATGTACGACCTCCTTTTTTTGCGCCACTGGCGTAAAGCCGAGTTTTTGATAGAGCGGCAGTGCTGCTGGGTGATCGAGGGTGCAGGTCTGCACCGTCACCCGCTTTGGCCCGTGCGACCATGCCGCGGCGATTGCCGCACCAAGGAACCAGCGGCCGATGCCTTGCCCGGTCGCGTGCTCCATCATTCCGAAATAAGCGAGTTCCACTTCCTCCGGCAAATGCGGCTTGAGGTCGAAGAAGCCGGCCGGCGCACCATCCAGATAAAGCACCCTGATGTCGCGGTCCTCGCGGTGGATGCCCGCCGCAAGCTCCTCGTCGCTCAGCCTCAGCACATTGACCCAGTGCCATTTGCGGCCCACCCGATCCATCAAATAGCGGTAGAAATGCAGCGGAATGTCTTTGGTCTTGAGCAGCGCGATCTGGCGGTTGTACGGCAGCGGCGGCGAATACGCAGGCGGCACATGCATTTCGAGAAACGTCACGGTGACGTCGATGTCTTCCAGCGATCCGTCTTCCATCCCCGTCAGTCCTTGCCCGTCACGACGGGCGTGTCGGAAAGCCCGCCCCATTCGGTCCATGAACCGTCATAAAGCCTGTTGTCGGCATGGCCAAGCGTCTCCAAAGCCAGCGTGACAGCTGCCGCGGTGACGCCCGACCCGCAGGAGGTGACGACCGGCTTCGACAGGTCGATGCCGGCTCCTTCGATCACTTTGCGCAGCCTGTCCTTCGGCAACAATTCGCCGTTTTCCGAAAGCGCCGAAAATGGCACGTTGTGCGCGCCCGGCATATGGCCGGAGCGGATGCCGGGGCGCGGCTCCGGCTCGGTGCCGGCAAAACGGCCAGGCGAGCGCGCGTCGGCGATCTGGCTCTCCCCCGTCTCGACGATCCGGCGCATGTCGGCAAGGCTGGCGACGCGGGCGGCATCGAAGTTGGCATAAAACACGCAAGGCGCGATCTTCGTCGGCTCCGCCGTCACCGGCCGTCCGGCGGCTTTCCAACGATCGAACCCGCCGTCGAGTATATAGACCTGGAACACGCCCATGACGCGAAACAACCACCAGGCGCGCGGTGCAGAAAAGAACCCTGGCCCGTCATAGACAACAATCGTGTCATCGGCCGAAATACCCATCGCGCCGACATATTGCGCGAAATGCTGCGGCGACGGCAGCGTGTGCGGCAGAGCCGCGTCGGGGTCCGAAACCGCATCCTGGTCGAGGAAGCGGGCGCCTGGAATATGCGCTACGTCGTACTCGGCGCGCGCGTCACGCTTTTGCGCCGGCAGATACCAGGACGCGTCGACAATCGTCAGGCCGGGTTCGCCGAGCCGCTTCTGTAACCAATCGGCATCGATGGTGAAAGGACTGTCGTCGGCCATCTTTTCTCTCCTGTCCCGCCCGTTGCAGTCCTATATCAGGCTGGCGGCATAGGACCAAAGCGAATGCGGAAGCGCCGGTTCTCGCGGCCCTTCTTCTCGATCTTGCCGATATGGATCTCGCCGATTTCGCTGGTGCTCTTTACATGGGTGCCGCCGCAAGGCTGGCTGTCGATCGAGGCGTTCTCGCCGATGCAGACCAATCGGATCCTTCCCGTGCCGGCCGGGGGCCGCACATTCTTGGATTTCACCAAGCCCGGATTGGATGCCAGTTCCTCGTCGGAAATGAGCCGGGTGAAGATCGGGTGGTCGGCTCGCACCAGTTCCATCAGTCTGGCCGTCACGTCTTCCTTGGTAAAGCCGGCATCCGGGATGTCGAAATCGATACGGCTGTCGTCCTCGGAAACCGCGGCGCCGGTGATCGGGAACGGACAGACGACGGTAAGCAGGTGGCAGGCAGAATGCATGCGCATCAGCAACTGCCGCCGCGGCCAGTCGATGGCGAGCCTCATGCGCTCGCCCACCTTTGGAACTGCCTGCTCCGGCGCCGGCACATGGATGATCTCGTCCTTGGTTTCGCCGGTGATCGTAGCGGCAATCGCTATGCCGGTGCCGTCGGCGCGTTCGAGGCTGCCGGTGTCGCCCGGCTGCCCGCCCGATGTGGCGTAAAACACCGTCCGGTCCAGAATGATGCCGCCGCGATCATTGACTGCGACGACGGTGGCGTCGGCCGTCCCCAGATAGGCGTCGTCACGAAACAGCGCTTCGGTCTTGTGCGCCATCACGCAACCCTTTCGAACGGTACTGAAATCGTGCTCTGTTGCTCCATCCACCCCGGCACCGGCAGCTTCTTTTCGCGCAGGAATTCAGGATTGAACAGCTTCGACTGGTAGCGCGTGCCGTAGTCGCAAAGCATGGTCACGATAGTGTGGCCGGGGCCTAGCTCGCGCGCCAGGCGAATGGCGCCGGCAATGTTGATGCCCGTCGAACCGCCAACGCAAAGCCCCTCCTCCTGGATCAGGTCGAATACGATCGGCAGCGCGTCCTCGTCGGGGATCTGGAAGGCAAAATCGGGTGTAAAGCCTTGGAGGTTGGCGGTGATCCGCCCCTGCCCGATGCCTTCGGTGATCGAACTGCCCTCGGATTTCAGCTCGCCGCTGGTGTAGAAGGAATAGAGCGCTGCCCCCAGCGGATCGGCCAGCGCGATCTTGACCTGGTTGTTTTTGGCCTTCAGCCCGAAACCGACGCCTGCCAGAGTGCCGCCGGAACCGACCGCCGACACGAAACCATCCACCTTGCCGTCGGTCTGGTTCCAGATTTCTTCGGCCGTGGTGCGGATATGGCCGTCACGGTTGGCGACATTGTCGAACTGGTTGGCCCAGATCGCGCCGTTCGGCTCGCTCTTGGCCATCTGCTCGGCCAGCCGGCCCGACAGCTTCACGTAGTTGTTCGGGTTCTTGTAAGGCACGGCCGGCACTTCGATCAACTCGGCGCCGAGCAGTTTGATGGTATCCTTCTTCTCCTGGCTCTGGGTGTCGGGAATGACGATCACCGTGCGGTAGCCGAGCGCCTTGGCAACCAGTGTCAATCCGATGCCGGTATTTCCGGCCGTCCCCTCGACGATGACTCCGCCGGGCCGCAGCAGCCTGCGCTGCTCCGCGTCGCGGATGATAAACAGGCCGGCGCGGTCCTTTACCGACTGCCCGGGATTCATGAATTCGGCCTTGCCCAGGATCTCGCAGCCGGTTGCTTCCGAGGCCTTGTTGAGGCGGATCAGGGGCGTGTTGCCGATCACGTCGATCACAGAACGGGGCATGGAGATTCCTTTGTGGGTGCGGCGAAACCCTAGAAACCCGAAGCTTCGGTTTCAAGGCAAGAATTTGCCTGGTCCAGTCGCATTTCGCACACTGCAATTGCTGCAGCCAGGAGCGCCCGATCGGTATTCATTTCAACCATGTACCGAAAAGCACTCTTTTCATTCGATTTCTTCACCGGTAGAGCACAGGCTAAGAAGAGCCGGCGGGGCGCAACATGACACTCTATCGGGCCAATCCGAAGCATGGCGTCGCCTGGATTACGGGCGGCAGCAGCGGTATCGGCCGTTCGCTGGCCAAGGATCTTGCCGCTCGGGGCTATGTCGTCGCGGTGACTGCGCCAGATGACCATCCGATCGATACGCTCATCGTCGAAACGGCGCAGATGGCGGGCCGTGTCGCAGCCTTTCCCTGCGACGTGACCGACGAAAAACGCATGGCAAAGACGGTTGCGGCGATCGAGAAAGATCTCGGTCCGATCGTGTTGGCAGTGTTCAACGCGGGAAGCTATATCGCAACGCCGGGCGAGGATCTTGTGGCGCGCAATTTTCGTCGGTCTTTCGAAGTCAATTATTTCGGCATCATCAACGGCCTGCTGCCGGTCATCGAACGCATGCGCGTGCGCTCGCGCGGCCACGTCGTGCTGATCGGTTCGGTCACCGCCTATTTCGGCTGGCCCACCACCGCCGCCTATGGCGGCACCAAGGCGGCCGTCAATATCCTGGCCGAGTCGCTGAAATACGATTTTGACAAGATGAACGTCCGCATCCAGGTGATTAATCCGGGCTTTGTCGACACGCGGCTGACCGAAAAGAACTTCCTGCCGATGCCGGGCTTGATGCCTGTCAATCTGGCCTCGCGCCGCATCGCGCAAGGCATCGAATACGGCGGCTTCGAAGTCACTTTCCCACGCCGCCTGAGTTGGACGCTGAAGCTGCTCAGGATGCTGCCGAGGCCGTTCTGCCGATGGGTGATCAGCACGGTCACCCGCTGGAATGCGCGGCCGCTGAATTTCGACCGCAAGCCGCCAGTCGAGTAGGATCGGTGATGGGCGAGCGATCGTGTTTGCGGGTCGCTGGGGCGCTGGACATGAATTGGTGCCGGTCGACGATACCGGCGACCCGGACAACCACGTCATTGCCGGCGACGCGCTGTCGCCATCGACCACGGCTTTCCTCGCGCAGCGGATCCTCGTGTGGGTCGAGGCGGTGGTAAAGTGAACCAAAGGCCCCAAGCAAGAGGGCGACCGAAGCATCGCTCCGGTCGCCCTCTTCAATCGTATTCTACCAAGCCACGCTTGGCCGACCGCAACACGGTCAGATTATGCGGCCCGCGCTGCTGGCCGCTTACCGCCGAAGCGGCGCTTGTTATTGCCCTTGAAGGGCTTGGCGCCTTCCGGCTTGCGCTCGCCCGCAAAGGCCGGCTTGTCGCCGAACCGCTTCTTGCCGAAGCCGTTGTTTGCGCCGCCGGGCCGCCTGCCGTCGCGACGGCCATTGTGGTCGTTGCGATCATTGGCCGGTTCGAAGCTGCGCTCGTGCTTCTCGGCGGGATTGCGCTGCGGATCGGGGCTGCCGAGATGGTCGGCAACGATCGGCAGCTTGGTGCGGATGATGCGCTCGACCTGACGCAGCTTGCTGTTTTCAGACGGGTCGCAGAGTGTGATGGCGATGCCGTCCATGCCGTTGCGGCCGGTGCGGCCGATGCGGTGGACATAGCTCTCCGCCTCGTCCGGCAGGTCGAAATTCACCACATGGCTGATGCCGGGCACGTCGATGCCGCGTGCCGCAATGTCGGTCGCCACGAGAATGCGCACCGAACCCTCACGGAAATCGTTGAGTGCCTTCTGACGGGCATTCTGCGACTTGTTGCCGTGGATGACGGCGGCCTTGAAGCCGTCGCGCTCGAGATCCTTGGTCACCCTGTCGGCGCCATGCTTGGTGCGCGAGAAGATGATGACGGACTTCATCGCCTCATCGGCAAGCATGTTGGCCAGCACCTGGCGCTTCTGCTTGGTGCGGGCAAAGACGACGCCCTGCACGATCTCGGCGGCCGCGGTGCTGTGAGGAGCGACTTCGACGCGAATCGGGTTCTTCAGCAGGCCTTTCGCCAGTTCGGCGATTTCGGCCGGCATGGTCGCCGAGAACAGCACCGTCTGACGGTCCGGCGCCGTCGCCTTTGCGATGCGCTTCACGTCGTTGATGAAGCCCATGTCGAGCATGCGGTCGCCTTCGTCGAGCACCAGCCATTTGGTGTCGGCAAGCATCAGGTCGCCTTCACGCACAAGGTCGGTCAGCCGACCGGGCGTTGCGATCAGGATGTCGACGCCGGGCGCAACCTTCTTCACCTGGCTGAAGCGCGAGACGCCGCCCAGCACGAGCGCGGTCGAGACATGCGCGCCCTTGGCGAGCAGCTTGATCATCTCCTCGATCTGCACCGCGAGTTCACGTGTCGGCGCCAGGATCAGCGCTCGGGCCGTCTTCGGCCGGCGCTTGGTACCAAGTGCGATGATCTTCGACAGGATCGGCAGCGCGAACGCCGCCGTCTTGCCCGAGCCGGTCTGGGCGATGCCGAAAATGTCGCGGCCTTCGAGCTGCGGCGGGATCGCCTGGGCCTGGATCGGCTTCGGATCGGTAAAGCCGGCGGCATTGGTGGCCTTGAGCAGTGCGCCGGTGATTCCAAGTGCGGCGAAACCGTTCAGTTCCGCAGTGTCCTTACCGGTCAAAGTGTTTTCATTGGTCAAAATATTCTTCTTTCATGCGGCTCCTGGCCGCAAACATCGATGGCGGCAGGGCGCAACCTGCCGTCGAAAATTGTCATGAAACGACAAGGCGGGCGGACGTCATCGTCCGCACGGCTGCGCTGTCGTGCCCGCAGGCTTCATGCCACGGGGCTTTTTCGCCACCTTGCCGATATGTCGGGAAGAGGGAAAACAGACGCAACCAGTCTCATTCATCGAGAAGGCCGGAGTGTCCCGGCCCAAGCGCCTATGCCGCCGCATATGGCCCAGTTCGCATCGAAATGCAAGGGGCCTGATGTTGCAGCGCAGCAAAAGCCATGAGGAAGCGGCGCTTGCGCTCTCTCGCGGGCATGATTACCACAATGCAGCTTTCCGTTTCGGGGACCGGTCATGAAGGACGTGCTGAAGGAACTAGAGCGCCGCCGCGAGATCGCCCGCATGGGCGGCGGCCAGGCCCGCATCGACGCCCAGCACAAGAAGGGCAAGCTGACCGCCCGCGAACGCATAGACGTCTTTCTCGACGAGGGCTCGTTCGAGGAGTTCGACATGTATGTCGAGCACCGCTCGACCGATTTCGGCATGGAGAAAACCAGGATCGCCGGCGACGGCGTCGTTACCGGCTGGGGCACCGTCAACGGTCGCCCGGTCTATCTTTTCGCCAAGGATTTCACCGTGTTCGGCGGCTCGCTGTCCGAGGCCCATGCCGAAAAGGTGGTCAAGGTCCAGGAGATGGCGCTGCGCAACCGCGCGCCGATCATCGGCCTTTACGACGCCGGCGGCGCCCGCATCCAGGAAGGCGTGGCGGCGCTCGGCGGCTATGCCGAGATCTTCCAGCGCAATGTACTGGCCTCCGGCGTCATCCCGCAGATCTCACTGATCATGGGCCCTTGCGCCGGCGGCGACGTCTATTCGCCGGCGATGACCGACTTCATCTTCATGGTCCGCGACACCTCCTACATGTTCGTCACCGGGCCGGATGTAGTGAAGACCGTCACCAACGAGACGGTCACCGCCGAAAGCCTCGGCGGCGCTTCCGTCCACACAACGAAGTCCTCAATCGCCGACGGAGCCTACGACAATGACGTCGAGGCGCTGCTGCAGATGCGCCGGCTGGTCGATCTGCTGCCCGCATCCAACACGGCGGAAATTCCCGAGATCGAATGTTACCAATCGGTCACCGATCACGATCTGTCGCTCGACCGGCTGATCCCCGACAACGCCAACAAACCCTACGACATCAAAGAGTTGATCCTTAAAGTTGCCGACGAGGGTGACTTCTTCGAGATCCAGCAGAATTTTGCGAAAAACATCGTCACCGGCTTCGGCCGTATCGAGGGCCGCAGCGTCGGCTTCGTCGCCAACCAGCCGATGGTGCTGGCCGGCGTGCTCGATTCGGATGCCAGCCGCAAGGCGGCTCGTTTCGTGCGATTCTGCGACTGCTTCTCGATCCCGATCGTCACCTTCGTCGACGTGGGGGGGGGGGGGGGGCGGCGCCCCCCCGGCAAAGGGGAAGGGGGCGGCCGCAGGGGCCGTGTGGGCCCCCCCCCCCCCCCCCCCCCCCGCCCGCGCCCCCACCCCCCCCCCCCGCCCCCCCCCCCCCCCCCCCCCCCCCTCCCCCCCCCCGCCCACCCCCCCCCCCCCCCCCCCAACC
>NZ_JAMYLV010000037.1:0-58388 GCF_040318195.1 Mesorhizobium sp. M1273 | reverse complement strand
GCTTTGCGGCCGGCGCCCGCTTGCGGACAAGCTCGGCAATGATCCTGGGATCAGATGCGCACTTCCCGCGCCAGATCCGTTCGCCTTCACGGCGGATCGACACCGCCGTCTCTTTCATCGACACGTCGAGACCGATATGTTCTTCCATGGCTGTTCTCCGTTGATGCTGGGCCCGGCGTCCAGTCGTGAGCCCGTATTTCATCTTATCGGGGAACAGCCACCCTCCAAGGCTATGATCGGTTCCAGGGCGCGTCGCTCCCGCGATTACCCCATGTGGTTGTTTTTTTTCAGAATGGACAGTGCTGCTGAGGCCCGTTGGCCAGACACGCTTCATGCAGCCCGACGAACCGAACGGATTCAGAGCGAAGAATCGGAACGGACCGGAGCGCCTCGGCTAATGACTTGAGCGCCGCGATCATATTTGTCTGCGGAAGGTTGCGGACTCCTAGCCGACTTCGATGTGCCAACCGCGAGGCGGCCCGTGGTCGGAATCGCCACGAACGACCGCAGCGCTATCACGTTGTTTCGGGAGAATCGTTCGAACTGGGAACCTCGTCGGTCTCCGGCAAACGATCGCGAATCGCTTCCTCAGTTTTGCTTGCCGTCTTTTTCACGACTTTCTCGACGCGGTCGACCAAGGTCTCGGCGTCGCTGCTGGAACCCTGTCGGTCAGCCTCTTCTTTTACAGTCTCATATGCTTCGGCGGCGACCTGCTTGGCTTGTTCCACGCCTTCTTCAAAGAGCTCCTCGGCACTGTCACGAAGCTTGTCGCGGTAGGGGCCGAGTTGTTCGTCTTCCGCGGCGGTGTGAGGCAGCATCACGCCGATGGCGGTGCCCACGGCAAGGCCCACCGCGGCCATTGCCAGAGGTTCGCGCTGGAACAGGTCTCGCGTCGACTGCCGCACCCGCCCCGCCATATCGTTGGCGCTCGAGCCGAACTGCCCGGCCGTGCTTCTTAATCTTTCTTTGGCGCCGCTCGCAACGTCTGCGACAGCCTCAGTCCCACCGCCTGCCACGGAAGCAACCGAACGAGCGGCATCGGAGAGCATGGAGCCGGCGGAATCTTCGCTCTCGGCACCGTACTGATCGCCGCTTGAGTCCTGCCAGGCCCCGCCCAAGCTCCGCTGGTCAGAGAAGGTTCGGCTGCCGTCAGGTTCCCTGCTGGTCGAATAGGCACCAAGTGCTGAACTGTCTACCGACGTGCCCTTGCCAAGCATCAGCCAGGCCAGGCCCGCGCCGACCAATGTAAGCGGCAACGGATTGTCCCTGACCTGAGTCTTAAGATTGCTGAGCATGGCGGATCCCTCGCCGCTGAACATCCCGGTGAATTCGTCGATCAGTTGGCCCGGTGTCATCTTGCTGCGGATCGAGTCTGCGGTATCTGCCACTCTGGCGCGAGCAATATCAGCATCGCGTTCCAACTCGGCTGCGGATTTGTCGGTCATCTTATCTGTTCCTTGATCACGCGTGCGTCGCGTTTAAGTTGGTCTTGTGTCCGGTCGGGGGTCAACTCTGAGGGAGACATGCTTGCCTTGCCGGAGCGCAAGAGTATGACGCCCAGTACTGCCACCACGACGCCGACGAGCAGCGAGGACCATCCGGCTCCCAGCCCGGCGCTCGCCAAGGCAATCACCAGCGCCTGCAAAAGCACCATCAGGGCGGCGAGCAGGCAAATGGCGCCTCCCATTACCTCCACGGCGCCGGCGCCGGCCTTGCTTACCTTTTCCGACATTTCAGCCCGCAACAGCCTGCTTTCGGTTTGAAGCAGTGTTGTGACCTGCTGTGCCAGATCGCTGACAAGGGTTGTCAGGCTGCGAGTGTCCTGATTGTCAGTCATGGGTTTTGCTCCAGGCTTGCATTGGCCCAGTCATCGCCGGACTGATCGGATACTAGCGGGGCCGGCTCCACTGCCTCTGCCGATCGCCCTCCGAACTCATTCGAGCTAGGACCGGTCTCGGGCGCCCGGCCTGCTCCCGACCGGCGCGGTGCTCCGGCTTGGGCAGAGGGCGGCGAGCTCTTGATGAACCGCCCCAGCGCCAGGCCTGCCAATACCGAACCGGCGATCAGCGCCCCCGAGTTTTCGCGGCCGAACGACTGAATTTCGCCAAGCACCTCGTCGAACGGTTTATCCTTCAGGGACGAGGAAAGCCGCTCGAGCCCGCCTGCGGCGTCAAGGGCGAATTTCGAAGCGGTCCGTTGATCATTATTGGCAAGATGCTCGCTTGCCGCGCGCAATGCGCCGCTGAAGGCCTTCAGATTGGCGCTCACGTCGCGCTGCGTTCCCTCCGCCTTGTTGAACAATGCTTGCTTTGCTTCCGATGCGTAGTCTCCGGCTTTCCTGGTGATCTCGTCACGCGCATCGTGGAGCGCTTCCGTCGCGGTCTGCTTTTCTCGCTGTAGTCTTTCCGAAAGCTCGCTTCTGGCTGTCTCGAAATCGGCCGTCTGACGGCCCTGATCGTCCTGGTCCTGCATGGTGTCTCCTAGTGGAATCCGAGGAAGGAGAGGATCGCAAGCACGACGACGACGAAGCCGATGAGATAAATAACACTGTTCATGGCGCAATCTCCTCCACTGCGCACCGAACTTGCCTGTGCTTCCCGTGTTCCCCTCAGGCGTCATCTTTTTTGGTAAGCGAAGCCTAACCAGCCTCAAGACGGGATGTTGTCCTGTGCCGATGGCGGTGAGCGCGCGGTTGGAAATGATACGAGACCGGACTCCGGTGCGACTTACAGGTCGAGGCGCAGGTCCGCTCCGGCACATGGCGCTGCATGGGCCGGAATCTTTCCGTAGTGCTTTGACTGGGCATTATCGCAGTGGGACCTGCCTGCGACCTACCACTCGATCGCAGGCCGCGCGATCATCAGCCAGAAAATCCCGAGTACGGCAGCGAAGGCGGGGAAGCCGAAGGCGAACCACAGCCAGAAGAGCCGATGATAGCGCGGCGGCAACGGCGCGCCTGCAGCGGCGGCTTGCGATGCCAGCTTGCGCATCTCCATTTGCATCCAGACGACCGGGAGCCAGAACATTCCGGTGAAGATATAGAGCGCGATCGAAAGTACGATCCAGCCCTCCGACAGCGAGTAGCCGGCCTGCCAGGCGAGCGCGGCTCCGGTCAAAGGTTGCGCGACCACGGCCGTCGCGGTGAAAAGGAAGTCGGCGACGACGACGACACGCGCCACCGCCGCAACCGTCGCGGCATTGCCGGTCCTGTGGGCGAGCAACATGAAGAAAGCGATACCGGCGCCGGTACCAAGCAGCACGGATGCGCCGATGACATGCAGAAATTTCAGCAGGAAATAGAGCATCAACGCTCCTCCAGCACTGCCAAGGCCACAAAGTGCAGCACCAGGATCGGCAACACCTTGAGGAACGGCCCAAGCGGGTCGTTCCACAGCTCGGGGCTCAGAAAGCTTCCGACGACCAGGTAGAAGAGCGAGAGCGCGATGCCGCCATAGAGGCCTTTTCGCGCCGCCGGCCGCCAGGCTAGGAGCGCGCCGACGGCGATGTCGGCAAGAGCACCGGCTATCACGATCGGCGGCGACAAGATGCCCGCCCCCGTGCCTTGCATCAGATCGACGCCGCTGCGGTAGCCGGTGGTCAGCGACACAATTCCCGTCACGATCCACAAGAAGGGCAGGACGACGAAGATCGCAGGCTTGATGAAATACAGCCGGGCAAACCATTTTTCCTGCACCGTTGCCGGATTGAGCGCGAGGAAGCCCGCCAGGGTTTGCGGGCGTATGCCGGTCGTGGCGGTCCAGTCCGAGGGATCTCCAACCCCTCCTCGGGCGATCTCTCTGGCCGCGTTGGTGCGCATCGGTGGACGCCAGCCGAACATCGCGGCAAGGTCGCCGAGGCGGTAGAGAAGCCTTGCAACAGCCGCCGGCAAGACAAACCTGGCTGCAGGAGCCCAGCCGAGCCATCGGCGATAGCTGCCGACGACCTCGTCCATGCTCAGCTGTTCGGGACCGACAAGTTCCAGCACGATGCGAGACGGACTGGCGGGATCGAGAAGGAAGACGACGGTTGAGACCACGTCGTCGAGCTGCACCACTTGGAGCGGGCCGGTGCCGGGCATGGACGGCAGCACCGGCAGCGAGGCGAGACCCCTAAACAATGCGCTGGCCCCAAACACCGGCCGGCCGAGCACCACGGACGGGCGCAGGATCACCCAATCCAGATCAAGCGCCATAAGCGCTTGGTCGCCAGCCAGCTTCGTCGCCGAGAATGCCGAAGGCTGCGCCCGATCGACGCCGATTGCCGAGAAGTGGATCACCCGGGCAACCCCTGCCCGCGCACAGGCGAGGAAGAGTGCTGCCGCCGCCTCGCGATGGACTTCGCGCGTCTTTTCACGAGGGCTATCCTGCAGAACGCCGGCACAATTGACGACGGCGTCTATGCCCCTGAGATGCGGTAGCCAGTCTTCGGGCTGCAGCGCCACCGCCATGTCCAGCACCAGCAATTGATAATTGCCGGTCCGGTTTGCGCCGGGGCTGCGGACCAATCCGATCACCTCATGTCCTTCGGAAAGAAGGCGTGCCACGACGGAGGCACCGATTAGGCCGGTGGCGCCGGTAACCAGGACTTTCACTGGACCCCATTCTCCGACGGCGGGAAAGTATCGTTCATTCCGGTTTATCGCCCTCGATACTCCCCTTCATACCGGAAAGTTCTTCCGTCGTGCATAACAACCGCGGCCGCGCCGGATCGGAGATGTCGAGCTTGTCCCAAGGGATGCGGTACATGCTGTCGCGACTGCGCAGTCGAAAGACATTGAGGACCGCAATGCCGATGGCCGAAGCGGACAGACGCTCGAAGGCCGCGTAGATGCCGACATGGTACTCGGCAATCACCAGGTCGTCGCCATCCGATTCTGCGCGTATCTCCTCGATATGACCGATGCTTTTGCCGCGCTGCGAAAGCACATTCCTGCCAGCCAATTGCTCGAGATTGATAGTAGCCATCATCCAGCTCCCGGGATACGCCCAATGACATGATCGCGCAGCCAGTCCTGCCAGTCGAAAATCGCCGTTTCGCGGACGTCGATATCGAACTCGATGTCGACGCCGATGTCGCGCACCTTGTTCCAGGCGATGCGGTGCGGCTCGGCATGGCGCTTGCCGCCGAGCCTTGCCGCAAGCCGCGCCATCCAGCGCCCGGGCCGCTGGCCAAGCCGGCGCGCCAGCGTGATCGAGCCGAGCTCGACCGCAATGATTTTTGGCGGCTTGCCTGGCCTGAGTTCGGCCACCAGCCCGTCAACCTTGCCGATCTTGACCTGCTCGCGGTCGACCACTTGCTTGTCCAGGATGTCACGCAGCAAATCCATCACGTGCCTCCGAACATCTGCAAAGGAATGGTCACGATCGCGAGCAAGAAACCGAGCGCGATGATGAAGATAACCGCGGCATTCGCGATGATGCCATTGCGGTGCTCGCCGATATAACGCTCGTCGTTCAGCAGGAAGAGGAACGGCACCACGGTTAGCGGCAGGCTGGCGGCCGTCAGCGCCATGGAGAAGATGGTGAGCTTCAGCGGATCGAGACCCAGTGCGATCGGAATGGCGGCGAGAAACAGCGAGACCGTATACACGGTGCTGAAACCCGGGTCGTCGCGCGGTTTCAGGTTCTCGCCCCAGGTCCAGCCGAAACCCTGCGCCACAAGGTAGGCTTGCTGCAGGCCGATTTCGAGCGCGGCGCCGAAGCAGGCAATGCCTAGTGACGCAACGAACAGGACGAACCCCCAGAAACCGAAGATCTGAATCAGCATCAGCGGCAGTTGGTGGTAGTCGTCGACCTGCACTATGCCGTGTGCTGCCAGAACGAGCGCCGCCACAATCAGCACACCCATAGCGATTGTGCCGCCAAAACTCATGCCCAGGCCGGCAATCGCCCGATTGGCTCCGAGATAGCTCTTGTCCCACTCGTCCTCGATCGCTCCCGACGAATAGAACATGAACAGATAGGGCGAGATCGACGCACCAAGAATGCTGACTGCCATGAACCAGTAGTTGGCCGCGTCGTGATCCGGCAGTGTTGGCACGGCCCCGGCCGCGACCTGCCCCCAATCGGGCTTCAGCATGACGGCGCCAACCACGAAGCACAGCGTGACCAGCCCGAGGATCGCGACGCCTTTTTCGATGAATCCGAACGTGCCTTTCCAAAGGAACAGCCATGCCAGAAAAGCGACCGGCAGCGCCCACCACTGAAAGCCGATGCCGGTGGCGAGCTCGAGCGCAATCGCAACACCGCCGATTTCGGCTGCCATGACCAGGAAGTTAACCAGCAAAGTGGCGAGCAACGGCCACAGAAAGGCGTTGAAGCCAAACCGTTCCCGGATCCCGTCGGCGATGGTGTGATGACTAACTGCGGCGAAGCGTCCGGCCATTTCGACCAGGAAGATGATGCAGATCGCGCCCAGGACGACGGCCCATATCAGCTGAAACCTGAACGCGGCGCCGGCCTGAGCGGCGGTCGCCATTGATCCGACCTCAAGAAAGCCGCCAACGCTGGTGACGACGCCGAGCGATATTTCGAGCAGCTTCTTCATGATTTCGGCGCGAAATATTTCGCGTAGGACGTGCTCAGGTCGGCGGCGGCGGCCCGCAGATCCTGCTGCGCGTGTTCCACTTCCGAGCGGTTGCCGTTCTGCACGGCCGTCGCCGCGCGAATTACCGCTGCCGAAAGCCGTCCAACCGCCATCTTCAGACCGGCTTGGCCGCTGGACTCAGGCGACTTGCCGGACTGGATTTGCGCACCGGCATCGGCGAGCGCCTTGCCGGCCGATTGCAAAGTGCGCGACGTGTATTCCGACGGGGCTTCCCCAGCGATCCAGCTCTCCAGGACCAGCGATGCGGTCTGTGTGGCGGAAGCCGCGGTTTTCGACTGCTGCTCGACCTGGCCGGAAGGCGAGCATGCCGTCACTACAAATATTATCAGCAGCAAGCGCAGGCGGTCTGGTCGAGAACCGACGGCTGTAACGGCATTTACAATACGTGCTTGTAGCGTTGCTGCCACACGATTGTTCTCCCCGGCACCAGGCGACTTCGGCGCGAAGTTTGATCTAGAGCGCTGGGTGATCAGGTCAACTGAATCGCGATGAACGGCGCTGGCACCGCGGAACAAACCAGCGATCGCCGGATTAGGGGATGACGAGGCAAAGGCCATGGACAGGGAAGAGCGTATCAGGCAGCGAGCCCATGAGATCTGGGAGCGCGAAGGCCGTCCGCAAGGACGCGAGCGCGAGCATTGGGATCAGGCCGTGCAGGAGATCGAAGCTGAGGGTTCCGAGGCCGAACGCGGCCCGGTCGTGCCCGATCCAACGGTCGAGGCCGGCTCCGATCCGGAGGCACGCGGCAGCAAGCGGCGGCGAGGGACATGAGGCCGATGCCTCGTTTCGTCGCCTGGATCGTGGTCGTACTGGTCGTGCTGTTCGCCGCCTGGCTGATGATCGGGCGCGACAGAACCGGCGGCGGAGGTCAGCCCACGCCGCACGCAATTGATCAAAATGGATAGGAACCGACATGACGGGAACCGATACTCATCCTGAACAAGACCCGGCGGAAGGATCGCGATCGATAGTGGAAAAGCAGCTCCGCAACGAGCAAGGCGGTGAGGGTCAAAATCGCAAAGCCGAGCCAGCTTCCGACACATCCGGCAGCAAGACCAAGACACCTTCGGAAGCGCGCAAGAAAGGCTCAGGCTTGGATTGAGCCGGCCGAAAGCGGGCTCACACTGCCGTTTGCCTCGAAATAATAGGGATAGCGCTCCTGGACGATTTCGAGCACCTCGAAGATGCGGCGAAGATGCGTTCGCATCGCCTCTTCCGCCGCAAGCGCGTCGGCCTGCTCGAGCGTATCGACAATCCGCCGATGTTGGCCGAGAACCACCGACATGCTGTCGAGGCGCGGGAAAGACAGGAAACGGAAGCGGTCCATGTGCAGCTTCGCCGCGCTGATGTCGGCCCAGATTCCGGGGAAGCCGGCATGGCTGGCGATGTGCTGGTGGAACAGCTCGTCCGACTTGAAAAAGCGCCTGTCGTCCGCGATGGAGGCGAACGTCTCCTGGACCGCCAGTTCGCCTTTGAGCATGGCGAGCAGTTCGGCGCGACGCGGGCTCTCGACCGCGCGCTTGATCAGGCCGACTTCGAGCGCTTCGCGCAGAAACTGCGATTTCTCGAGATCGGCAATCCGGAGCGGCGCCACCATGCTGCCGCGCTGCGGATAAATGTCGATCAAGCCAAGACCGGCCAGCCGGGCGAGCGCCTCCCTGACCGGCGTGCGGCTCACGCCGAGGGCTTCCGACATCGCCTTTTCAGAAATCAGCTCGTGCGGCTTCAGGCGGAAGGTCAGGATCTGGTCGAGCAAAACCTCGAACGTCCTAGCCGCGACTGAAGCGCCGGGGGCGGTTTCGTCGAGCCGCCCCTCGGTGATGGTCCGCGTTCCCAAAAGCCGTGCCATCGGCGACCCCTTATAGGCTCTGCAGCTTCAAGCCGTTCATGAAATGCCTGCGCAAGCAGCAGCGCCGACGTTATTCCTTGCGCGGAGAACCGCCGATGCGCGCCAGCAGGCCGCCATCGACGCGTACGACCTCGCCGGTGACGAAGGAGGCATCGTCGGACAGCAGGAAGGCGACGACTGCGGCAATCTCTTGCGGCTGGGCGGTACGGCCGAGCGGATGCATGTTGTCGAGGATGCGCAGGATCTCGTCGGGCTTATCGTTGAGCTTGACCGCATCCCGCAGCATCGGCGTGTCGACGGCGCCCGGAGCGACGGCATTGACGCGCACACCGAGCGGCGCATAATCGACGGCCATCGATTTGACCAGCCCGATCAGGCCGTGCTTGGCCGTGCTGTAGGCCAGAACCCCTTCCTGGCTGGCCAGACCCTGCACCGAGCTCATATGGACGATGGCGCCGCGGCTTTGCCGCAGCAGCGGCATCGCCGCGCGGGAGAGCAGGTAGGCAGCCTTGAGGTTGACGTTCATCACCTCGTCCCAAAGCGCCTCGTCCGTGGTCTCCACCGTTCCGTAACGCTGGATGCCGGCATTGTGGGAGAGCATGTCGAGCCCGCCGAACGCGGATCGGGCAAGCTCGACGGCGCGGCCACAGGCTTCAGTGTCGGCGGTCGAGCCAAGCACGGTGTGCACGGTCACGCCGCGCGCCGAAAGCTGCGCCGCGACGTCATCCAGCTGATCGCCCGCCCGGTCGAACAGAATCAGGTCGACGCCTTGCCCGGCCAGCCTTTCGGCGACAGCACGGCCGATGCCCATGGCCGCCCCCGTGACCAGTGCGCGTTTTTTGAACTCAGCCATTTATTCTCCCTCGAACAGTTGCGCAGCGACTGCCATGGTAGTCGATCGGCGCCACTTGACGTGCCCTTCTTTGCCGAACCGGCCCAACCGTGTTCGGCGTCATGTCGATCCTTGCATGAAAGCCAGCGTTTCCGCGCGCGTCGGTGCGCCAAGACGTCCGCCAAAGCGCAGGCACTTTAGCGCGGCGGCGGCGCTGGCCACTGCTACCGCCCGCTCTTCGTCCCAACCTTCGGCCAGACCGAGAGCGAAGGTGCCGTGAAACACGTCGCCTGCCGCCAGGGTGTCGACGGCTTCGACCCGCGGCGACGGCAGATGACGGACATCATTGCCGCCCGGGTGCCGGAACGCGGTGCCGTTCGCCCCATCGGTGACCGCCACGAAGGCGCCGGTCCGTTCGCCGAGAATGGCGACGGCGGAACCGGCGGAAACCTCTGGACCGCAAAGGATGCGTGCCGCCGGCAGCGAAGCAACGACATGCGAGGCGAGCGGCAGTAGCCGGTCGAGCACCGGTCGCGACGCGACATCGGCGTCAAGGATCGCCGGGATGCCGCACTCGCGAGCCTTCGCCAGCGCCAGGGCCGCGGCTCCGGGCCAGCGGACATCAACCAGCACGGCGTCGAAGCGGGAAAAATCCGCGGGCGGAAGACGGTCAGGATCGGCTTGCGTGATTGCATCGTAGAAGGGCACAATCATACGCTCGCCGGCGGCATCGACCAGGATCGTGGCAATGGCCGAGCGACCGCCTTCAACCCTGCGCACCAGCGAACAGTCGACCCGCTCCGCCTCCATCTGGCCGATGACATCGCGGCCGACAGCATCGTCGCCGACGCTTGCCCATAGCCAGACCTGCCCGCCCTGGCGGCTGGCTGACGCGGCGGCGCTTGCCGCCATCCCGGCCGCGATCTGCACGGCCTCGCTCGGCAGGAACTTGCCGGCGCCGGAGGGCAGGACATCGAGGCGCAAGATCGTGTCGTAGGTGAGCGCGCCGACGCAGAGCAGGCGGGGCGCCGTCATTGCAGCCGGTAGCCGCGCTGATGGGCAATCGCTGTCATCACGCCTCTCAATTCGGCAAGGCCGCGAAGACGGCCGATCACGGGGTAGCCGGGATGGGTGTGCCGCGCGGCGTCATCAATCAGCTCGTGGCCATGATCCGGGCGAAACGGCAGCAGCGCCGCCGGTTCACCGGCATCGCGGCGGCGTTGCTGCTCGTCGAGCAAGATCGAGACCACCGAGACCATGTCGACATCGCCGCTCAGATGCTCGGATTCCATGAACGAGCCGTCCGGGTCCATGCTGACATTGCGCAGATGCACGAAGTTTATCTTGTGCGCAAAGCGCCTGGCGATGGCGGGCACGTCATTGGCCGGGTTGGCGCCCAGCGACCCGGTGCACAAGGTGAGGCCGCTATGGGCCGATGGCACGGCGTCCAGGATAAGGGCGATGTCGTCGGCGTTCTTGACGATCCGGCACAGGCCGACGAGATCGCGCGGCGGATCGTCCGGGTGGATCGCCAACGTGACGCCCGCCTCTTCGGCCGCCGGCAGCACGTTTTCGAGAAAACGGACGAGGTTCTCGCGCAGCCGGTCGTGCGACAGGCCCGACTGCTCGGCCACCACTTCGCGCAATTCTGCTATGTCGTAGCGTTTGAAGGCGCCCGGCAGGCCGGCCATGATGTTGGCGAGCAGACGCTCTTTTGACGTATCCGGCGTCGTCTCGAACCATTCGCTCGCCCGCTGGAGAACATCGGACGCATAGTCGCGCTCCGATCCCTTGCGCTGCAGCATGTAGCAATCGAACGCGGCAAGCTCGTGCATGTTCATGCGGAGCGCCCGTCCGCCGCCCGGCAGCGGCGCAGCCAGGTCGGTCCGGGTCCAGTCGAGGATCAGCATGAAGTTGTAGCAGACCGTGCGCACACCGCAGGCGCCGAGATTGCGTAAGGTCTGCCTGAAATTGTCGTAGAGCCGGTCGAGATCGCCGCGGCCGAGCTTGATGTCCTCGTGCACGGGCACACTCTCGACGACGCTCCATTTCAGGCCCATCGCCGGATCCGCTTCGATAAGCGCCTGGCGCTGCCTGATGGCGTCGATCGGCCAGACTTCGCCGTAAGGGATGTCGTGCAGTGCCGTCACGATGCCGGTCGCGCCGGCCTGCCTGGCATGGGCAAGCGTTGCTGCGTCGCTCGGCCCAAACCATCGCCACGTCTGCTCCATTCGACCTCCAGCTGCGGAATTTCTCGATGAGGACCGCTGATGTATTGGATACTACCATGGCAGTCAATTGCTTGCCGCAGCCCAGTGCCTGTGTCTGCGTTCGGGCCGCCCCCTATGAGAGATTACAACGGTACGTGGCGTTCAGATTGAACGGCTATGCAAGGTCCGAGTTTCGGCTGGCCCAAATCGCGCCGCGTTCGAACATCGTGCGCATTTGCGGCACGGCGAACTCGTCGGCGGTGTGGCCGAGCGCGCTGTAGAAGACGCGGCCCTTGCCGTAGCGGCGCTTCCAGACGACCGGCATGACGACGCCGGCGATGAAATCGAGATGCTCGCCGGTGAAAGTAGTCGTCGCCAGCACCTCGTTGGTCGGATCGACATGCATGTAATACTGCTCTGAACGGTAGGCGAAGCCGTCGATGCCCTGCATGACCGGATCGTCTGGCCTGGTGATGTCGACGTGATAGTCGATGATGTTGCCGGGATGGGCGACCCACTGGCCGCCGGTCATGAACTGGTATTCCGGCTCGTTGCGGAAGCTGTCGCACATGGTGCCGTGAAAGCCCGCAAGGCCGGCACGATCTCGACGCGCGGATCGGCCAACAGCGCGTCGACCGGCATGGCAGCCAGGGCGTAGGTCGCTGCCTTGGCCTCGGCCGCCGTCCGGTTGACGTCGGCGACGCCGACAATGTCGAGCACCGGGAATTGTGGCGATGCCTTCAGATAGGCATCCGAAATGTTGCCGCAGCCGATAATGCCGACGCCGATGCTGCGCATGGGCTTCTCCTCAAAAGGCGGCATTGATGAAACAGCAGAACTCGTTTGTCACCCCCCTTTCGGCCGGACGAGGTTATCCCGTGACAAGGATATACCTCGAGAGCCTCAGAACCGCCGCCCGATCACAATCGCGCGCCTATGCGCGAGCGGCTTGATTTCGAGGTCGAACGGCCGGTACTCAGCAACACTGCCTCATGTAGCTTGCTCGACATTTCTGATGCCCGGCTTTGAGCACAGCACAGATTTTCACCCGTAGAAGGACGCACATGATCCGCCCACAAGGAACCATCGCACCGATCCTGACGCCGTTCGAAAACGACGGCCGCATTGCCCGCGACCTCTGGATATCACACGCCAAGTGGGTGCTGGATCAGGGAGCGCATTTCCTGTCGCCGTTCGGCACCACGGGCGAGGCGTTGTCCGTCTCGTTGCGCGAGCGCATGCAAGCGCTGGAGTGGCTGGTCGAGGCCGGCATTTCGCCAAGCCATCTGATGCCCGGCACCGGTGTCACAGCACTTGCCGAGACCGTCGAGCTGACGGCGCATGCCGTCGGGCTCGGCTGTGCCGGGGTGATGGTGCTGCCGTCGTTCTTCTATACGGCCGCCGGCGACAACGGACAGGCCCGCTACTATGGCGAGCTGATCGAACGGGTGGCGAACCCGGCGATGAGGATGATCCTCTACCACATTCCGCAGAATTCCGGCGTACCGGTGAGCCCGGCGCTGACCGCCCGCTTGAGCCAAGCGTTTCCGGATGTCGTGGTGGCTTACAAGGACAGCGCCGGCGATTGGAACAACACCGTGGCGGTCATTGCGGCAGCTCCAGGGGTCGCGGTGTTCCCGAGTTCGGAAGCACAGCTGACGAAAGGCCTCGCCAACGGTGCTGCGGGCTGCATCTCGGCGACGGTCAATCTGAATGCCGCAGCGATCCGGGCCCTCTACGACGCAGCGCTGGCGGGAGAGGACATTACTGACGCGGATGCCGCCATTAAGGCGTTCCGCAAAATCATCCAGGACGCCGGCCTCATCTCCGCGATGAAGGCAGTGCTGGCGGTACGGTCCGGCGACAGACGCTGGCTGAACCTGCGCGCGCCGCATGAGAACGCGACGCAAGCCACCGGCGAAGCTTTGCTCGCCGCTCTCGGCCCGCTAGCCGACCATATCGGCCGGAGCTGACTATCGGGCCGTGTTCAGGGCGGCAGCAGCGCGTATCAGCGCCTTGAACGCATTCTCATCTATGTCTTCGCCCTCACGGATATCGATGGCGCGCCTGGTGTTGCCTTCGAGACTGGAGTTGAACAGGCCTGAAGGATCCTGCAGGGAGGCGCCCTTTGCGAAGGTCACCTTCACGACGTTCTTGTAGGTCTCGCCGGTGCAGATTATTCCGGCGTGCGACCACACCGGAACGCCTCGCCACTTCCACTCCTCGACCACTTCCGGGTCGGCCTGCTTGACGAGAGCACGGACATGGGAAAGCGTCTTGCCTCGCCAATCGCCCAGCTCACTGATCCTCGCATCTATCAGCTGAGAGGGAGAGCTCTCTGCATTTCCTTCCATAGAGCCACTCTTCATCATCATTGTCACTTTCCCTAGGGTTGTTGCCGCTCGCCCGTCACATGAATACCGCTAGTCGGCACCGGGTTTGCGGGATGACTCGCATTCCACTCACATTCGCTCGCCAGGCAACTGGCTGGCTTGCTTTACCCAGCCGGTGAGTTGAGCTTCGTCGAGCTGGTCGTCCTCGCGGATGTCGAGGTAGCGCACGTCCTTGTGCTTGGACTCGCCTGGAGGGACAGGATGCAGCGACGTGCCGCGGAAGAAAGCCAGCTTGATGTACTTTGTGAAGCAATGGAAGTTGAGGAACCAGCCTTGACCCTCTACGCCATAGAAGGGCGAGTTCCATTTGACGGCCTTGCGCAGGTTGGGAACGTTGCGCTCGATGAGTGCGTCGAGGCGGCGTCCGACGTCGCGTTTCCAGCCCGGCATGGCCGCGATGTAGGCCTGCACGGGAGCGTCACCATCACCCTTCGGGATCTGCGGGTTGCCGCCTGCGAGGAGGACCGGCTTGGCGGCTGCAGGCTTGGCGGCGGGCTTCTTCGCGACCGCCGCTGACTTGATGGACGTCTTGTCGGCCATGCGTTCACTCCAATGCGCCGGTGCCCCCTGCGTTGCGCCACTTGGGAGCGTAAGGCAGCACGAACATGTACAGCCCGGTAAGCAGGAGCAAGCCGAGTGGAAACAGCGGCAAGAGGTATACCCAGTAGGCGGGTTCCTTGCCTACTCCCAGGCTGATGAAGATGGCGGCGACGACCGTCGCAAAGATAATCGATAGCCAGCGGTGGATCTGCCGAACCCATTTGTTCCAATCCATTGAGACCTCCTCTGAAGACGAACCGAAGCGGATCGGGCAGCCCGTTTGGCGACTCCCGCCGGGCAGCCACGCCACTGAACGCATGCTTTACCAGCGCGCCAGTTGGGTGATTTGAACGAGATTGCCGCAGTTGTCGTTCAGCTGGGCGATGGTCGAGCCGGTTACTTCGGTCGGCGGCATCGTGAACTCGGCGCCGCGCGCTTTGATGCGCTCGTAGTCGCCCTTGACGTTATCGGTGAAGAACATGACCGCGGGCTGGCCCTGCTGGAAAATGGCTTGCTGGTAGGTCTTTGCAGCGGGGTTGTCATTGAGCGCGAGTTGCAGCTCGGCACTGTCCGGCTCGTCGCGTGATGCGACGGTCAGCCAGCGAAACGGCCCATTGCTGAAATCGGCCTTCTTGGTAAAGCCGAGCGTTTCGGTGTAAAAGCCCAGTGCCTTTTCCTGGTCGTCCACGAATACTTTGGCCAACTTGATCTTCATTGGCTTGCCTCCATTATCGCCTCGTGATGTCGCTCTGTAACAGAGCCCTTGCCTGGATAGCCCAGCGGATCTCAGTCCGTCCGCGCCAGAACCTGCTCCAGATCGTCAAAGAACCTCGGCCAGCCGACTTTGGCACCCCGGAAGTAAGGCTGCTGATCCGGCCGGAAGCCCGACTGTTCCATGCGCAAGCGGGCTCCGGTGCTCGTGGGGGTGAGGGTCCAGGAGACGACACTCTTGAGATCCTTGGTATCCCACGTGTAAGTCAGTGTTCTGTTCGGCTCGACCGTCTGCACCTGACATTCGACAGCGCCCCAGTCTGCGTGAAGATTGAAACGGTGGTCCGCGACAGGTTTGAAGTCATTTTTCATGAGCCACTCCTCGATCAAGTGTGGTTGCGTGAGCGCGCGCCAGATCTTCTCGGGCGGATAAGCGATTTCCCGTTCGACAACGACGGAGAGCGTTTCGGTCGACGTTCGGTTCACTGGTCCATCCTTTTGAGCAGGTCTTCGAGGTCGTCGAACCGGCTCTGCCAGAACCCGGTCATCTGGCTTGTCCAGTCGATCAGGGGGGCAAGCGCAGCAAGCTGCGCGCTATAATGGGTCTGTCGCCCTGCATGGCGGTCGCGCACGAGCCCGGCCTGCCTCAAAACGCCGAGATGTTTTGACACGGCCGGTTGCGAGATCCCGGCCTGAGCCGTCAGAGCCCCGACCGTCTGCTCTCCTTCGCGACACAGCCGCTCAAAAATAGCGCGCCGAGTCGGATCGGCAAGCGTTCTGAAGAGTACATCGTGAGCGTTTGGCATTGGGATCGATAACCCTTCGGCTATTGATCGATGTATAACCACCGGGATATGTGTGAGTCAAGCGGGAAGCGGCATAATTCTCGTTGCAGGTCACCTGCTTCGCTCACGCAGCCAGTTGCTTATTCGCCGTGCTCTGCACTGGAATTGTCACGCGTTTATATGCTATATGACCATCTACATGGTCAGGAGCTGAGATGGACGCGGTCAATTTGGCGGACGCCAAGGCACATCTGAGTGAGCTCGTCGACCGGGTCGAGGCTGGAGACTCGATCGACATAACCCGGCGTGGCAAGCCGGTCGCCAGGCTCACGGCCGTGGCCCGCCCTCGCAAACGGATCGACGCCGTCCTGCTCCAATCCCTGACCGCAACCATGCCTCTGCAAGCTCAGGCTGCCGCCGATCTGGTGCGATCGATGCGAGATGGCGATCGCTATTGACGTCCTATCTCGATACTTCGCTGATCATCGCGGCGCTATCCAACAAAGCCATGACCGCGCGCGTTCAGGGCTGGCTGGCGGAGCAGGACCCAGCGCAACTTGTGATCAGCGACTGGACCATCACCGAGATGTCCTCCGCCATGGCGATCAAGCTTCGGACCGGACAGATCGACCTGGAGCAACGCGCGGCAGCGCTCGCGATGTTCAATAGGCTTGTCGCTGAGAGCTTCACCGTGCTGCCGGTGACGGGCGGGCATTTTCGGGTCGCCGCGAAATTCGCCGATCAGCATATCCTCGGGCTTCGTGCTGGCGACGCCCTGCACCTCGCGACGGCATCGGAGCATGGCGCCACGGTGTGGACCCTCGACCAGCGACTCGCCGAGGCAGGACCGATTCTCGGCGTGCCGACGCAGTTGCTGGCATGATCGAGGCCCTCTCCTCCAAAATGAATAAACCGATTGAGGCTCGCCGAGCGGTACGGCCTTTCCACCTATGAAGCGATGATCGCCTCCGCGGCGGTTCACGCTGGCTGCGATACACTCTGGTCAGAGGACATGCAGCACGGAATGGCGCTCGACGAAGGCTTGCGCATCGTTAATCCCTTTCGCGTTGCGAGCTGATCACGCTCATTGAAGGGGGCTGGCCGGGAGCGAACTGGCGGCTTTCGATGTTGCCGAGCGGCGCGTCGGGCACGGAGAGCGATGCTGTCAACCACAAGCGTCTGCGCGGGCGAGGAGAAAGGCCGCTTCGCGCACGTTGCGGGTGAGCTTGGCCGCAGCCTCGAATTCGGCGCGGGCCTCGGCCAGCCGGCCGGCCCGAAACAGAAAATCGCCCCTCGCCGCCGGCAATGGCGCATAATTGCGCAAGGCGGCGGCGTCGGCAATCTCGTCTACCAGCCGCAGGCCCGCTTCGGGCCCGAAGGCCATGCTGTGGGCGACCGCTCGATTGAGATCGACCACCGGCGAGGGCATCACTGCACGCAGCCGGTCGTAGAGCGCTGCGATGCGGGGCCAGTCGGTGTCGGCCGGACTGCGCGCCCGCGCGTGACAGGCTGCAAGCGCGGCCTGCAACACATAGGGGCCATCGCCCCCGAGGGCTTCGGCACGGGCCAGCGCGTCAAGGCCTCGGCGGATCAGCAGCTGGTCCCAGCGCGCGCGGTTTTGCTCGGTCAGGGTCAAGAGGGCGCCGTCCGGCCCGATGCGTGCCGGCAGGCGCGATGCCTGGATTTCCATCAGAGCCAGCAGGCCGAACACCTCGGCATCCTCGGCCATCAACCCCGCCAGCATGCGGCCGAGCCGTTGTGCCTCCAGGCACAGGCTCGGCCGGACAAGGTCGTCGCCTGCCGTGGCGGCATAGCCTTCATTGAAGATGAGATAGATGACCTCCAGCACCGAGGACAGACGCGCCGCACGCTCGGCGCCGCGCGGCACCTCGAAGCTGAGCCTGGCCTTTCCGATCGTCCGCTTTGCGCGGACGATGCGCTGGGCGATCGTCACCTCGCTCGACAGGAAAGCACGGGCGATCTCGTCCGTCGTCAGGCCGCCGATGACACGCAGCGTGAGGGCCGCGCGGGCGTCGGCCGAAAGTATGGGGTGGCAGGCTGTGAAGATGAGGCCCAGCAGTTCGTCGCCAAGATCGTTGTTCATGGCCATTTCGTTTCCCTCGGCCGTACCGTCGCACTCGCCGTCCAGCTCCCGCGCGATCTCCTCATGCTTGCGCTCGCGCATCTTGTCGCGACGAATCGCATCGATGGCGCGGTGTTTGGCGACTGTCATCAGCCAAGCGCCAGGATTGGCCGGAACGCCGGTCCTGGACCATTCGGATAGGGCTATGACGAGGGCGTCCTGCACCAGTTCCTCTGCAAGATCGACATTGCGCACGAGGCGGGCCAGGCCCGCGATGAGCCGGGCCCGTTCAATGCGAAAAATCGCCTCGATCGCCTGCTGCGTCTCGCCTGCCGTCATGCTGCCTTATCGGCCAAAGCCATAACGAAGGCAAAGCAGGTTGCGGCCGACAGGTTCAGTTGCCGCTGAGCTTCTCGCGCGTCCGGTCATGGATTTCCGTGACCTCCGGCGTCAGATTCCCATTGCCAATCAGCCATCTCGTACAGCGGCCGGATTTCAATCTCGCTCGGTCCCGGCATGGGATTGGGGCAGCGCTTCACCCAGGCGACCGCCTCGTCCATGTCCTTGACTTCCCAGAGCCAAAAGCCGGCGACCAGTTCGCGGGTCTCGGCGAAAGGCCCGTCGATGACCGTCCGGCGGGGGCCATCGAAGGCAACGCGCTTGCCCTGCGAGGAGGGCTTGAGGCCATCGGCGTCGAGCAAGATGCCGGCATTGCGCAGCTCGTCGTTAAACCTGCCCATCGCCTCCATCGCCTCCTTCGCCTCGGGCGTGGGGACAAAGCCCTTTTCGCTGTCCTCGGTAGCCTTCACGAGCACCATCACACGCATCGTCTGTCTCCTTGTTGAGCCGGACTCACCGGCCCGGCATCGAAACGACGAACGGAGTTTAGGAAATCGACATTGTCCTGCAAATTTTTTTCGAGGTTAAGGAGAAAGCCGCCGATCGCGGCTCCTCTAGTCAGGAATTGCGATGGCGCGATATCGAGATTGGGCGCAACGCTGGTCGCCGATTGTAAGTAATTGAGTGGCTCGCCTAAACCATTTCGGGACGTTTTGAGGCCTCGCGGATCGCCTTGTGCACGCTGCGCTGCAAATCCATGAAGGCCGGGGTTTCCATGACCTCTTCCCGGCGCGGGCGCTCGATGTCGACATTGAAGGTCTGCATGATGCGTCCTGGGCCGATCCCCATCACGACGATGCGGTCCGAAAGGTAGACGGCTTCTTCCACATCATGGGTGACGAAGAGCACGGTGAGCCTGTGCTCCTCCCAGATCTGCGTCAGGAGTTCCTGCATCTGATGCCTGGTCAAGGCATCGAGCGCGCCAAAGGGCTCGTCCATCAGAAGCATTTTGGGTCGATACGAAAGAGCACGCGCTATGGCCACCCGTTGCTTCATGCCGCCCGAAAGCTCAGACGGATAACGATTGGCGCTGTGCGGGAGCTTGACCAGATCGAGATGCTCGCGTGCTATCCTGCGGCAGGTCGCGCGATCATGACCCGCGGCCTTGAGCGCGAACTCGATGTTCTGCTGCGCCGTCAGCCAGGGAAGCAGGGTGTAGGACTGGAAGACGACGCCGCGGTCGAGGCCCGGCTGCAGGATCGGCGCGCCATCGATGGCAAGATCTCCCGCGTCGAAATCCTGCAGTCCGGCAACGATCGACAGCAGCGTGCTCTTGCCGCAACCCGACGTGCCCACCAGCGAGACGAACTCGTTGTCGGCAAGATCGAGATTGATATCGCGCAGCACTTCCGTGCGCCGCGCGCCCGTGCCGAAGCTCTTGTGGAGACCCTCGATCCGCAATTTGGGCAAACTCATCGGCCCGGCCTCATTGCACGTGGCCCTCCTGCCGGAACAGCACTTTTCCCAGTGCCTTCATAACCTGGTCGGTAATGAGGCCAAGCACGCCCAGCAGCAGGATGTAGCCGATGATGGTGTTTGTCTGGAAATAACGCTGGGACACGGTGATGCGGTAGCCGAGCCCTGATGTCGCCGCGACAAGTTCCGCCAACACCAGCCAGGTCCATGCCCAGCCGAGACTGATGCGCAACGTATCCCAGATGCCTGGCAAGGCGCTGGGAACCACGATGCGCGTCAGGATCCTGCGATCCGGCAGGCCGAGCGTCCTGCCAAGGCCGATGAAATCAGCGGGAACCCGCTTCACATTGTCCATGATCATCAGCACCTGCTGAAAGAAGGTGCCGATGAAGATGATCAGGAACTTCTGGGCATCGCCGGTCCCCGACCACAGGATGGAGAGGGGCACGAAAGCGACCACCGGCATGTAGCGGATGAAATCCACAAGCGGCTCGATCGCCGCTTCCCAAGTCCTGAAGCTGCCGATCAGCACGCCAATCGGAATCGCCAATGCCGAGGCGATGAGGAAGCCAACAGAAATACGGTATATCGAGGTCCTGAGATCCAGCCACAGCGTGCCGTCACCCGAGAGCTTGCCGAGCTGGGTCACCACGCTCCCCGGCGAGGGCAGGAAAATCGGCTTTACCAGCCCCAACCCCGTTGCCGCCCACCAGGCGAGGCCGAGGCCGGAAAAAACCCCAACTGATACCACCCCCACCCGCGCGGGTCCGTGGGGCGCCCCTACCCCGGCGGAGGGGCGACGGCGCATCGGCTGTTTGATCACCTGCCCCGGCGCTGCGTGAGACGGGCTTGGCTTGGTCGCACGCTGCTCGGACATTTGCGTCACCACCGCGAGCCGGCCCTCGTCATTTCGCGGCCTTGACGAATGACGGGTCGATCATCTGCTCCGGCGTCACGTCCGCCTGAAGCAGCCCGGCGTTCTTGGCGGCTGCCTCGACATCGGCGAATGTCTTGGTGGAAAATTCGCCCGTCAGCGCATCCTTGTTTTCGGCGAGAGTATAGTAACGCACGCCATCAAAGGCGGTGTTGAGGTCTTCGACGCTCGAACCAACCGCCTTGGAGATGATCGCCCGGCCGTCGGGCGTGTCGGCATTGTAAGCCTTCAGGGCCGCATCCCAGGTTTTGATCATGGCAAGCACCTGGCCGGGACGCGACTTGATCACCTCATCGCGCACCACGAACACGTCACTGATCAGGCCGGGATCTTCGCCTGCGGTGAAGAGCAGCTTGACGTCCTTGTTCTGTGCCCTGGCCGCGGTGAGATAGGGCTCATAGGTAACCGCGACCGGGACCTGGCCGGCGATCAACGCACTGCCGGCATCCGCCGCCGGCATTGGAACCGGCTGGACATCGGCGATGGACATGCCGTTCTTGGCGAGCGCGTATTTGAGCAGGATGTCGCTCGTCGTGCCTTCCTCGAAAGCCACCTGTTTGCCCTTGAGGTCGGCGACGGAGGCGATGTCCTTGCCGGCGATCATGGCGTCCGCCGTCATGCTGACGTCGAGCAGAAGCACGATCTTCACCGGCAGGCCGGCCGCAACCATGCCCATAGCCGTGTGGGTCGCGATGTTGGCGGCATCGAGCTGGCCGCTCGCCAGGGCGGCGTTGATGTCCTTGTCCTCGGCGAAGTTCACGATCTGCACGTCAGACAGCCCGTTTGCCTTGAACAGACCCTTGGCTTCGGCGACGTGCCACTGGCCGTAGCCAAGCCATGGCTCGATGCCTATCTTGAATGTTCCTGCCTCAGGCGTCGCCGGAATTGTCGTGTCGGCCGCGTAGACCGCCGGGGCAAACCCGACGGCAGCAGCCATAACGAGTGCCCGAAATTGTCCTGCTAGGTTACGCATCATCTTGTTCCCCTTGATGATCAGGCCGCTTTTTTTGAGCCAAACATCCGGCCTGGTGAGAATGCGGGCTTCTGCTCTTGCGGCACCGTGCCTCGGCATCTTAGCTGTCCGTTCAACGAAAGTGCGACGACACTTCAACGTCAGCAACAGCGGATGTCAAGGCTAAATACATACATGCATATACAAGTTAGCCCCCCTCCTTCCGACTCTGATTCGCTTCACTGCGATCAGGTTTTTTTGGATGGAGAATATCGACTGCCAAGCGAGTAGCGGCTGCCAACGTAAGTCAGCTTGCTGATCGTGGCAACGACGGCGCCCGTCCATGTCCGGCGATGCAGAAACAGGCAGCAGCTGCCGACGTCGATGCCCAGATACCGCGCCGTCTCGGCATCGGCAGGGGTCGCCGAGATGATGTGCTCGACCTCCGTCACGGGGGTTTTCTGCATGAGGTAGTCGTAGGTCGCTGTCTTGGAAAAATCCTGCTTGTCATAGTCGGGTATCAGGCCCGGGTTGACGAAGCGCTCTTCCAGTTGCACAGGCAGGTCGTTCTCGAAGTTGACGACGATGGAATGGTAGACCGACACGCGCTTTGCAAACTCAAACGAAAGCGCGAGCTCCTTTGTCGGCGTGATCTTTTCGAGGACGATAACCTCGGAGCGATGCCTGTTTCCCCGCGCGACAATTTCCGCCGCGATGTTGTTGATCTCGATCAGTGCGGATTGCGGTCGAGGCGGCGCGATGAATGTGCCGACGCCCTGGAGCCGGATCAGAAAACCCGCAGAGGTCAACTCTCGCAAGGCACGATGGACCGTCATCCGAGACACGCCGAGTGTCGCCACGAATTCATTTTCGGACGGCAGCTTGCGGTCCTTGCTCCATCGCCCCGTTCCGATATTCGTCAGGATGTAGTCCTTGACCTTCTCGTAAAGAGGGCTGGCGGTGTCGGGCAAAGTGATCATTACAAAAATCCTTTCCGGCAAGGTTCGGAAATCACACGCGCCCGGCAGACCGCATCCGGATGATTGTTTTCAAGCCATCGCCCTGTCCCGCCAACAACCGCTTATAGGCTGCGGGAACATCATCCAGGCCGATCTCCCGGTCGATCAGTTCGACCATGGGCTCGCTCAATTCGCCGAGCATCCGGATGGCGTCGGGAAGCTCATCGGCAAAGGCGTGGCATCCCAGCAATGCGATTTCGCGTTCAACCAGGATGTTGGGATCGATATCGAGGCGGCCGTGGAATATGCCGACCATCGCAACGGTGCCGCCGGCGTCGAGAACGCCGAGCAACTGGCCGAGTGCTGCGATGCTGCCGGTCGCTTCGACGGCAGCGAGCAAGGGGGCATCCGCGGTGGCGGCGGCGATGGCGTTCCGGTTCAAATCGACGATGCTGGCGCCGGTGACCCGCGCCACGCGGGCGCAGCGGCCCTGATTGCGGTCGGCGACGAGCACGGTACCTGCGAATGTCCGGGAAAGCAGCAGTGCGGCAAGCCCGCCAATGGTCCCGCAGCCGACGACAAGAACGGAACCGGCCGTTTTCGGCAGACGCCGCACTGCGTGCAACGCTACAGCCAGCGGCTCGGCCATCGCCGCGACCCGTTCGTCAAGCACGGCTTCGACGATGTGCAGGAGGCGTGCGGGCAGGACCGCCTGTTCGGCAAATCCGCCGTCGCATATCTCGCCGACAAAGCCCAGCGACGTGCAAAGATGCCGCTTGCCTGCATGGCATTGCGCGCATTCTCCGCACCAGAAACGGGAATCGGCGACCACTCGGTCGCCAACACCGACGGTATCCACGCCCTCGCCGATGGCAATCACCGTGCCTGTCAGCTCATGGCCGGCCGTGGAAGGCGATCGGCTTATCCATTGGCCCGTGCGGAAGTTGTGGAGATCGGAACCGCAAATGCCTGCGGCATCGACCCTCAGCTTCACCCAGCCTGGCTCGGGAGCGCCTGGCGCGGCGATATCCTCGACGCGCAGGTCGCCGGGTCCATGGAGCCGCGCCGCCCTCATCGTCATCGTTTCCGCTCAGCCGGCGAGATAGCGATCGCGGATCTCCGAAACCGCGTTCTCATGCGAGCTGAATCCTTCGTAGCGGGCGAGCCTGCGGGCATGCAGGGCGAGTTCCGGATAGGCCGCCGAGGTCACATAGCCGACCGACGATCTCTTGACGAAATCCGTCACGGAAAGCGGTCCAAAGGTTCGCGCCCACCGGCTGGTCGGCAGCACCGCATTGGGTCCCAGGACGAAGTTGGCGAGGGTCACCGGCGTATGCGGACCCATGAGGATCTCGGCAGCTTCCGTGATACGTCCGAGATGCGCAAATGGCTCCGCTGACAGAATCTCGAGGTGCTCCGGCGCATAGTCGTTGATGAACCGGTAGCTGTCCTCCAGCGACTCGGTCAGCACGATGCCGCCGCGCTTCCCAGTCAGCACCGCGCGTGAGAACTCCACACGCTGTTCGCTCATCCTGGACCAGTGTTCCGGTATCGCAATCAACGCGGCTTCGGCGACCTTGCGGCTGTGCGTCACTAGGTAGGCCGAGGAATCCGGCCCGTGCTCGGCCTCGATCAACAGGTCAAGAGCGGCCAAGCCGCCGTCGACGCTGTGATCGGCAAAAATGATCGCTTCGGAAGGACCGGCGGGGAGACCTGTGTTGATGATCGGGGACAACACGCTCTTTGCCGCCACCACCCAGGGGCTCCCCGGCCCGACGATCTTGACGGCAGGCTTCACGGTCTCGGTCCCATAGGCGACGGCGGCGACCGCATGGGCGCCGCCGCACTTGTACACGGTCTCCACGCCGGCGATGCGGGCAGCAACCAGCGTCGCGGCGTCGACGGAACCATCCGAAGTCGCAGGCGTCACAATCGCGATCTGGGGAACCCCGGCAATCACCGCCGGAACCGAGGTCATCATCGTCACCGAGGGAAAGGCGCCTTTGCCGCGCGGCACATAAAGCGCAACGGAAGCAATCGGTGTGTATCGGTCACCCGCATAGGCGCCCGGCCGAACTTCCTTGAGCCACATCGTTTCCGGGCGCTGCTCCTCGTGGAAATGCCGGATGTTCTCAATGCCGAACCGGATACTCTCCACGACATCCTTTTCGACCTTGTCGAATGCCGCGTCGAACTCCGCTTCCGAAACTTTCAGTCCACCGTCGGCAACATCGGCTTTGTCGAGTTCGCGTGCAAACCGGAGCAGTGCCGCGTCACCTTCATCCTTGACGGCCTGAATGATTGGACGGACCTTTTCGATGAAGGAAGACAGATCTCCTTCGGCGCGTTTCAGTAAACTGGCCCGCTGATCGACGCTGAGGGATGACAGGCGGTGGAAGCTGACGTCAGACATGGCGGCTCCTTTTGTTAGAACGCAATTACGATTAGCGCTTGTCGATCACTTCTGGGACACGTCTCCGGCCCCTGAAGCCTTCAAATCGATGCGAGAAAGCCTCCATCCACGGGAATGGACTGGCCGGTTATGTAGGCTGCCGCATCCGAAGCGAGGAACACCGCGATTCCGTGCAGGTCCGAGAGATCACCAAAACGGCGCTGCGGAATCTTGGCGAGCATCGATTGCTGCCATGCCTCGTTGCTGTAGAACACGTCTGTCATCGCTGTTCTGAAATAGCCAGGCGCAATGGCGTTGACCCGGATCCCGAGATCGGCCCACTCTGCAGCAAGCGCCCGCGTCATGCCGAGGAGGCCTGATTTCGACGAGCCGTACGGCACCGCCGTGGGAACCCCAACCTCGGAGGTCAGCGAGCAGAGATTGATAATGACGCCGGGCCGTCCGGCGTCTCTCATCTGCCGCGCGGCGGCTTGGGCGCAGAAGAAGGCGCCTTTGAGATTCGTATCGACAATCCGGTCCCACAAGGCCTCGTCGACATCGAGTGAAGGCCGGACCTCTTCCACCCCCGCATTGTTGACGAGAATATCGAGACCTCCGAGCAGGCTGCCGGCCTCGGCTGTCGCCGCCCGGCAGCGGTCGACATCGGTGACATCCAGGGCGACGGCGTGCGCGACCCCGCCGGCGGTGCGGATGGCGGCCATCGTCTTCTCGAGCGAGGCCACGCTGCGCGCCGCGACCGCGACGTCGGCGCCGGCCGCGCTGAGCGCCTCGGCGATGCTGCGCCCGATGCCACGGCTTGCGCCGGTTACAAGCGCCTTCCTGCCTGACAGATCGAAGAGAGATGCGTTGCGCATGTCATCCTCCTTGGTAATGTCGCGCTTGGACCGATCGCGTCGAGACTATCCGAATGCAGCTTATCTATACAAGCATGTACATCATGGCTGTAGTGCGCCATGCGGAACTTTGCTTGTCAGAGCGGCAGCGCATTGACCGACATCGGACCGGTCTACGCGGTTCGCCCCAGCCCATCTGGAGTTCATCGGGAGGGGATAGATGAAGCGCGCAGTAGACCACGACGCGATGAGCGTGGTCGGCTATACCACCCCCTGGAGTGCCAAAGCAGGCCAGCGGATCAACCTCAGCCTGTCATGCGATCGGCCGATAAAGGCCACACGAATTTGCCGGCTCGACAAGCCGGCTCCGGAATTTCTCGCCTGGCCCATCGAAACGATAGGTGAAGCACGGCATCGGCATTTCGACCAGGGGTCGTTCCTGTTCGTGCGAGCCGGCGAACTGGCCAAAGTACAAGCCGTCCACGGCATTCGTTTCGAGCTGTTCCTCACGCGCAACGAAGGTGCGCGCACGATCCTGGAAGCAGGCGCCCTCGGGCTGCGCCTCCGCGACGACGGCGCATTTGTCGTGGAAATCGGTGACGAAACCTTTGTCGAGAAGAAGGCGCCAACTGGTGTGTGGCTCACCGTCGAATTGGATCTGCGGCAGGAACAATCGCGTCTGCGCATCAAATCCCATGACCGTCTCGCGCCTTACGAACTCCATGAAGGTTTTGGCGGCCCGGCGCGGAACCTCCAGGCGCACGGCATCCATTTCGGCGCAAGTGCCACCAACCACGAACCTACCCTCAACGCGAAATTTGCTGCGATCCGGCTCGACACCCCACAGGGGACTGTTGCCTGGGATTTCCCGACGCTGTTACCAACGCAACCGATCCTGTCGTCGGGCGGAGCAGATCCGCTGCTCCTAGATGTGATCAATCAGCCAGCCTTCTGCGTGACTTCGGCACGCTGGGACGGATCGAGCTTCGAGCCTCGCTTGGTGCCGTCGCACTACGACGCTATCCATTGCCACGACGACGACATCGGCCCGCTTGAGTGGCCGGTCTCGCACCGCGTGACGATCCCCGAAAACGCACACCCAGGCGTCTACGCGTTCCAGGCCGAATGGGAGGGTGGCTACGAACGCGTGGTGTTCTTCGTCACCTCTTCACAGGTTTCGTCGCCGCTGTTGTATCTCGTGCCGACGGCCACCTATCTCGCTTATGCGGACGAATATCTCCCGGATCATCTTTATGAATGGAAAGGCGACGACCGGGGACATCGCTTCGCGATCGCCAACAATCTGAAATCCCTTTACGACTACCATTCCGACCTTAGCGGTGTTTCCATCTGCTCCTACAAAAAGCCGAAAGTGACGCTCAGGGACGATTACGATTATCCGCTCTGCGGCTGCCCACACAATTTGCCGGTCGATCTGCATTTCCTCCGATTCTGCCACGACAATGGAATCGTGTTTGACGTCATGACCGATCACGAGTTGCACGAATGCGGCATAGACGGTTTGCGTCGACATCAAGCCGTCGTCACCGGCAGTCATCCCGAATATGTGTCGATCGAGATGGAGCAGGCGCTGCGGCAGTTTGTAGCCGAAGGCGGCAGCATCGCCTATCTCGGCGGAAACGGCTTTGCTGCCACTGTGGCTTTCAAGGACGACCTGATGGAGTTGCGGCGCTCGCCGCTGGAGGCCGGCCGCACCTGGGACGGCCCGGTCGCCGAACAGGCGCTGTCGATCACCAACGAACCAGGCGGCTATCTCCGCTGCCGCGGCCGAGGCGAATTCTCGCTGATCGGCGGTGCAATCTCATTGATGGGTTTCGATGGCGCACGCCCCTTCACGCGCACTGAGGAAAGCCATGAAGCAGGATGCGCATGGCTGTTCGAAGGCGTTGAAAATGCGACCTTCGGCACCGACGGCATGGTGCTGGGCGGTGCCGCGGGCTACGAAGTGGATGCGACGGATCCAGCCCTCGGCACTTCCGCTGACACCGTCGTGATCGCGCGGGCGACGAGCTTTCCCGACAGCTTCTTCCAGGATCCGACGCGCTGGTATGAGGGCGGGGATAAGCAACGCATCGCCCGCCGCTGCGCCGAAATGACCCTGCGAAAGCTCGCAGCAGGCGGCTTGATCTTTTCGGCAAGCTCGGTTGCCTGGTGCGGCGCGCTGCCAGCCGCAGGCGCCATGAACGATGTCGGCAGGATCACGCTCAATCTGCTTACCCGCCTGGGCGCGACGAAAGGAGAACCCGGCCGAGAAAAATCGACCAGCTGATTGGCGCCGTTACGGAAAGACCCGTATCCGGTTTTGGGAATCAAATCAGTCGGCGTGCAGCGGCTTCGTCTCACATGCCTCTCGCCACCTGGCGGGCGGCAGTTGCCTCAGCCGCAACCAGCCGGCGAAATTGCAGCCCGGTGGTGAAAGTTGGGCGGAGGCCTATGTGGCGAGCGGTGACTTGGCGGAGGAAGTCGCGAAGTTGAAAGCCCAAGAGGGCAAGCCGATCATCGCCCACGGCGGAGTGAGCTTCGCCCGCAGTCTCGTCGCCCAAGGACTGGTCGACCAGCTCGCCCTGATGGTGGCCCCGTGGCGCTGGGCAAAGGCCTGCCGCTGTTCTCCGAACTCGCCGCGCCGATGTCTCTCAAGCTGGTGAGCTCGAAAGCCTTTCCGGGGGCCGCGGTGGCGCAGATTTACCGGCCAACGTGAACAGGTCAGAGAATGTGTGCAGCCAACGAACCGACGAAGTAAGGGCGAGGTATAAATGAATGCGATCCCTTCGGATCGTCGTCGATCGATAGGAGCCTGTGCATGGCGAAGCTTGTGTTCGGAATGATGCAGTCGCTCGACGACTATGTCGCTGGCGCCGAGGGCCGGCCCGGGCTGCCGATGCCGGGCGAGGCGCTCCATCGCCACTTCAACGCTGCGTCTCGTGGCCAGCGACCGGGTTGGCGAGGACGCGATCAGAGTGACGTACGTTCCCCGCCTGATCACAACCCACCCGACACCCTAACGTCCGTCGGACCGAATTTGAGCTCATTCCCACTCGATTGTTCTAAATCTAGTTAGGCCATTGATATAGCTAGGTTTTTTATTCGTTGCCGCGCAAGAAGCCGACCCATGGGCCGTCAAAACGTTACAGTCTTGATTTCAAATGGAAAAATAGCACGAAAATTTTTTGTGCGGTTTTGGCATCTATCGAAGTCGATCGCCTTTCCCGACCCACTTTGGGCAACTCAGGTGGGTTTCACAGCGAACCAAGAAAGTACCGTCACTAACTTTCATAGCACAGCGCGCCACAACGCGACCCGCCGCGGCAGCGTCATCCAAGCGCCATCCCTCTCCGTTTGTAGGTGAACTGGATACCGCTGGCAGTGCAAACTGGACACTCCCGGCAGCATAAACTGGACACCTCAAGACCCACCCGCTCCGAGAGTTGTGTGCGTCAAGTTCTGCAAAATGGCGTGGCATTGCGTTGACGTTGGCGTGTCCGCCGCGCAGCCCCCGTGTTTAGCGGAGCGGCGGACACATGACGGTGCTCAGGCGGCCAAGGCCCTCAGGGGAGAGGGGCCCCGCGTTCCGTGGCACCGGCCCGCAACCTTCAGAATATGATAGCCCGCGGCAACCGGAGAAGGGAATCTGTGCTCTCAAACCAGCATCGACTGCTGGGCGGAGATACCCGCCGTCGCGCCATGCGATGTTGCCAGGGTGACCGAGGCCATGAGGGGGTTGGCGAGGTCGCCGGCGGCGTAGATGCCGGGAATGCTAGTTTCGCGGCGCTCGTCGACCTTGAGTGCGATGCCGAGGGGCGTATCGACCGTGGCGAGGCCCAGTGATTCATGCAGGCTTGCGGACGGCTTGTTGCGCGGATGGGCGAACAGGATGTCGACCGCGACATTGCGGCCGGTATCGAGATTGACGGTGGCGATATGGCCCCCGTGATGGGCGATCTCGGTGATCCGGCCATCGACGACAGGTATGTTGCGGCGCGCCAGATCGGCCCGGATATCGGGTGGAATGTCGTGACCATCGGCGAAGAGCGTCAACGTGTCGGTCCAATCGTGGTACAGCCTGACATAATTGTGCGACTGCGGGCCGGACCAGACGAGGCCCCAATGCTGGCCGGCGGCCTCAAAGCCGTCGCAATAGGGGCAGGGTACGATGGACGTGCCCCAGCTTTCGGCAAAGCCCGGAACATCAGGCATCTGGTCGGCGACGCCATAGCTCAGGATCAGGCGCCGCGCCCCAAGGCTTTCGCCATCGCCAGTGAGGACGGAGAAATCGTCGATGGCGCCGGAGACGCTGTCGGCCCGGGCACTGACCAGCCTGATCGTGGGATAACGCGCCAGCTGCTGCCGCACCTCGGCCAGGATGTCCAGCGGTGGCTTGTGATCGTGACCGAGCAGGCCATGCGAGTGGCCGGCGAAGCGATTGCGCGGCAGGCCGGTATCGAGAACTGTGACCTTGCGGCGGGCACGGCCGAGCTGCAGGGCGCCGGCGAGACCGGCAAAGCTGCCGCCGATGATGATGACGTCATCCATGGTGATGGGCTCCGTGTTGTTGATGGAGGGGAGTGGGCTGGGCCTGGCGCGAAATATCGTCCAGCGATACGCGCTCGAGACGGGCAGCGAGCAGGGCTTCGGCATCGGCGAGAAAGTCGCCCATCACTGTGTTGGCCGGCCGGACAATGCCGCATTCGATATCGCCGGGCGGCCCGGGGAAACTTGATTTGGAGGACAGGTTGAAATCCACCCGCTAGCTTGCACATTTCGGAAACTACATGGTATCGTAATTCAAGAATTAGGATACTGTCAAGGACTGGAATTGTCGTGACCGAAAACAGCCAGGGCCGGCGCGGCCGGCCCGCCAACGAGGCGCTTGGCCAAACGATACTCGACGCCGCTTGCGAACTCTTTGTGGAATTGGGTTTTCAAGCGACGACATTGGACAAGGTCGCCCAGCGGGCGAAGATATCCAAGCTCAGCATCTATCGGCACTTCGAGAACAAGGAGGCGCTGTACAGCGCGGCCATCGCGGCCGGCTGCCATCAGTTGTTTGCACCACAGGCCCTTCTTGAAGGCGTCGACGGTTCGGTCGACGATCAGCTCATGGCGGTGGGATCATCACTGCTTCGCACGCTGTTGAGATCAGACGTCCGCAGTGTCGAAGCCATGGTCATGGCCGACAAGACGAATCAAAAGTCGTTAAGCAAGCTCCATTACGAAGCCGGCCCCGCCCATGTCATCGCCCAAATCGAGGCCCTGTTGCGCCAGCTGCACGCGAAGGCGGTTCTGAACGTGCCCGATCCTCTCCGGTCCGCCCGCTTGTTTGCCGCGCTTTTCAAAGGATCCGATCTCCTGATTATCGCACGCTTCGATCAGGCGAGAGCAGAAGACGACAACGAAATCGAATCCTATTGCCGGTCGGCCATCGCCATGTTCATCGCCGCGCACGGTGGCAACGACCACGCGGGCGGATAAGCATTTGATTGCTCCGGGCAGCTTGGCCGGGACCGTATCCAGGCGCTTCGTCATATTGGGCCGGCGCGCGGCCGAGCTTGCACAGATCGCGGCACCTCATCTTTCTCCCAACGACAAAAAGACGCTCGCATCTACCGCGGTCCAAGCTCCCGCCTGGATGCGGTCGACGCTTCTCTCCATCGCAGATCCGGCAGCAGTCGGGACAACATTTGATAGGTGATGCGACGGTGCCATCCGACGATATGCTATCGGGTCCGGAACATCGATCGGTACCGCAGCCAAAGCTGAAACTATGTATGTCGATAACTAAAGTTCCGTCAGCGCAGAAATGTCATGGTACGGGCAATTTTCGTTATATTTCAAAGCGTTGACGCACAGAAAAGTACCGTCAAATCCCAAAAACGAATGACGGTACTTTTTAGAATGCTCTGTCGGATACGAAAAGTACCGTCAAAAGTACCGTCAGAGTGATCTGCTACAAGCTGCGAGCCGCGCCAGGCGCTCCGATAAACTTAACTATTTCAATGATTTGATAGGTTTGTCAATTGCATTGATAAGGTGCCCTGGCTAGCAGTCTGCCCTGCCCGCAAATCATTGTATTTTCTGCGAAATTCTACGCTAGAGCCGCCTATCATCGCCGTTTCCCTCACTCCCATTCGATTGTGCCTGGCGGTTTGCTCGTCACGTCATAGACGACGCGGTTGATGCCGCGCACCTCGTTTATGATGCCGGTGGCGGCTGCGCCCAGGAATGCCATGTCGTGACGGTAGATATCCGCGGTGCTGCCATCTACCGGTGGTGATGCGCGTACATACCGATAAGGGCAGCGGTCACGAGCCGCGCTGTCCCCACGGGCATTGCTCTACGTGCGCCCTTCAAGGAAAAGGAGCATTGTGACGGGGCTTAGCTATAGACGCTGTAGCGTTGATCTAATGCGATTTATCGCAGCATCGACGCCTTGCCTAGGCAGACTTTCAACCTTGTAAAATGAAAGGAACGTAAGCGAGGCTTGAGGAGCACAGGTATTCAGAATAGCTGTCTTGAGAACACGCCGCACTGGCCGCCTGAGGATCAGCCAATCGACCCACCAAGGTGAGCCCAAAGTTGTTATTGCAACCACCTTCCTTAACTGGCGAAGTCGCGGTTGCATGGCACCAAGATCGGCTGCGTGATCGTATGCAATACCAGGCACCCATACCCTGTCGAACCAGCCCTTCAATATAGCTGGAGGTCCGAACCACCACGTGGGAAAAATCAAGACGATAGTCTCGGCCCAGAGAAGATCCTCAATCTCTTTAGCTACCTCTGTGGTCTCGAATCCGGAATAGTAGCTCGCACGCTCCGCCGGTGTAAGAGCCGGGAAGAAGCCAGATCGATACAGATCAACATGTCGGCACTGGTGCTTCGCATCCACCAGGGTGTCGATAGCTGCGTTCGAAAGCGTTTGGCAAAGGCTTGGATTGAGTGGATGAGCCGTGACAATCAAACATCGCATACTAATATTTTGAATCCTCCCCAATTTGGTTGCGCTGCGCGTCATCATTCGTGCGGCGCGGTGCTCGGGCAAAGCTTCTCATAGCAATCATGGGATTTCGAAATAGCTGTACGCGCCACAGTCTTCAAAGAGCAATTGTTTTTCAACGCCGAGAATGGCCCTTCTCGTCGCCTTGAGGGACTAGAGGCCACCATGCAAGGACAATCGCCTACATCTGCCGGGGTATTATCGCTTCCGCCACTCTGCTCTCGGCAGCTCGCTAAGACTCCCCCTCATTCCCACTCGATGGTTCATAGCTATGGTAACTCGCTGATTTGGCTATCGCAAATCCTTTGCGCATGACGAAGAACCCTCTTGCGATCCGTCAGAAATTTGCGCTCTTGATTTCAAACACCAATTTCGACGGTCCACGATTTGCTCGTTTTGGCGACTATCGGTATCAATCGGTCGATTTCTTTCTGACGGCCGCCGACCGCTCGAGACAGCGCCATCGGCGACCTGCCAGGCGTCAGTCGCGCGATATGGACAGCCCCGCGAGAAGCGGCGCGTACGCGGCGAGCCTGCGGGATACGAACTCCGTGAAGAGCCGTACGCGCTTCGTCTTGCGTGTCTCCCCCTGCGTGAGAAGCCAGAGCGTTCCGTACATGTGCAGGTCGGTGCCCGGCACCCTCGCCAGCAGGGGGTCGGCATCGCCGACGAAGCAGGGCAGTGTCGTGATCCCGAGCCCTTGCCGTACAGCAACGATCTGCGCCTCGGCGTCCGTGGTCCTGAAGGGAACCGCCGTGGTGCGAACCTCACCCTCGCTGGCCCATTCCGGAATTCCATGAATGCTTATGACGATCCACCGGATGGGATCAGGTGCGCCCGCACGCCACGCGGCTAGTCGATCGCAGGACATATAGACGCCGCCGAACAGCTCCGGTCCCTTCAGGCCGTGAAGATTGAGCGGCAGGGTTTTGCGGTCGTAGACGACGCGGATCGCGACGTCGGCCTCTCGGTTGGTCAGATTTGCCAGCTCGCCGGACGACAAGATTTCCATCTCGATGTCCGGATGCAGACGCGCGAAGTCGGCGAAGTCCGGCATGAGCAGGTGTGTCGCGAGGGGCGGTGCCAGCGTCACCCGCAGAAGCCCGCGCACGCTCTGGTCGCGCCCGAAGACCCGCGTCTCCAGCAGGTGCGACGACACTTCCATCTGGTCCGCGAACTCGAGGACCTCCTCGCCCGCAGTCGTCAGGCGGTAGCCCGAAGGCAGCTTTTCGAACATGTGCACCCCGAGGCGTTCCTCGAGCTGGGCGACACGTCGCAGCACGGTCGAGTGGTTCACACCGAGGCGCTCGGCGGCGGCCCGCACCGAGCCTCCGCGCGCGACGGCAAGAAAGTAGCGAACGTCATCCCAGTCGATCATGGTGCAATCCGGCACCGCGCGGTGCGCCTTCCAAAGCCCGTATCTAACACATCGAACAGCAGTACGGGCGGTCATCATAGCCTATGTCGACGCGCGCAGCTCAATTCCGAACGGCGGACGCCGATCGTCGCGGCTGGCGTCAGTCGCCCAGCCGGATCGATTTCGCACCACCGATGTGCGCGCTTCCGCACTCAACAACTGACGCCGGCGGACCCATTTCGAGGTTCTCGGGGGTGTCCCCGCACAACCAAAGGCGAAGGCCTGGAAGGATAAGTCATGGGAAAGCTTGAAGGGAAGGTTGCAGTCATCACCGGCGGCGCTACCGGCATCGGCCGCGCCGCAGCAAAGCGCTTCATCGAGGAGGGCGCCTTCGTTTTCATCTTCGGCCGTCGGCAGGAAGCGCTCGACGCCGCTGTGGCCGACCTCGGGCCCAATGCCCGCGCGGTGAAGGGCTCGGTCTCCGATCTGACCGACCTCGACCGACTTTACGCTGCGGTGAAGGCCGAGCGTGGAACCCTCGACATCGTCTTTGCCAATGCCGGGGCGGGAAGCCAGCTTCGGCTCGGCGAGATCACCGCCGAGCACATTGACGAAACCTTCGACACCAATGTGAAGGGTACGATCTTCACGATCCAGAAGGCGCTGCCGCTGATGAGCGAGGGCGGTTCGATAATCCTGACCGGATCGAGCGCTGGCACCACGGGCGCCCCGGGGATGAGCGCCTACAGCGCGAGCAAGGCGGCAGTGCGCAACCTCGCGCGGACCTGGGCGGAGGACCTAAAGGGCACCGGCATCCGGGTAAACGTGCTGTCGCCCGGGGCCACTGCGACCGAGCTAGCGAAGGAAGCGCTAGGCGAGGAGGGCCAGAAGGTCTTCGCCTCGATGACTCCGCTCCAGCGCATGGCCGATCCGGCGGAGATCGGGGCGGCGGCGGCCTTTCTCGCGTCGTCGGACAGCAGCTTCATGACTGCCAGCGAGGTCGCCGTTGACGGCGGTCTTGCGCAACTCTGACGCGCTAACCCAGCGCCGTTGAAGGCCGGGGAAATCAATACCAACACGGATCGGAGAAGATCATGAGCTACGCAATTGTAGGATTCGGTAAGATAGGCCAGGCCCTCGCCCACGCCTTCGCCCGTAAAAACATCGACGTGGCCGTCGCGAGCCGCCGACCGCCCGAGGCGTTGGCGCCGCAGGCTCGGGCGATTGGACCCACGGTAGTCGCCAAGTCGCTGCGGGATGCACTCGAGGCCGACACAATCATCTTGGCAGTCCCGTTCGGGGAGCATCGCGAGGTTGCGAAGGCTCTGCCGAGCTGGGAAGGCAAGACAGTCATCGACGCGATGAACGCGTTTCCAGTGCCTGAAGAGCTGGACGGTCTCCCGTCCTCCGCCTTCGTCGCGAAGGCGTTCACCGGCGCCAAGCTCGTCAAAGGGTTCAATCATCTGGGTGCGGCCTCTCTGGCTGCCGATCCGATCGTCCAGGGCGGGCACCGTGTCGTCTTTCTGTCGAGCGACGACGAGGACGCGACCGCTCCCGTGGCGGCCTTGGCCAAACAACTCGGGTTCGCACCCGTCAAGCTGGGAAAGCTCAACGAGGGTGGCGCGCTGGTGCACGCGCGCGGCCGCACTTGGGGCCAGCTCATCTTCCAGGATTTGTTCAAGAAGGAGCAGTAATCGATGTACGACCATGTGACTTGGCCCGAGCGATATGATCCGAAAACGTCGGCCATCTACGCACTCAACGACATTGACGTGAAGGCGCCGCCTGAAGCGGTCTGGAAGCTGCTCGTCGAAGCCGAGAATTGGTCGAGCTACTTTCCCGCCGAGGATCAGGTCAAGATTCTGACGGGGGAGCCGGAACTGGCGCTCGGAACGCGATACAGCCGTGTGACGGTTGGATTTCCGATGAGTCTGGTCGTGACGGAATGCGAGCCCCTTCGCAGGCTCGCATGGGCGACGACAGTTGATGGCGACGAGACCGGCTCAAGCGCATACCATGGCTGGGTCATCACGCCTACGGACCATGGCTGCCATGTGCTGACCGAGGAAACGCAGCAGGGCCCCTTCTTCCTCGATGAACTCGGGCGCAAACATCCCGGCGCACTCTATCGGTATCACCAAGACTGGGTCGAAAGCCTCGCCCACGCAGCGGAGGCGGAAACAGCGAAGACGACAGTGGATTGATTGCGCTTCCTGTTTAATTTTGGAGATGAATGAGATGAATATCGAACTCAAAGGCCGCAAGGCCATTGTTACCGGATCCACCGCCGGTATCGGCCGCGCGACGGCGGAGGGGTTGGCACGTGCCGGTGCATCGGTCGTCGTCAACGGCCGTGGAAACGCTCGGGTCGATGAGGCGGTGCGGCAGATGCGGCAGGCCTTCCCCGGCAGCGACATCTCGGGTATCGCCGCTGATCTTGCGACAGCGGAGGGGGCAAAGGCCTTGATCGCGCATGCGCCTGACGCCGATATCCTTGTGAACAACGTCGGTACAGCACACATCCGGAGCTACAACGGCGTCGAGGATATCGCAAATATCCCCGATGAGGACTGGCTTGACCTCTTCCAGTTGAACGTAATGAGTGGCGTGCGCGCGAGCCGTCATTACCTGCCGCGGATGGTGGCGAAAGGCTGGGGCCGCATCGTGTTCATAAGTAGCGAATCCGCAGTCAACATCCCTAAGGAAATGCTCGACTATGGCATGACCAAGACCGCTCAACTCGCGGTCTCACGCGGGCTTGCCGAGGCGGTCGCGGGCACGGGCGTCACCGTCAACGCCGTCCTGCCGGGACCTACCCGCTCTGAGATCCTGGGCAACTTCATGGCGAAACAGGCTGACGCAAATGGAATCACGCAGCACGAAGCCGAGCAGGGCTTCCTGCAGGCGATGCGTCCGACGAGCCTCATCCACCGCTTCGCGACCACCGATGAGGTGGCCAACATGATCATCTACACATGCTCGGAGCAGGCTTCGGCGACCACCGGCGCGGCTTTGCGGGTGGATGGTGGCGTGGTCCGCTTCGTCGCGTAGCAGGACGACCAAATTGTGCCGTTCGCCAACTCGGGTCCGCTGTCGGCCAAGCTGCTGAAGCATGGCACGCTTAAGTCTACAGGGATCTGGCGCACGGCATGCGCACGATCCACGCTTGCGGGAGCACTCTGAAACTATGCGAGGCACGAGAACGTATTCAGCTACGGCGCCGTCCCCGCTGTGCTCGGCGGCTGTGTGCTCGTCTCGTTGGTCCCGCCCCGGGCTTAGACCATGATACAAATCCACGGAACATGATGTCTATTGTCCGAGGAATTGGATCGGCGCTCCGATCCCAATCCAAAGCATGTGCTGTGAACGGCGCGGTGGATCGATCCCTTTGAGCATCTCTACACATAATCGAAGGTCTATCGCCGACCTGCAAAACGGCTGCTTGTTCTTGCAGAATCGCCCGCGAACTATCGCCTCCTATCGTTGACCAACAATTTCCGAATATATCCCACAGTACTCCAACCTACTCTACCGCACGCCCCCTCACTCCCACTCGATTGTTCGGACGGACCATAAGCATCTGATTTCCCTCGAAATTTCTCAGTTTAGATGACAATAAGCCGACATGGGGGCTGTCAAAAATCTACGCTGTTGATTTTAAACAGATTTTTCACTGAATATTTTTCGCATGATTTCGGCATCTATCGAGGTCGATTGCCTCTGAGAACCGATTTTTAGCGGCTGGGAGCCGCTCCGCTAACAGCGGAAAAGTACCGTCATGTCTCTTATAGCAAGGTTTCGTCGCCCGGGCGAGGCTCGTCCAATCCGCGCCCCAGAGCAAGCCTACACGAGGGCCTGACGCACCGTGTCGCCGTGAAGTCAGGTGGCCGGCAAGCCTGGATCGATGCCGGTCATGGCGATGGAGACGTCCCAGAGCCGCTTCGCAAGCGCGGGATCTTCGGCATGCGGCGCGCGCTTTGCTTCGCCGGCTACACCGCGGATTCCGCCAAGGCCGGTGGGACCGTAATAGCCTCCGGGCTTCACCTTGCCGGTCGCAGCCAAAAGTGCCGGCCACGCGCCCTTGTCGGAGCTATTGAGCAACAGGCCGACGATTGGGCCTGCGATCTGGACAATCCCCATGTGGCGGCCAAGACTTGTATTGGCGACGCCAGGGTGAACGCCGATGGCTGTGACGGGTGACTTCGGCGCGCGCAGGCGACGATCCAGTTCGAAGAAGAACAGCGCGTTCGCCAATTTGCTGCCGCCGTAGCGATCGGTCTTGATGTAGCTCTTGTCGGCGTTGAGGTCGTCCCAGTCGATCTTGGCCTTCAGATGCGCGATGCTCGAGGTCACGACCACCCGCGATCCCGGCGTCTCCGTCAGTTTGGGCAGGAGCAGCGAGGTGAGCGCGAACACGCCGAGATGATTGACGCCGAACTGCGATTCGAACCCCTGCTTCGTGCGCGTCAGCGGCGGATTCATGATCGCGGCATTGTTGATGAGTGCATCGATCCGTGGCTCCTTCGCCGCGATCTCGGCTGCGGTGAGAACGCTGTCCAGGTCACCGAGGTCGAGCGGCAACCAGACGAGATCGGCATTCGGCGTGATCCGCTTGATCCGCGCGATGGCGTCCTGCGCCCTGGTCTGCTCGCGGCAGCCAAGCAGGACGCGCGCGCCCCTGGCGGCAAGCACCCGCGCGATTTCGAACCCGACGCCGGCGTTGGCGCCTGTGACGATGAAGCTTTTTCCCGTCTGCTTGGGAACGTTAGCTTCGGTGCAACCCTTGCAATTCGACATTTTCGATCCTTATCTATGAGTGACTACATACTCATTTATGGGCTAAAACTCAGGCGGCAGACCCCTTCCAGAACAGGTCGAACCCGGCCTGCCGGATGGCGTCACTTTCCTGAGGTTTGGCTGTGACCGCGTTGATGCTGATGTCGGCCAAGTCGAAGAGAATGGTATCGATGTAGAAGGCGATCCTGTCAGGCGCGGCATGGCCGGCGAGACACTCCTCCACCATCGTCCGCGCATCCCGCTGCATGGCGTGACACCGGTTCCGGCTTTCCGCTGTCACGCGATCCGACACCTTCAACTGACGAAGGGCCTTGCGCGCCGTGGCGTGAGCCAGTCCCCAGTCAATCAGACGGTTCCAGACCGCGAATAGTCGGTCTTTGGCGGAGGCGTCCGCCGGATATGGCGCCAGCATCATCTCTACCAAGTCGGCCTCGATCTCGAGAAAGAGCTGGTTGAGCAGATCGTCCTTGGTTGGAAAGTAAGTGAACAGCGTTCCCTCAGACACGCCAGCAGCCTTTGCGATCTTGGCCGTGGACGCGCCTGTGCCCAGGCTGGCGACGAACTTGGCCGCTGCATCGAGCAGTGCCTGTCGCTTTTCTTCACTGAGGGGACGCGCCATATTTCCGTCTAACGATATTGAGTGAGTGGATACTCAATAATAGGGGATGGCATGAGATTGGTCAAGGGATGCAGCCCCGCATCTTTCGCGGTCCATACCGACCAAGCTCGAATGAAGATTGTGTGGGCACACACCATGAGGCTGCGGCTGCCTTTTCAATAAGGGACGCAGTGGGGATCGAGATGTCTGTCGAAAGGGAAATGCATTGGATTCAGGGCCTTGATTGCAGTCCCCGAGGCATCATCATGCCTACTTCGATGAGAGCAGGTGATGGCACGCCCAGCCCTGACCAATCCAAAAGCGTGAACGGCACCACAAGCGGACATTATTCGGTATCTATCGAGATGTGTGAGCCGCCTACACTACGACACAGTTTCCCGAAGTATCCGAAACTACGCTCCCCTCACTCCCACTCGATCGTTTTGAGCCATCGTAACGCGTTGACGCGGCAGCACAAACTTTTCTGCACGCCCTAAAGAACCGACTCTGCGATCCGTCAGAAATCTGCGCTCTTGATTTCAAAAGGGAATTTCGGCGATTCGGGATCGGCTCGGTTTCGGCGACTATCGACAACAATCGGTCTATTTTCGGCAGCCGCGCCGCAACAAGCCGCGACCCACTGGGGACCAAAAAAGGACCGTCAAACACGGCCGAGCGGTCCGCACGGTTGCGCCCGGCATTCGCTCGTCGCCGTGGCGTGCCTCACTTGCCGTATGACGCAAGGAACACCCGTACGCCGGCCGCGGCGTGCCGTCGAAGCTTCGCCGGTTTCGGAATCGACTCGTCACCCAACAGCATGGCCCTGTTCAATGGCTCGCCCATAATCAACCAATTGAACTGGGAAGCGGCGACGGCCGGATCATCGATCGCAAGCAGGCCGTGATCAGCCAAACGCTCGAACAACACTGCCATCGCCGCAATTGCGCGCCCGGGTCCGCCATCGAAGAGTGCCTTTGCCAGTTCCGGGAAGCGGCCGACCTCGCCGATCACCAGACGGCGCAGCTGCATGACGCGCGGCGTGAGCACGGTGGCAAGCTGTCGGTACGCATAGCGCTGAAGATAATCGGCAATATCTTCGCCCTCGGCGAGTTCGGGCATTTTACTGTGGACCCTATCGCTGGCTCGATTGGTCACGCTGCTCACGATCTCTACGAACAGCGTCTCCTTGCTCGGAAAATTCTTGTAGACGGTCTGTTTCGACACCGCCGCAAGCGCCGCGATCTCGTCCATGTTGGTGGCCAGATAGCCCTTTTGCAGAAACACCTCTGTAGCCGCATCGAGGATGGCCCGGCGCTTTTTCGCCGACCGTCCGTGCGGTTCGAGTTCTTCTGTAGCACCTGCTGAACGCGTCGTGGTCATGCTCCTGGCGTGTCCGCTGCCGATTGACTCATGGGTACTGGACCGTCTAGTTTGATTTGGACCGAGATGCAATGGGGAGAGATCGACAATGCACATCCAGTTCGCGGAGCTTCCAGTGTTCGACCAGGAACGCGCCAAGGCGTTCTACATCGATCACCTGAATTGCCGCATCGTCGCCGATCAGCCCATGAGCAATGATGGCTGGCGATGGATCGAACTCGGATTTCCAGGGGCCGAAACCACCCTCCACTTCCTAAGGCGCAAGGACGAAACACCATCTGAGGGGCCCGTCCTCGTGCTGGTTGACAACGAAATCGAAGTCACCGTTCAGAGACTCAAATCGCGAGGCGCCGAGATCATAGCAGAACCGCGCCCCGCGCCATGGCAACCGGGGCGCACGATCGCGGAATTTCGGGACAGCGAGGGCAATCGCATGATGATCACCAGCAGATGACGCACTCACCTATCATGACCGCAACTTGCTCTTGCGGTGGCGTCGAACTCAAAGCCTTTGGCAGGCCGATCGTGAGCAGTGCCTGCTACTGCGACGACTGCCGGAAGGGAGCTGATCAGATCGAAGCTTTGCCAGGTGCTGGCGCCATACGCGATCCCGATGGCGGCACCGCATACATCCTCTATCGAAAGGACCGCATCGAGTGCTCCAAGGGGGCCGAATTGCTGAGGGGTTACAAGCTTAAGGAAACTTCAGCCACGAATAGGGTCATCGCCATGTGCTGCAATTCAGCGATGTTAATGAACTTCGATAGAGGTCCGCATTGGGTCTCGGTATACAGAGCGCGGTTTCACGGAGAACTCCCGCCACTGCAGCTGCGGATTTGCACGAAGTTCAAGTCGGACAGCGATGTCATTCCTGACGACGTGCCGAGCCACCGGGGTTATCCTCTAGGGTTCGTCGTTAAACTTTTGGCATCGCGCGTGGCGATGTTGCTAGGTCGATAAACCGGCCGCCAGCCTGCGCGATAAGACATTCAGATAGGTGCGCAAATCGGATACAGCCTTGCCGCTCAGGGTTCAGGCCTGAACGAATTTCTGTAGGCGATCCGCCACGATCAGCCCTGCCCGGCTGTTCAAGTGCACGCCGTCTGTGTGAAATAGCCAGCCATTTACGCGGGCGACATCATCCGGACGCTGCCGCAGCACCAGTACGCGAAAAGCATCGCGATAGAATGGAAGAAAGATGAACGCCGTGTAGGCCGGCCAGGCGAGGCGCGAGCCGCCTCGGTGAGCGCCTCATGGAGCGGGACATAGCCGCAGCGTTCCTCGTGCGCGATGGCCGCCACGATCGCAGAATATTCCTTGATCCGCCGGTTGAGCTCGCTCTGGAACGGGTCGTCCGAATCCGGCGCTTCTTCTATCGGAGGGAGCGAGCAAAGGCCGATCTCCGCCGCCGTCTCGCGCCTCAGCCTGCGTGCTATCTCGGCCAGATTCTCGTGGAACCAATCGGGCGAAGGCGTGCGGGGCAGACGCTTCCAAAACGTAAAGAACCGCCGCACTTTGCGTGACACGAGCGTGAGAACATCATTCCCGCCGACCCAGACGATGACCTTGTCGGGACGACAGGCGAGCACATCCGGCAAGCGCTGCAGCGCGTTGTAGGCCAAGTCGCCGCCGACACCAAAATTCCGGAACTCAAATTGCCCGTTGCCCGGCCGCCGGCGGAGCTCCGCCATCCAATCGAATGCCTGGCCCTTGCCCGCCGTGCTGCTCGACCCGAGGCACGCCACGATTTTTCGTTGAGAATTCACCATCGTGACTCGGCCAAGCCAGAGTGAGAAATCGTCGCCTTATGCTCTTCCCAAAGCGGCCCAGTCATGAGTTTCAGGTCGGATTCCGCGGCGTTTTCCAACATCCATGGACAGGCATAATAATCTTCGATGCGATCGATGACGCGACCGGCGACATGGACACGAACCGGCCACGCGACCTGCCACCGGTCGCCTCGCTGGAAGAGCACGATCAGGACAGGCTCTCCGTCGATCGCCCCCAACTCCATGGTCCACGTCTCCGGGTTTCGCTCGTATTCGACGAAATAGGGAGAACTTCTGACCAGGCCGTCGAAGCAGTCGGCGACCCGCAACCGAGCATCGGCGCTGGTCAGGCTCCGCACGCCATCCCAGTCATGGCGGTTGAAGAGGTCAACATAGCGCTGCAAGAGCCGCGCGGTGTCGGGATCAAGCGGACGGTTCGGTTCACCGGCAGGTTCAGCGGGCAAGTCGGCGAGCTTCGCCCGTCCGCGGGAGAGCGCGGCTTTGACGCCCCCAACCGTCGAGCCCACGAGTTCTGCGGTCTCTTCCAGCGAATAGTCGAACACGTCCTTCAAGAGGATGCAGGCGCGCTCCTTGGGCGGCAAGCGGCCAACCAGCCGTTCGATGGCGCGGCGTGCATCGGTCGCTGCCGGCTCTGCAGAGACAACGCCGATGTCGTCCGAATAGCCGTGCTCCGCGCGCTCGCGCACATCGCGTCGCCTCAGAAAGTCGATGCAGCGATTGTGAGCGATGCGAAACAACCAGGGTTTTAGCCTGCGGGGATCATCGAGGGTCTTAATCTTCGTGTAGGCCTCGAACAGCGTCTCCTGCACGAGATCCTCACCGTCGAGGCGTGAGCCCGTCATGCGGGCGCAGTAGCGATGCAGTTGGGCGCGGACGCCTGACACCGTCTCGAGGAAGGCGCGATATCGCGCATCGAACAGGCCGGTCGGTCGCTTGGGCATGTCCTTCAGCTGCCACATCTTGGTTTCAATTTGCCAGTCATGCGACCTCCTGACCTTCAGCGCGTGTCTGCGGTTGCGGCCAGACCAAGCTTGGGGCGAACCCATTGTGCCAACCGCGCGATCGCGTCGTCGGCTTCGGGAGCGCGGCCGGCCATCATCTGGAACGAGTGCAGCATCCCCGGAAATACGTCTAAGCGCATCTCGACGCCGGCGGCTTTCGCGCGGTCGGCGAGCGCTCGGCTGTCGTCGAGCAGGGTTTCGTCTCCACCCACTTGCAGATAGATCGGCGGCAGGCCCTTCAGATCGGCAAAGATCGGGCTGGCGAGTGGATGCCGGGGATCGGTCCCCGCAAGGACTTGCGATACCAGCATATCCACGACCGCCTTCTGGAAGAAGGCGTCCTTCTCGCGGTTGCTTTCGTAGGAGTGCCCGCTCGCCGACAGATCATACCAGCCAGAGATGCTGAGGATCGCGGCCGGCAGCGGCCGTCCCGCATCGCGGAGTTTCATCGCCGCCGCAACGATCAGGCCAGCACCAGCGGAATCGCCTGCAGCTATGGTGTGCTTCGGCGCGACACCCTGCTCGGCGAGCCATTCGAACGCGGTCACGGCCTGCTCGATTTGGCGCGGAAACTTGCTCTGGAAAACGTAGTCGTACGTAGCGAGCAGAGCGTAACAGCCGATCGCCTTAGCAAGGTGTCCGACCATCTTGCGATGGGTCCAGATCGATCCGCCGACATAGCCACCGCCGTGCAGGTAAAGCATGACCCGGTCTTTGGCCGCCGTTTTTGGCTGAACCCACAGCGCGGTCTTGTCGCCGACGTTCGTCTCGACGTAATCGACGCCGCCCGGTTCTGCCGTCAAAACGGACCACTCGGATGCTTCCTGTGGCGATTCTCGACCGCTGCGAAAAGCCTCCGCGAGCGTTTCGTAGTGTATCTTGTTCGCTAGGCTCTGCTTGCTGTTCATTTGTCACGCTCCAATTCGTCCAGGAGGGCGATGTTAAGGATGACCGTGCCCATGAACAGCTAAGACGGATGAACCCAGCGAAAGGATACGTGGCCGGCAGATGCAACGCCTCGCCGGTGGCAGTTGCCGCGGACCCCGGGTGTCAAACCCAGCAAGGCTAGGCTGCTCCACCCTTCTCTGTGGGACGTTCGTTCCAGACATTCGCCGATCGGCCAGATGCTTCGTCTATGCCGTCGCCGGGTGGCCGGGGGCTGGGACTATTGACTATTATCGCCGAGCCAACATCGCCTTAAACGTGCTGCTCTATCCTCTTCTACTCCGCACTACTCCTCGTCACTCCCACTCGATGGTGCCTGGCGGTTTGCTCGTCACGTCGTAGACGACGCGGTTGATGCCGCGTACCTCGTTGATGATGCGGGTGGCGGCTGCTCCCAGGAATGCCATGTCGTAATGGTAGAAGTCTGCCGTCATGCCGTCGACCGAGGTGACGGCGCGCAGCGCGCAGACGAACTCGTAGGTGCGGCCGTCGCCCATCACGCCGACGGTCTGCACCGGCAGCAGCACGGCGAAGGCCTGCCAGATGGCGTCGTAGAGTCCGGCCTTGCGGATCTCGTCGAGATAGATGGCGTCGGCCTCGCGCAGGATCTCCAGCTTTTCGCGGGTGATGCCGCCCGGACAGCGGATGGCGAGACCGGGACCGGGGAACGGATGCCGGCCAATGAAGCTGTCGGGCAGGCCGAGCTCCTTGCCGAGCGCCCTCACCTCGTCCTTGAACAATTCGCGCAGCGGCTCGACCAGCTGCATGTTCATGCGTTCGGGCAAGCCGCCGACATTGTGATGCGACTTGATCGTCACCGACGGGCCGCCGCTGAAAGAGACGCTTTCGATGACGTCGGGATAGAGGGTGCCTTGTGCCAGGAAATCGGCGCCGCCGAGCTTCTCGGCCTCCTCCTCGAACACTTCGATGAACAGCCGCCCGATGGTCTTGCGCTTCTTCTCGGGGTCCGACTCGCCCTCGAGCGCGCCGATGAAACGGTCCGAAGCGTCGACCAGGATCAGCGGCAGATTGTAATGCTGGCGAAACATCTCCACCACGCCTGATGCCTCGTCCTTGCGCATCAGCCCGTGGTCGACAAGGATGCAGGTAAGCTGGTCGCCGACCGCCTCGTGGATCAGCAAGGCCGCGACCGAGGAATCGACGCCGCCCGACAGCGCGCAGATCACCTTGCCCTTGCCGACCTGCTTGCGGATCGTCTCGACCGCGTGCTCGCGGTAGGCGCGCATCGTCCAGTCGCCTTCGATGCCGGCGATGTTGTGGACGAAGTTGCGGAGCAACCTGGCGCCGTCCGGCGTATGCACCACTTCGGGGTGGAACATGAGGCCGTACATTTTGCGCTCGACATTGCCGAAGATGGCGAAGGGCGAGCCCTCCGATTTTCCGAGCACCTCGAACCCCTTGGGCAGGGAGATGACGCGATCGCCATGGCTCATCCACACCTGGTGGCGCTGGCCGGGCGCCCACAGGCCCTCGAACAACGGGCTGTCCTTGGCGATCTCGACGAAGGCGCGGCCGAATTCGCGATGATCGGAGCTTTCGGCGACGCCGCCCATCTGCACGCACATCGCCATCTGGCCGTAGCAGATGCCGAGCACCGGCACGCCGGCATCGAAGACGATCTGCGGCGCGCGCGGGCTGCCGATGTCGCCGGTCGAGGCCGGGCCGCCGGACAGGATCACCGCCTTCGGATCGATGCGCTTGAACGCCGCCTCGGCCGACTGGAAGGGTACGATCTCGGAAAACACGCCGGCCTCGCGGATGCGGCGGGCGATCAGCTGGGTGAACTGGCTGCCGAAATCGACAATCAGGACGGTGTCGGGATGATTGGCTGTTTTCATGGCGAGCGTTTAGAGAAAGAAACGAGTCGGCGCAATGGGTTGCTGGGCGTCTGCCTCAATCCGATTCCGCTGTACCGTCTTAAATGCGAGCGGCTCTATCGATGCCTCGGTCCGCTCCGCGCCGAGCGACCGCAAGGCGCCCATCAGCGCCGCGAACCCTTCTGGCCGAGGCAGGCAACGTAGCTCCTCTCGATCTGGAGCGGGCAGGGTGAACTAGCGCTTTACTTCGATCGGCTTGCCGGCCAGATGCGATTCCAGTTGCGCGACCAGCGCGGCAAAGCGGGCATGCATGGCATCGAGTGCCGCCCAACGTTCGGTGAGCTTGTTGAGTCGATAACCGGGTTCGGCGCCGTTGCCCCTGATATAGGGTAGCAAATCGGTTTCACTGACATTAGCCGGCGCACCGCTGGCACACTTACGGAGCCAAGCCACGAAATCCTCGCCGCGTGCTTGCGCCGCCTCCTGTTCGCGCTGTGAGGCAGTTTTGGTAAGAACGTGACCGTATTTGGTGGCGAATTCGAGCGGTGTGCCCTCGAAATCCGGATCAACTTCTTCCGGTGTCAGAAAGTTGGTTTTCGGAATGTTGCGGCGGAATTCCAGCCCGCGTTGATAGATTTCCTCGGCGGCGGATTCCTTGGCTGCGGATCGCTTAGCAGCGGTCCGCTTGACGTGCGTGGCATTTGGCGGGCGCGCTTTTTCGGACGCAGTTTGAAGTCCGATTCTCTTATCCACGACGGCCTTTTCCAGTTCCGGCGCGTACTGCACAACGGTGCGGGCGCGGGCAAGCGAACCCGTAGAAACATCCATGATCAAGGCCGCTTGTTTAACGAAACGATTGTGACCGGGAAGGCTAGGATCACGCGTTGCGCTGGCAGGCATTTCTATCGTTTCTTGAAATTGAATTTGTTGCTTTAAATGCGCCAGCCTTGCCGCCGCGAAAGCCCGCCGCTCAAAGGTTGAATGTTGCCGCCGATAGTCGTTGAGCGAAACGGCCAGATCAAGCGCGCCAACATCGTTTAGCGTGCCGGTATTTTCAAAGCGCGGCTCAATGCCCGCCTCAATGCAGGCGCGGTAACGGGCGCGCCCGTCTAGAATCCTTCCCTGATAAAGCACGATCGGCATATGCATACCGTTGGCCCGGATATCGGCCACGAATTCCGCAAAATCCTCGCCGCCCAACAGAGGCCAGATTCCAGCGAAAGGATGGTCTAGATAATGAACAGCCATTTTGGTTCTGTCCTTGCGCGAAAAATGGAGGCGCATTCGCGCGCCTCCCCGTTGAACGTTTTTATGCGGCCTCGGCTTGTTTCGGCATGAAACGCGGGAATGTTTCATCAACCCTCAGACTGATTTTCTTGACCTGCTCGCCAGCCATCCAAGCATTGAATGCCTTGATGACATGCGCCAAGACCTGATGTTTCTGCATCGGCTCCTTGGCAACGCTGTTGAGTTTCAGGACATGCTGCAAAGCCGCAATCGGGCTTCCCGCGCCGAATTCTTCACCCTCGGAACCCACGTCGTTCATGAACTCGTCGAGCGTGAATTCATCATGGAGGTCGAGAATCTTGACCGCCGCAAAGGCCGCGACATCGTTATGGCCTATCATCGCGGATGCGGAGGCATGCTCACCCGCCATCAACTGGGCGCCCCGGCGAATGTCGGATTCGCCTCGACGTAGTCGATGAATTGTTTGGGCGACATGCGCGGAAGACGGTGCTTCTTCGTCGCAGTATAGGCTTTGTTTTCGTAAAGCTGGGCAATCATCACCGTTTGCGCCGTCAGAGCCGAAAGGCCATTCAGGCCCGCCGTGGCTAGCGCATCCTTGGCCGTGCGCGCCTTGACGTTATCGATGTAGGCGAAGGCCGATTTGATAGGCTTGCGCTGATTGACAACGTAAGTTGCGAACGGCACCCCGGAAAGGTAGCAAGCCCAGAGGCGATGCTGACCGTCTAGCAGCTTGCCATCGACATCGAAGATCAACGGCTGCCCGGTTTCGGGCCAATCCTCCGCGGCCATCTGTTCCGCGTAGTAGACAATGTTAGCTAATACGGCCTTGCGATTGGACCCGGCTGGATTCTTGAGCAACAGCCCTTCGGCCATTTCCGAAGTTATGATATGCCATCCATTGGCAAGCTTGTCCTCGTTTTCAGCTCGGGTTTTCCTCCATTCCTCAAACTGATCAACCAGGGCATAGAATGTGCCCGAATTGGCGGTTTTGAGGTCGAGATGGAATTTTGGCTCCCATGGTGTGGGCGCCGTAATGTTTTCGACGTCACTCATAAGTTTTACTCCCGTTGCCGCGCCTATCGGGAACGACGGCTGCCCGGCAGCCAGAGAATATAGGTTGATAGTGCCTATGCTACAAGGCTGAAAAAGCCTAGCCGTTAAGTTGGGTCATGGCCGCGTGCTGCAACTGTTTCACCGTAATTCGCTTCGTCGCCAGCAGGCGGGCGATCATGGCGGCATGCGGCGGTATCTGCCGCTCCGCCAGCGCCCAAGAGCGTACCGTGCGCGGGGCAACACTTAGCAATCGAGAGAAAGCCAGTTGCGAAAGTGGGATGGCGGCTAGGCAAGCGCGGAATTCGGTCGCCGTCATCGGGACGTAAAGCATCATGCGAATCGATATGTCATGGTTGTCACGATATGTAGGCGATACCGGCCTAACAAAAAAGTCTGGCGACATATCCGGGCTGGTTTCCGACTATCTATTTTGGGCGGCACAGGTGGGAACAAATCTGCATAATAGTTTTTGCTAAACCAATGAAAGCCGACATGTTGCCATGGCGAGCGTTTGGAGAAAGAACGAGTCGGCGCAATAGGTTATGAGGTCGCGGCCTTACTTCAATCCCGCGCCTTAGGCGATGATTCAAAACCGGATTGCGCCTGAGGCGATCGCCTGTTCCAGCAGTTGCACCGCCGCGGCCAGCTTCTCGTCGATGACGTGCAGATATTCGGTCCAGTCGCCAACGTGTCTCAGATCGGCCGCGCCGTCGGAAATGCCGCGCAGGCCGATAAGCGGAACGTCGAACAGCTGGCAGGCGCGCAGGCAGGCGAAGGTCTCCATATCGACCATGTCGGCGGCGATCGCGTCGTAGGCGGCGCCGGAGACGATTGCCGCCCCGGTCGACAGCGTCGCCTGTCTGACGCCTGGCATCCTGAACGGCAGCGGCACGCTTACAGGCAGGTCGAGGAACGGGGTGGCGCCCTTCTCGAACCCCAGGGGCGAGGCGTCCATGTCGCGGTAGCCAACCGAAACGGCCTGGTAGATTTCCGTCTGCTCCAGCGTCCGGCTGCCCGCCGACCCGAGCGACACGACGAGATCGGGCAGCCCCATCCCGGCATGCAGCCGGGATAGTTCGGCGCCGAGCCCGATACCGGCCTCGACCGGTCCGACGCCGGTCATCAGCGGCGTGAACAGCCGCTGCAGGTGTGGACCGTATTCGGCCTCCGCCGCCATGACGAAGAGAACGGACTTGCCGGAGATCGGGGTGAGCTCACCAGGTGTCTTGCCGGCCATGATCGTCCATCCTCCCTACCCGCTCCTCAGCCTTCGATGCCGTCGCGGCCGAGCACTGTCATCATCGTTCCGGTCATTGTGGCGATCAGCTTGGCCTCGCCGTCGACGGCGAACGCATAGGCTTGTCCGTCGGCGACGATGATGGTGCGGCCGGGCTTGGTCACCGAGCCGCGGAACAGGAAGCGCTCGCCCCTGCCGGGCGCCAGCAGATTGACCTTGAACTCGATGGTCAGCACGCCGGAATTTTCCGGCATCAGCGAGAATGCCGCATAGCCGCAGGCCGAGTCGAGAGCCGTCGAAATGACGCCGGCATGGAGAAAGCCGTGCTGCTGCGTCAGCGCCGCAGAATAGGGCATTTCGATCTCGATGATGCCGGGCGTCACCAGCGTCAGCTCGGCGCCAATCGTCATCATCGCGTTCTGGCGCGCGAAGGACGTCCTGACGCGGTCCTCATAATCGGGAGCAGGAACGATCTTTGCTGCCATGGCCGTCGCCCTTTGTTTCTCGGCAAATCTTATTGCAAAGGCATTTATCGCAGAGGGGTGGGCGGCAGGCAATCGCAAATGCTGCACTGCAGCATTCGGCTTAGCCCTGTATCGATGGCAACGATTCAGCCGGCCCGCCGCAGCGCGCAGAAGTAAAAGCCGTCGGTGCCGCTCAGCAATGGCGACAGCGAAATGCCGCCCGCGGCGCCAATGCGCATTGCCGCTTCGTGGCCCGCAAAACGGCTGTCCCAAAGCTGGCGGTGATCGACCGGGACAAAATCGGGATGGCGGTCCCGGAACGCCGAAACCTGGTCGCCATTCTCCTCGTCGAACACCGAACAGGTGATGTAGACCAGCAGGCCGCCGGGTTTGACGAAGTCCCTGGCGGCATCGAGGATCGTCTCCTGCTCGCCCTTGCGGGCGTCGAGCTGTCTTTGCGTCAACCGCCATTTGGCATCCGGCCGGCGCCGCCAGGTGCCGCTGCCGGTGCAGGGCGCATCGATCAGGGCGATATCCATGTGCTTGCCGAGCGGCGCCAGTTCGGCCGGCCTGGTGACGATCTGCACATTGCGGTTTTCCGAGCGGCGGATGCGGTCGAAGATCGGCGCCAGCCTTGCCTTCTCCGCATCGTGGGCGAAGATCTGGCCGCGATTGTCCATCGCCGCGGACAGCGCCAGCGTCTTGCCGCCGGCGCCGGCGCAGAAGTCGAGCACCTGCATTCCAGGCTCGGCGCCGGCCAGTTCGGCCGCAATCTGCGAGCCTTCGTCCTGAACCTCGAACCAGCCTTTCTGGAAGGCCGGTTCGGCCTGCACGTTCGGGTGCCTGCCGTCGCCTTCGATCGGCGGGATGCGGATGCCGTGCGGCGCGATCCGCGCAGGCTTGGCGCCGGTCTCCGCCAACTCGGCCAGCACCTTGCCGCGATCGGCCTTCAGCGTGTTGACCCTGAGGTCGAGCGGCGGGCGCGTCGCCAGCGCGGCACCCTCTTCCACCCAGGCCGTGCCGAACGCCCGTTCGAACAGCGGCATGCACCAGTCGGGGATGTCTGCCCTGACCGCCGGCGGCGCATCGGCAAGCCGGCGACCGCCGAGCGTTTTCAATTCGTCGGCGGTAAGCAGCGGCGGCGCGAACTTGTCGCCCTCGAGCGCCTCGTTCAGCGACTGCGCCGTCTGGCCCCATTCGAGCAGCAGCGCGCCGAAGCCGATGGCGCGCGGTGTGTCTTCGCCCAACAGCCAGCCGGCCGAGCGCTTGCGGCGCAGCGCGTCGTAGACGATGTTGCCGATCGCGGCGCGGTCGCCGCCGCCGGCGAAGCGGTGCGACAGGCCCCAGTCCTTCAGCGCATCGGCCACCGGCCGGTGGCGACGGCCAATTTCGTCAAGCACTTCAATGGCTGCCGCCAGCCGCCCGCCCAGTCTCATTGTCGTCTTCCATTATTCAGTAAATTAATTCTGGCCCTGCTCTTAGAGCTTTTCGTGCCCTGATTGAAACAGTTCTGTTTCGCCGACGGCGAGACGATCCATGCCGAGGGGTGACGAATGTGGATTGATGCATCGCGAGCCGCGGCCACCAGGCGGGCGCCGGCATGCGGAACGAACAATTCGATAAATATATTATACGTCTCTAATGTTCGTGTCCGGCGCTCACAAGCATAGCGGCTTGCGAAACTGCTCTGCTTTGCAAGTTTTCCGGTTGCGAATACTCTTTGCGCGGTGATTCGCGTCGCAGAAAAAGCGGAGCCGCGGGTCGATACGAGGAGAGGGCAATGAAAACTTATCTGGCGGAAGTTCTAGGCACGTTTCTATTGGTGTTCATCGGCACGGCTTCGGTGGTGACGGGCGGCTTCGGCGGCGCGCTGCCGCTCGGCCAGGAAGGTATCGGTCTGGCGTTCGGCATCGGCCTGATAGCGGCCGCTTACGCGATCGGCCCGATTTCGGGCGCGCACCTCAATCCGGCAGTGACGCTCGGTGTGTTCCTCGCCGGGCGGATGCCGGCCAGGGACGTCATTCCCTATTGGATCGCGCAGGTCATCGGCGCCATCATCGCGTCGCTGGCGCTGTGGATCATCGTCTCCGGACAGGTCGGCGGCCACACCGGCGGCTTCGGCGCCAATGGCTGGGACGTGACGAAATGGGGCGTCAGCTCGGCCTTCCTGTGGGAGCTGATCGGCACCTTCACCTTCGTCACGGTGATCCTCGGCGTCACCAACGCCAAGCACACGACGGCCTTCGCCGGCCTGGTCATCGGCCTGACGCTGGCCGGACTGCACTTCGCCATCATTCCGGTGACCGGCACATCGCTCAACCCGGCCCGTTCGATCGGACCGGCGCTGTTTTCGGGAACTGCGGCGATCGGCCAGCTCTGGCTGTTCATCCTCGCGCCGCTGATCGGCGGCGCCATCGCCGGCGTGGTCGCCAAGGCCGGTATCTTCGAGAAAGACTGACTTTTCGAAGGCTTCATGAAAAAGGCGCGGGTCGAGGCCCGCGCCTTTTTCGTTGCGTCGAGAAATATGCCCGGATCAGGCCGCGAGGTCGAAACGGTCGGCGTTCATCACCTTGGTCCAGGCGGCGACGAAGTCCCTGACGAACTTCCGCCCGGCGTCCGCCGAGCCGTAGACCTCGGCCAGCGCCCGCAATTGCGCGTGCGAGCCGAAGATCAGGTCGGCGCGGGTGCCGGTCCACTTGACTGCCCTGGTCTTGCGGTCGCGCGCTTCGTAGACCTCATCTGAGCCGGCGGCCGGATCCCAGATCGTGTTCATGGAGAGCAGGTTGACGAAGAAATCGTTGGTCAACGTGCCCGGCCTGTCGGTGAACACCCCGTGCTTCGACTGACCGGTGTTGGCGCCGAGCACCCGCAACCCGCCGACGAGCACCGTCATCTCCGGCGCCGTCAAGATCAGCAGCTGCGCCCGGTCGACCAGCATCGCTTCGACCGACATCGGCGGCTTGCCCCTGACATAATTGCGGAAGCCATCGACTTTCGGCTCGAGCGCGGCGAAGGACTGGACATCGGTCTGTTCCTGCGAGGCGTCCATGCGGCCTGGCGTGAACGGCACCCCCACGTCATGGCCGCCGTCTTTCGCCGCCTTCTCGATCGCGGCGACGCCGCCAAGAACGATCAGGTCGGCAAGCGAGACCTTCTTGCCGCCGGACTGCGAGTTATTGAAACCCTTCTGGATGCTTTCGAGTGTCTCGAGCACCTTGGCCAGCTGCGCCGGCTGGTTGACCTCCCAATCCTTCTGCGGCGCCAGGCGGATGCGGGCGCCGTTGGCGCCGCCGCGCTTGTCGGAGCCGCGGAAAGTCGAGGCCGAGGCCCAGGCGGTCGAGACCAGTTCTGAGACGGACAGGCCGGAGGCCAGGATCTTCGCCTTCAGCGAGACGATGTCCTGCTCGCTGACCAGCTCGTGGTCGATTGCCGGTATCGGGTCCTGCCAGATCAGCTCTTCCTTCGGCACGAGCGGGCCGAGATAGCGGACGGCCGGACCCATGTCGCGATGCGTCAGCTTGAACCAGGCGCGGGCGAAGGCATCGGCGAACTGATCAGGATTCTGATGGAAGCGCCGCGAGATCTTCTCGTAGGCCGGGTCGACGCGTAGCGCGAGGTCGGTGGTCAGCATCGCCGGCGCGCGGCGCTTGGAGGGATCGTGCGCGTCCGGCACGGTGCCTGCACCGGCGCCGCCCTTCGGCGTCCACTGATGGGCGCCGGCCGGGCTCTTGGTCAGCTCCCATTCGTAGTTGAACAGATTGTCGAAGAAGTTGTTGCTCCATTTGGTCGGCGTCGTGGTCCAGGTCACCTCGAGGCCCGAGGTGATGGCGTCGCCGGCAATGCCGGTGGCATGCTTGCTCGACCAGCCGAGGCCCTGCGCCTCGATGTCGGCGCCTTCCGGCTCCGGGCCGACCAGCGATGCATCGCCGGCGCCATGGGTCTTGCCGAAGGTATGGCCGCCGGCGATGAGCGCCACGGTTTCCTCATCGTTCATGGCCATGCGGGCGAAGGTTTCGCGGATATCGCGCGCCGCGGCCAATGGATCGGGCGTGCCGTTCGGGCCTTCCGGGTTGACGTAGATCAGCCCCATCTGCACGGCGCCGAGATGGCCCTGAAGTTCGCGGTCGCCGGAATAGCGCTCGTCGGCGAGCCACTTGGTTTCCGATCCCCAGTCGACGTCCTGCTCCGGCTCCCAGACATCGGCGCGGCCGCCGGCGAAGCCGAAGGTCTTGAAGCCCATCGATTCCAGCGCGACGTTGCCGGTGAGGATCAACAGGTCGGCCCAGGAGATTTTCCTGCCGTATTTCTGCTTGACCGGCCACAGCAGCCGGCGCGCCTTGTCGAGATTGGCGTTGTCCGGCCAGCTGTTGAGCGGCGCGAAACGCTGCTGGCCGGCGCCGGCGCCGCCACGGCCGTCGCCGATGCGATAGGTACCGGCGCTGTGCCAGGCCATGCGGATGAAGAGCGGGCCGTAATGGCCGAAATCGGCCGGCCACCAATCCTGCGAATCGGTCATCACCTGGTGCAGATCCCTGATCACCGCATCGAGATCGAGACTCTTGAATTCCTTGGCGTAGTCGAAGTCCTCGTCCATCGGGTCCGACAGGCTGGACTGCTGATGGAGGACGCCAAGGTCAAGCTGGTTCGGCCACCAGTCACGGTTGCTTCTCCTGGCCGATCCATGTGGGACCGGGCATTTGCCGGCGCTGTTGTCGTCGGTTTTCGCGTCCATCTTTGCCTCCGATTTGTTGATTTTTCGGGATTTTGTTGATTTTCCGGGCAGGGCCGGCGGCCGCGCCATCCTGGAATGGTTCCAGACTAGCCCGCCCAGCCGATAAAGACAAATTGCCTTTGCTGTTTATTCTGATAGGTTTTCCTTATGATCGGTTTAACCGTCCGGCAGATGCATTATTTCGAGGCGCTGGCGCAGACGCTGCATTTCGGCCGTGCCGCAAAACTCGCCGGCGTCAGCCAGCCGGCGCTGTCTTCGCAGATCGCCGAGATGGAGCTGCGGCTGAATTGCCGTCTGTTCGAGCGCGGCGGAAAGGTGGTGCGGATGACCGACGAGGCCGTGGCCCTGCTGCCGCGCATCGAGCGCATTCTTGCCGACGTCCGCGACGTCGAGGCGACGGCCCGGCGCGGCCGCCCGGCGCTGGAAGGCCGCTTCCGGCTCGGCATCATCCCGACGGTGGCGCCCTATCTCTTGCCGCATGTGCTGCCGGAGCTGAAACGGCATTTCCCGGCCTTGCAGCTGGAACTGCGCGAAGCGGTGACCGCCTCGCTGGTCGAGGACACCAGTTCGGGTAAGCTCGACGCCTTCGTCGCGGCGCTGCCTCTCGACTACCCAGGCCTGATTACCGAGGAACTTTTCTCCGACCGGTTCTTCCTGGCCGTGCCGGCCGGCGATCCCGCCTTCGCCTCGCCGCCGGTGCCACCAGAGAGCCCGGCACTGGAGCGGCTGATGCTGCTGGAGGAAGGCCATTGCCTGCGCGAACAGGCGCTCGCCGTGTGCGGCAACGTGCGGCCGGTGGCGATGGCAAGCTATGGCGCGACCAGCCTGACGACGCTCTTACAGATGGTGGCGCACGGGCTTGGCGTCACGCTCATCCCGGAAATGGCGGCAGGGCCGGCCAGCACTATCCCCGATTTGAAGATCGTGCCGTTCCAGGAACCGATGCCGCAACGCACGATCTGCCTCGCCTGGCGGCGCAACAAGGTCCGGCACGACGAGTGCGTCGAACTGGCGAAGATCATTCGCGGGCTGGATGCGGCGGTGCTGGCGGCTTGAGCGGCGGGTCAAGGATCCGGTTTTAGCCCCGAAGCCAACCTGCAAGAAAACGGCTTCAATCCTTTTCCCAGGCTGCGAGCAACGGGCCGTTGCTTCCATAGACAGGGTCCTTGCGCGGACGGCCGACCCTGGGGATCGTGACGACCGCTTTGGCATGGTCGGCGGCGGTCGTACACAGGTCATAGGTGCCGGATGGAGGATAGGCGCCGACAACCAGAAAATCGTCGGATGCGGAAAGACGCTGGTGCCCGGTGCCGGCCGGAAGCACCGCGACGTCGCCGGCCTTCAGCGACAGCGTCCGCCCCTTGCTGCCGCCAAAGCGGACCTTGGCCGTGCCGCGCGCAACGCCCAGCACCTCGTGTATCCGCGAATGGTAGTGGACGTAACCGTAGATGCCGTTGCGCCAGCTATCGCCCCAGCCATTTGCCTCGAAAAGCGCCTCGATGACAGCCGCCGGATCGAAGTCTTCGGGCAGCGTCACGGCACCGCGATAGACGACCAGCGGCCAGAACGGATGGTTGGGCACCAGGCCATCATCGCTGAACCGAAACTCGTTCGGTTTGCGCGGCCTCAGGAGGTCGGCGACCTCTCGCCGGCCCGGCCTGGCGACGCCGGTGACCTGCCCGACGGCTTTCTTCGTGGTTTGCAAAATGCTCATGACGTGGCCTTGCGCTGGTCGGAAGTTTCATGCGGGTTAACTGGCTGCATGGCGGGTCGGTTCCGCTGAGGGCAGAGTTCCGCGATCTGTACGGTCGGCATTTGACGTCCGGGCACATCGAAGCCGCCCAAGTTTCAAGACTTGAACACCGCGAGCATGTGAAGATCCAATCGGTCCCGCCGCTGTGTCGTCCCATGGCACGGATGAGACGATTACATTGTTTTACCACAGCGCTCGCGACAGCTCGCGAAACGGGCGACCCGCAGAGGCTTTTTTCGTGTTATGATGCACTTGCAACGCGCGTAATCTCGACCTCGGCAATATGGCAAAGGTCGAACGCATTTTTGCCCTGGCGTTGCCCAGCATGGACTCAACTCCGGATGGCTGGGTGTGCTTATCCGGGGCGAGGAGGTTGTCCATGTCCACGAGTAATGTCGAACGCCCGCTCCAGCCGGGCGACCGGGCGCCGAATATTATTCTCGATGCGATCTCCCGCGAAGGCAAGATCGCGCTCGACGATTTTCGAGGCCGTAGCCCGTTGTTGATCGGTTTGTTCCGAGGCCTGCACTGTCCGTTCTGCCGGCGCCATGTCGCGGCGATGGCGCAACTTAAGCCGGCCCTGCGTGAGAAAGGCGTCGAATGCCTGGCGGTGGTCAATACGCCAGTCGAGCGGGCGCGGCTCTATTTCCGTTACCACCCGGCACCCGATCTTCTCGCCGCATCCGACCCGGAGCGGGCCTCGCACCGTGCTTTCGGCTTGCGCGAGGTCGGGATGGACACGGTCATGGCGATCCGTATCGATCTGCCGGGCGAGTTGCCCGAGCCTATGGACGTCATGGCAATGTACGAGTTTCTTAACAAGAAGGAAGGATATGAGATTACGGGAGCCGACCAGCAGGCGATGGCTTCCGGCCAGGGGCAGCTTGTCGGTCAGTTCCTAATCGACCGGGCGGGCATCGTACGCTGGAACTTCACTGAAGTTCTGGAGGATGGCCTCAATACCTTCAAGGCGCCGAATCCGGAGGAATTGATGTCAGCGGCTTCCCAAGTTGCACATTGATGGGCTGCGGAAATAGGCGGCTGACAACTCGCTCGACGACCGCGCCCTTCCCGCTCACTACCGGGGAACGGCCGTCCTGGGTCAGAACCTGAGGATCGTGGATGACCGCTTCGCGCCCAATGCACGAACCCGCTTCGCGGGAGGGGCGCCTCGTTCTGAGATGGCGCGACTGCCATTTTGACTTGAGCGGGTAGAGGGGTCGATCTGACCATGGAGTTCCCTTCAACGAGAGGAACTCGCCATGGCT
>NZ_JAMYLV010000036.1:0-61052 GCF_040318195.1 Mesorhizobium sp. M1273 | reverse complement strand
GTCCGAGCCACTTAAGGCGAGGAGGTCGCGTCGACCTTAATCAAGACGCTTCGGTGCGAGTGGATCCACGGCTTCATCGCCGACTTCTTCAACACTATCCACCTGAAGCAGACATTCGGCTCGCAGCTCGCTCCAGCAACGCGCCTATCGCCCCAACATTTCAATGGCAGACCGTACAGGCCGGCGGGCGGTGCAAGCCGTAAGCTCGCGCTTGCGACATATCACCTCTCGAAAAGCCTCGGCTGCATGCTAAGAGACTCAAAACATCAAACGGACTGAACTGAGGAGGCGGCCGTCATGACAGGCGAAAGCAAGAAGGCGGCTCGATCCGACCTCGACGAAGCAGCGCTCTATTTCCATAAGCACCCCCGTCCCGGAAAGCTGGAAATCCAGGCGACGAAGCCACTGGGCAATCAGCGCGACCTGGCGCTTGCCTATTCGCCGGGGGTCGCCGCCCCCTGCCTTGAAATCCGCGACGACCCGGCAACCGCCGCCGACTATACAGCCCGTGCCAATCTGGTCGGCGTTGTCACCAACGGTTCGGCGGTGCTCGGCCTCGGCAACATCGGTCCGCTCGCCTCCAAGCCGGTGATGGAGGGCAAGGCGGTGCTGTTCAAGAAGTTCGCCGGCATCGATGTCTTCGACATCGAGATCGACGCACCGGGCATCGAGCGCATGGTCGAGACGATCTCGGCGCTGGAACCAACCTTCGGCGGCATCAACCTGGAAGACATCAAGGCGCCCGAATGCTTCGAGGTCGAGGAGCAGTTGAAAGCCCGCATGGGCATACCAGTCTTCCATGACGACCAGCACGGCACCGCCATCATCGTCGCCGCCGCCGTGCTCAACGGGCTGGAATTCGCCGGCAAGTCCATCGCGGACATCAAGATCGTCACGTCGGGCGCCGGTGCTGCGGCGCTTGCCTGCCTCAACCTACTGGTCTCGCTCGGCGCGCGGGTCGAAAACATCTGGGTCACCGACCGGTTCGGGGTCGCCCATAAGGGCCGCGTCGAGGAGATGGACCGCTGGAAAGACCCCTATGTGAAGGACACCGAGGCGCGCACGCTGGCCGACGTTCTGCCCGGCGCCGACGTGTTTCTCGGCCTGTCTGCCGCCGGCGTGCTGAAGACGGAATTGCTGCACCACATGGCGCCAAAGCCGCTGATCCTGGCGCTGGCCAACCCCAATCCCGAGATCATGCCGGAAGCGGCACGGGCGGCGCGACCCGATGCGATGATCTGCACCGGCCGCTCCGATTTCCCCAATCAAGTCAATAACGTACTCTGTTTTCCTTACATCTTCCGTGGCGCGCTGGATTGCGGCGCAAGTGCCATCAACGAAGAGATGAAAATGGCCGCCGTTCGGGCGATCGCAGCGCTTGCCCGCGAAGAGCCGTCCGACGTTGCCGCGCGCGCCTATTCCGGCGAGACGCCGATCTTCGGCCCGGAGTTCCTGATCCCCTCGCCTTTCGATCCGCGGCTGATCCTGCGCATTGCCCCCGCCGTTGCCAAGGCGGCCTGCGAGACCGGCGTCGCGACCCGGCCGATCACCGATTTCGCCGCCTATATCGACAAGCTGAACCGCTTCGTCTTCCGCTCCGGCCTGGTCATGAAGCCCGTGTTCTCGATGGCCAAGACGTCGAGCGCCAAGCGCGTCATCTATGCCGACGGCGAGGACGAGCGCGTGCTTCGCGCCGCGCAGGTCGTGCTCGAGGAAGGCATTGCCGAACCGATCCTGATCGGCCGCCCGCACGTCATCGACGTGCGGTTGAAACGCTATGGGCTGCGCATCAAGCCGGGCGTCGATTTCGGCCTGATCAACCCGGAAGACGATCCGCGTTACCGCCACTATGTCGACCTTTTGATCGAGCTTGCCGGCCGCCGTGGGGTGACTACGGAAGCGGCACGCACCATGGTGCGCACCGACAATACGGTGATCGCCGCCCTTGCCCTGAAGCGCGGCGACGCCGACGCCATGGTCTGCGGCCTTGAGGGCCGTTTCGAGCGCCATTTGCGCAACGTCACGCTGATCATCGGGCCACGCGCCGGCATTAGGGATCGCGACCTGTCGACGCTTTCCATGCTGATTTCGCAGCGCGGCATCATCTTCCTCACCGATACCCATGTCTCCGTCGATCCGACCGCCGAGGAGATTGCGGAGATGACCGTTCTGGCGGCCGAGGAGATTCAGCGTTTTGGCATCGAGCCCAAGGCAGCCCTGCTTTCGCATTCGGATTTCGGCTCCCGCGATTCGCCAAGCGCCATGAAGATGCGGCAGGCGGCGGCGATCCTGGCGCGCATCGCGCCCGACCTGCAATGCGACGGCGAGATGCATGCCGACTCGGCACTGTCGGAGCAGCTGCGCCAGCGCGTCTATCCGCATTCGCGGCTGAAGGGCGAAGCCAATCTGCTGGTGTTCCCCAATCTCGATTCGGCGAACATCACGCTGACCGCGCTGCGCACGATGATGGACGCGCTGCATGTCGGCCCGATCCTGCTCGGCACCGACAGCCCGGCGCACATATTGACGCCGTCGGTCACCTCGCGCGGCGTCGTCAACATGACCGCACTGGCAGTGGTCGAAGCCGCGCATAAGGCGCAAGCCATCGTCGAACTGGGATAGCCGCGGGCTTTCTCAGACTGGCTTGAACCGGAAATGCCCTGTCTGCCTGAAGGCAAACAAAGTGTCCTCTTCCCTGGCGCCGCCGCCGATATTGTGAATGACCAGTCTTCTTGTCGGTACCAATGTGGAGCGATTGGACGACACGATGGCAATATGCGGCAGATTGCCGGGCAGCATCTGGGCGACGAGATCCCCAGGCCGATAATCGGCGGGGTCTTGGCTGACGGGCAAGGTGGCACCGCGCCGCTCGAAATAGACCGCAAGATTGGGCACACGGCGGTGGTCGATGTTGCGGTCCGGCGCTTTCAGGCCCCAACCCTTCGGATAGGCGGCAAAATTGGCCCGCATATCCTCATGCACCAATTTTTGCAGGTCGAGATCGAAGGCGCGGCGATAGGCACGGATCACGACATCCGTGCAAACACCCCGCTCGGGCCCAACGTCCCCGCCCGGATAGGCCAGGCGTGTATAGGTCGGATCGTAGAGTGTGGTGACGCCGATCTGCCCACGGGCAGCTTCGACCAATTTGGTACCCCAATCCGGCGTGATGGGCTTTTCCTGCGCCAAGGCAACCGGCATCGCCAGGCACAAAAGACCAAATTGCAGTGCGGCTCGACGGGTAATCGCGGTCATGCCAAGCCTCCGGGCATTGCTGGATCCGGGCATTCTTCTGGGCGAATACGCCTTTTTTCGTGCAACGCCAGGATGTCGCGGATCTGGCTCTTTCCGAATATGTCGTGTGGCGTAGTCGATATGACAGCACCGGTCGTGATCGAAGCCGCGCACAAGGCGCAAGCCATCGCCGATTTGGGCTGAAGGCGGAATCGGCGGTATGCTAAACAAACGGTTAACCGCAAGCGCGGTAGCTTTCTGAACGACAGGCAGTCGGAGTTCCGGAGGGATGACGGGCGCAAGTTGGAAGCTGACGCGGGCCGCTGCGCTGCTCGGCGCCGTGGTGCTGTGCGGCATTGCCGCCACTCAGGCACAGGCCGCTTCCCGCCTCTGCCGCCAGCTTGAAGCCGATCTTGCCGCCGCTTCTCGTGGTGGCGGCGGCAAACCGGCATTGCTCAGGAAATATGACGACGCAATCGTCCGGCAGCGCCAGCAGATTTCAAAGGCCGTCAGGCAGGCCAGCAGCGCCGGCTGCGGCTTTTCGCTGTCTCGCCGCAACGCCAACGCATGCGCAGCACTCGACGCCACCATCGATCGCATGGCAGCCAATCTCGACGCCCTGCAGGCCAAGCGCGGCGACCTTGCCGGCGGTGGTTCGCGACGTGATCGTGCGCGCATATTGACGTTGCTTGACGCCAATGGCTGCCGCGATGATGCGGCGGCGCCGACGCCCCCGCCGGTCCGCGAAGCCAACCGTGAAAACGGCAAGCGAAACCTGCTCGACCAGCTTTTGGGCAGTCAGCCCGAAGAGGCCGACCAGGCTGAAGAACTGAGCCAGCCGGGCAACATCCGCACCGTGCTCAACAGCGCCGACATGGGCCAGCCCCAAGGCGAATTCCGCACCATGTGTGTGCGCACCTGCGACGGCTATTTCTTCCCGATGTCGAATGCTGCCTCGCTGGGCGATTTCGAGCGCGATCAGAAGAATTGCGAATCGAGCTGCCCCGGCACCGAGATGCAGGTTTTCTACACGCGCGGCGTGAACAGCGATTCGGCGTCGATGACGTCTTCGGTGACGGGCAGGCCTTATATCGAACTGCCGACGGCCTACCTCTACAAGCAATCCGACATGCCGCGGCCGCCGACCTGCGGCTGCAACGCCGCGCAGAATTTCGAGATCATCGCCGGCAACCCGCCAACCCGGGAACAATCCGAGGCGAATGTAGAGAGTACCCCGTTCATTCCGCTGCCGGTTGCCAGGCCTGATCCGGGCGCCGACCCGGAGTCGTTGGCCAATGCGCAAGACGGCCTCGACCGTGGGGCGATCAGACGCCTTGCTGTCAAACCTGTGCCCTCGCCGACATCGCTGCCGCCGCCGGAGCAGCGCAAGGTCAGGGTCGTCGGGCCAACGTTCCTTCCCGACCCAGCAGCGGCAACAGATCTGCAAGCTCCGGACCCGAAGGCTGTCCCGTAAGCGCCAGCCTGAGCGGCATGAACAGCGCCTTGCCCTTACGGCCGCTCGCCGCTCGGATCTTGCCCGTCCAGTCCTTCCAGACGGTGCCGTTCCAAGGCTCTTCCGGCAGCAACTCGAATGCCTGGCGAAGAAAGTCGCGGTCCTCGTCGGAAAACTCCGCCGGCTCCTCTGGACCGTCTCGAAGCGTACGCCACCAGATCGCCGCATCGGCCAGCCTGTCGAGATTGCCGCGCACGGCCAGCCAGAAAGACTCGGCCTGTTCGCCGGAGATGCCGAGCACGATCAGCCGGTCGCGCGCCTCGGAAAACGGCATGTGATGCAGCAGCGTGCGGTTGAGCACGAAGAGTTCGTCCGGGTCGAATTTGGCGGCGGATTTCGATGTTGCAGCCGGATCGAAGCGCTCGACTAGCTCGGCCATCGTTGGCACCGCCACGACGTTTTCCGAGGTGCCGACGAGCACCGCCAGCGAAGCGATCGCCATCGGCTCGATGCCGCTCTCACGCAGGCTCTGGATGGACAGCGCGCCGGTGCGCTTCGAAAGTCCCTCGCCTGATGCCGTTGTCAGGAGATTGTGGTGGCCGAACACCGGCGGCTCCGCGCCAAGTGCTCGGAACAGGGCTATCTGGACGCCGGTATTGGTGACGTGGTCGTCGCCGCGAATGACATGGCTGACGCCCATGTCGATGTCGTCGACAACCGAAGGCAATGTGTAGAGGTAGGTGCCGTCCTCACGCCGCAGAACCGGGTCTGAAAGCGAGGCGAGGTCGACGGTCTCTTCGCCGCGCACCAGGTCGTTCCAGTGGATTTCGGTGCGCTCCGGCTGTAGCGGATCGCTGCTGAAGTTGGGCAGCAGAAAGCGCCAGTGCGGCCGCCGGCCATCGGCCTCATATTCCGCCACCTGCTCGGGTGCCAGCGTCAGCGCCTCGCGGCCATAGACTGGCGGCAGGCCACGCGTGCGGCGCACCTTGCGCCTCAGGTCGAGCTCTTCAGGCGTCTCATAGCAAGCATAGACGAGGCGCGCCTCCTTCAGCCTCTCCAGTGCGGCATCGTAGATTTCGACCCGCCGCGACTGGTACTCCGTGGCATCGGGGAAGATGCCCAGCCAATGCAGGTCATATAGGATAGCGTCGGAAAACTCCTGCGTCGAACGGGCGACGTCGGTGTCGTCGAAGCGCTGGATGAAGCGGCCTTTGTTCTTGATGGCGAACAGCCAATTGAACAAAGCGGTGCGCGCATTGCCGATATGGATGCGGCCGGTCGGTGACGGGGCGAAACGGACGGTAACTGTCATGAGCGGGGCGTACCGGATGGTTTTGCTGTTGACAAGACGCGCCCCCGCGCTCGGCGGCAGACATAGAACATGACAAAGGCGAAGAAAAGACTGCAGCGCCGCACGTCTATCAAGACGCGCGGCACCGCAACCGTCAGATCACCAGGCCTTTGGTCAGTTCAAGCGCCTGGCGTTCGAACAGCCGGCGGTAGATGCCGCCTTGCAGCCGGATCAGTTGGTCATGCGAGCCCTCTTCGACGATGCGGCCGCGATCGAACACCAAAAGCCTGTCCAGCGCCCGCACCGTCGACAGCCGGTGGGCAATGACCAGCGTCGTGCGGCCGACCATCAACCGCTCCATCGCCTGCTGGATCAGCACCTCCGATTCCGAATCGAGGCTCGACGTTGCCTCATCCAGGATGAGAATGCGCGCATCGGCAAGAAAGGCGCGTGCGATTGCAACGCGCTGACGCTCACCACCTGATAGCTTTACGCCACGCTCGCCGACCAGCGTGCCATAGCCTTTCGGCAAATTGGCAATGAAGTCATGCGCGCTGGCCAATCGCGCCGCGTGCTCGATCTCGGCCTGCGTGGCGGCCGGCCGAGCATAGGCGATGTTTTCGGCCAGCGACCGGTGAAACAGGATCGGCTCCTGCTGGACGATTGCGATCTGCGCGCGCAGCGACGCCTGCGCCACATTCGCAATATCCTGGCCGTCGATCAGGATATTGCCCGCAGTCACGTCGTAGAGGCGCTGGATCAGCTTGACGAATGTCGTCTTGCCGGAGCCCGAATGGCCAACCAGCCCAACCCGTTCGCCCGGCGCGATGTCCACCGAAAAGTCGCGATAGAGCGGCAGGCGGTGGCTGCCATAGTGGAACGTGACATTGTCGAAGGTGATACGGCCATCGGTGATCCGGATCGGTTTGGCTCCGGGCCGATCCTCGATGCCGAGTGGTTCGGACTGGAAGTCGACCAGTTCCTCCATGTCGTTGATCGAGCGCTGCAGATTGCGGATATGTGTGCCGATGTCGCGCAGATAGCCTTGCAGCACGAAGAATGAGGTCAGCACGAAGGCGACATCGCCGGCGCTCGCCTGCCCCCACGACCACAACAGCAGGGAGAACCCGATGACCGCTGCCCTCAAAAGCAGCAGCATCGTCCCTTGCGTGGTGCCGTTGACGGTGCCGCGCATCCAGGTGCGGCGCGTGCGACCGCGCCATTTGGCGACGACCTCGGCAAGCCGCGTCTCCTCGCGTTCCTCGGCGCCAAAACCCTTGACCACGGCGTTGCAGCTCACCGCGTCGGCCAGCGAGCCGCCAAGCCGTGTATCCCACGCATTGGCAAGCCTTGCCGCGGGCGCGACATAGCCAAGCGACAGCATCGTCGTCACCGCGATGAACAGAACCGAACCGGTGGCGACGACAGCACCCATCAGCGGCCAGAACCAGCCAAGCAGCAGCGTCGAGCCGACGAGCATGACGACCGATGGCAGCAGCGCGATCAGGATCGTGTCGTTGAGCAGGTCGAGCGCCCACATGCCGCGCGTTATCTTGCGCACCGTCGATCCGGCGAAGCTGTTGGCGTGCCAGTCGGTGGAGAAGCGCTGGACGCGGTGGAAGGCGTCGGCGGCGATATCCGCCATCATCTTCAACGTCAGCTCGACAATGGCCATGAAGGCGAGATTGCGCAGCACGACACCGGTGAGCGCCAGGGCCACCAGCATCGAAAAGGCCGCTGTCGCCGCGTTCCACGCAACATCGTCGGCCGCAGCACTGCTGGCGACGGCATCCACCAGCCGGCCGGAATAGAGCGGCGTCAGCACGTCGGCCAAGGTCGACAGCAGGAATGTGCCCATAATGCCGGCAAGCCGCCACGGCTGACACCGCCAATGGCTGAGCGTGAAGCCAAGAACGCTGCGAAAGGCGCCCGCGCGCAAATCTATTCGAAAACGAGTCATGATGTCATTCGGGCGCAAACGAGCCCGATCCCACGAAAGTAGAAATTGAAAAACCGCGTCGGCGCCGTTTGGCGCCCGGAGATGCGGAGGTTTGGCGTATTTGGCGGCCCTGTAGAGGGGCGGCGACCGGCAGCGGCGAAATACCTGCCTCGGTTCAGCCTTGCCGCGAGGCTATCTCGCGGCGCACTGACCAAGACCTAGGCTTCGCAGCCTCGCATAACGATGTCAAATCCTGGCATTCGGTTCCTCCTGAAGGGGAATCGCGGAGAGGTGTTTATAGAGACGCCTCAACGCCGCGCCAAGTCAGTAGATAGCCAAAAGCGCATCTGGTCCAAGCAGTAAGACGATTTTGCAACAATCGCGGGTTGTGCGCTGCCTCTGTTCAGGTTGCCGGGATACGGTCGAGGCGCATATAGCGGCCATCGGTGGAAGGCCTGAAGCCGAGCTTCTCGTAAACCGCATGGGCGTCGTTGGTCGACAGGCTCCAATGCGTGACCGTCTTGACGTCCGAGTGGTCGATAAGCGCCTGGACAAGCCGGGTTCCGATGCCTTGTCCGCGATACCCGGGCCAGACAATTATGTCGGCGAGATAGGCAAATACCGTACGGTCGGTGATCGCCCGGCCGAAGCCGACCTGATTGCCGCCGACATAGGCGCCGACGCACAGTGAGTTGGCAAAAGCGCGGCGGTGCAGTTCATCGCTGCGGCCGCTGCCCCAATAGCTCGCCTTCAAAATGTCGGATGTCGCCCGGAAGTCGATCCGCGACAGGTCAAAGCTAATTTCAAGGTTGGCCATGGCTAAACCGTTACGCAGGCCAATGGCCTACCCGCGATCCCTGAACCGGTTGGTGATGGGATAACGGCGGTCGCGGCCAAAGTTCTTCCTGGTGATCTTCACGCCGGGCGCCGCCTGCCGGCGCTTGTATTCTGCGACGTAAAGCAGGTGCTCGACACGCGCCACCGTCGCCCGGTCATGGCCGCGCGCAACGATCTCGTCGACGCCCATCTCGTTCTCGACCAGACACTCCAATATGTCATCGAGCACTGGATAGGGCGGCAGCGAATCCTGGTCGATCTGGTTCTCTCGCAGTTCCGCCGAGGGCGCCTTGTCGATGATGTTGGTCGGGATCACCTCGCCGGACGGACCGAGCGCACCCGGCGGCACATGCGCGTTGCGCCAACGCGACAATGCATAGACCTGCATCTTGTAAAGATCCTTGATCGGATTGAAGCCGCCATTCATGTCGCCGTAGAGCGTCGCGTAGCCGACCGACATCTCGCTTTTGTTGCCGGTGGTGACCACCATCGAGCCGAACTTGTTGGAAATCGCCATCAGGATAGTGCCACGTGCACGGCTCTGCAGGTTCTCCTCGGTAATACCTTCCTTGGTGCCCTCGAAAAGCTGCGTCAGCGCGTGCAGGAAACCTTCGACCGGCTCGAAGATCGGCACGATATCGTAGCGGCAGCCGAGTGCGCGGGCGCAGTCCTCGGCATCCTTGAGCGAGTCCTTCGAAGTGTAGCGGTAAGGCATCATCACGGCGCGCAGCCGTTCCTCGCCGAGCGCGTCGACGGCAAGTGCCGCGCAGATCGCCGAATCGATGCCGCCTGAGAGGCCGAGCACGACATTCTTGAAGCCGTTCTTGTTGACGTAATCGCGCAGGCCCAACATGCAGGCGCGGTAGTCGGCCTCCTCCTTCTCCGGGATTTTCGACATCGGTCCGTCAGAGCAGACCCAGATGTCATTCTTTCGCTTCCAGGTGGTGACGTTGACCGTCTCCTCGAACTGGCTCATCTGGAAGGCCAGCGTCTTGTCAGAACCTATGGCAAACGATGCGCCATCGAAAACCAGCTCGTCCTGACCGCCAAGCTGGTTGGCATAGATAATCGGCAGTCCGCATTCGATGACCTGGCGGATAACGATCTGGTGGCGGACGTCGACCTTGCCGCGGTAATAGGGCGAGCCGTTCGGGACCAGCAGGATTTCCGCGCCGCTTTCGGCCAGCGTCTCGCAGACGGCAACCTCGCCCCAGATATCTTCGCAGATCGGCACTCCCACGCGCACGCCGCGGAAATTGACCGGCCCCTGGATCTCGGGGCCGGCCTGGAAGACGCGCTTCTCGTCGAACTCACCGTAATTCGGCAGATCGAGCTTGTAGCGTTCGGCAAGGATCTTGCCGCCGTCGGCAAAGATGATCGAATTGTGCGTGCCGGTCTTGCGCTTCAACGGCGTGCCGATGACGAAACCCGGGCCGCCGTCGGCGGTATCGCCGGCGAAATCCTCCGCCGCCCGCTCGCAGGCCTTCAGGAAGGCAGGCTTCAGCACCAGATCCTCAGGCGGATAGCCGGCAAGGAAAAGCTCGGTAAACAGCACGAGGTCGGCGCCTTGGCGGGCGGCATCCGCCCTCGCCTCGCGTGCCTTGGCAAGATTGCCGGCGACGTCGCCGACCGTCGGATTGAGCTGGGCGACGGCGATGCGCAATATGTCTGGAGCGGTCTTGTCTATCATGCCCGTGGGTTTAGCGCGGCAAAATTCGTCGGGCAATGGCGTTCGTTTGGACCAAACAGTCGATCCTATTCGCCCATATATTCGCGCAAGGCTTCCGGCGGATGGTTCTCGCCGATCGACATTGCCAGAATGCGCGAAATGTGCCGGCGCGGCAGCCCGGTTTCCGCCGCCCAGGCGTTTATCTGTACTTGGATCTTGTCCAGGTCCTTCTTCGATGTCGGGCTCTGCGCGAGGTCGAGCCCGGCGTCGCGCAGCGCTGCCGCCATGTCGGCCGAGACGATGAAGGCGTCCCACTCCAGCCAGCGCAGAAAATACTGGCCGGTATTGCCGCCGAGCCGGCTGCCATGCTTGCCGAGATAGGCCATCAATCCGACCTGGTCATCCGCCGGCCAATTGGCCAGGAACTTGCCGAAGCTGCCATGCTCCTTCGACACGCGCTCGACGAAGGCTGCGTTGTCGCGTACGGATTTGATCTTCTGCGGATTGCGGACGATGCGCTTGTCGAATGTGAGATCGTGCCAGAAATCGTCAGGCTGGAACAGCAGCCGCTTCGGCTCGAAGCCAAGAAATGCTTCCTCGAAACCCGGCCATTTCTGCTCGATGACGCGCCAGACAAAGCCGGCGGCAAAAACCCGCTCGGCCATGGTCGACAGGATCCGGTCGTCCGTAATCTTTGCCACCGCGGCATTGTCGGGCATAGGACCCAGCAGCGACGTCAGCGCTGCCTCACCGCCTTTGCGCTTCGCTGCACGGGCGCGAATTTTCTGAAAATCCACCATTGTTTCCTGACCCCATCGCGTCAATCTACCACTTCCCATAGGAACCGGCAGCGTCTACCTCATCGCGGACGACGGAGGCGACGATGAACAAAACGATCGAGGACCTGGCAAGCCGCTGGCTGAAGCGAAAGCCGGACGGCCTCAGCGCGCTCGAAAGCCGGGTACTGCAATCTACGCTCGAGCGCACCACGATCTCCAAGGACACCAACAAGGCCGTCGCCTTTCACCAGACGTTTGGAGATCGCCTGGCCGACACCATCGCCCGGATCGGCGGCTCTTGGTCCTTCATCCTGGCATTCATTGGCTTCCTGATCCTGTGGACGGCAGGCAATGTCTGGCTCTTGTCGCGCGCCGCCTTCGATCCCTATCCCTTCATCTTCCTCAATCTCGTGCTTTCCATGGTTGCTGCCCTGCAGGCGCCAGTGATCATGATGGCGCAAAACCGCCAGACGGAGCGCGATCGAATCGACGCCGCCCACGACTATGAGGTTAATCTCAAGGCCGAGATCGAGATCATGGCGTTACACGAAAAGCTCGACGAACTGCGCCACAGCCAGATCATCGGCATGCGAGACGAGATCGCCCGGCTGGCCGAGCAGATGAAGCGCATCGACGACATTCTGTCGAAGCAGCGAACGTCTTCATGACGGAAGTCATCCATCGTCTCATTGAGCAATATGGATTGGTCGCGGTTTTTCTGGGCTGCGTCGCAGAGGGCGAAAGCGCCGCAATTCTTGGCGGCTTTTTTGCGCATCAGCATGTCTTCATCCCGTGGCAGGCGTTTCTCGCAGCCGCGCTCGGCGCCTTCGGTGGCGACACGTTCTTCTTCATCTTGGGACGGAGCTTCGCCGACCATAAATTCGTGATCAGGCTCCGAGCCCGGCCGGGCTTCAGCCACGCCTACCGCCTTGTCACCTCTCATCCCAACATTTTCGTGCTGTCGAACCGCTACATCTATGGCCTCCGCCTGGTCGGCGGCATCGCCGCCGGGCTGTCGGGCATTGCGGCGGCGCGCTTCGTCATCCTCAACGCCATCTCATCGGTGGTCTGGGCGGCACTGTTCTGCACTGTCGGTTATGTCTTCGGGCTGGGCGCGGAGCACATCGTCGGCCAAGCGCTGGCTCGTCACGAGCGATTACTGATCGCTCTGGCAATCGGCCTCGTTGTGGCCATCCTCGGCTGGCTCGCGGCCCATATCGTCGCCAAGAAGGAACTCCACAAGGGAAGCTGATCGTCAATCATCGTCAATCAATGCCGAGCGCACGATCACCCTTCTCGAGGATCAGCGGAATGATCAGGTCTTCCTCGTCGGCAAGATGCCGGGTCAACATGGCGATCAACCGGCCGTTCTCGTCGGCATAGGCATCGGCGGCGAAACGCTGTTTGTCTTCGCTCTCCTGAAGCGTGCGGATGAAGGCATTTGCCGCCTCGGCATTGCGCTCCAGTCCCTCATGGATTGTGTGGTGATCGGCATCGAGAATCTCGAAGCCGCGCTTCAGACGGGTCTCGGCCCTGGCGAAGACCGGGAAATAATGATGGTCCTCGACATTGTGATGGCCGTCGAGATTGCCGAGGAAATGGTTGAGGCGCGGCGCGAACCAGCGCGCGAATTCCGGCGCGTTCAGCCTACTTTCTCGATAATCGCCGATACCATTGGTGAGCATGCCGCCAAGCTCGCGGAACATGTCGTGCCGCTGCAGCCACATATTGGCTATGCCGTGGATATTGGCATGCGCCTGCCAGTCCTCGCGCGGAAATTTTTCGACCAGCCAGTGCAGATCGTCCGGCAGGCCGTCACGTTCAAGCAACAGAAATCCGGTGGTATCGGCCATGTCGGGCCCCTCAGTTGACCGGCATGTAGTGTCTGAAACGTCAGATCGGTACCCCGAGGATCCGCTCGATGACGGCGACGCCCCATACCCCGGCAGCGATCACCACCGAAATCAGCACCGCCAGCGAACCGCAATCCTTGGCCAGTTGGATATCGACGTTGAATTCGCGGCTGAACGCGTCGCATGCCGCCTCGATGCCGGTGTTCAGCACCTCGATCATGATCATGAGCAGCACCGCGCCGATCAGCAACGCATAGCCGCGCCACGATTCCGAAAGGAACCAGCCGAGCGGCAAGGCAAGCACGAGCAGCGTCAGCTCCAGCTGGAAGGCCTCCTCGCCGGCGGCCAGTTTGCGAAACGCCCGCACCGAATTGTAAAAAGCGTCGATCAGTCGCTGCATGCCAAAACCCTTCGGAATCACCGGCAGGGGATAGCGCAATGGCTGGACCAAGGGAATAAGGCGGCCTCTGCAAAGAATCAGCCGTCTGCCACCTTGATCGACGGCGTCGACTTCTCGAACTGCGGCAGCCCGTCATCGATGGCGTAATAATCGCCCTTGTCGCCGACGAAGATATGACATTCGCCTTGGAGCCTAGTTGGCGCGTCGAACAGCCCTGCCATCACCGAAACATAGCCGTCATCGCTCGGCTTCCAGAACAACAGAGAGCCGCATGTCTTGCAGAAGCCGCGCCTGGCGAACGAAGAGGCCTCGTACCAGGTGATGCTCTCCGCGCCGGTGATTGTAATGTCGCGGTCGGCAACGTTGGTCGCCGCATAAAAATGCCCGCTCTGCTTCCGGCACTGCGAGCAATGGCAGTAGATGACACCGCGTAGCGGTCCTCGTGTCTTGAACCGCACTGCCCCGCACAAGCATGATCCGGTGTGACTGTCAGCCATGTCGGCCTCCCGATGCAATTGCCATCGCCTGGCAGGATTCCAGTTTTGCGCGCGTTAGGCACGAGCAAATGCGACACCGGCGGGATTGAATACAAAAAGCGCCGGTTTTCGCCCGGCGCTTCTTCAATGACATCAAAGTTCAGATCATATCAGCCGTTAACGGCCTGCTTGTGCTGGACCGGATGGGTCTTCTTGAGCAGATCGGAGACCAGGAACGCCAACTCGATCGCCTGATCGGCATTGAGGCGCGGATCGCAATGGGTGTGGTAGCGGTCCTGCAGTTCTTCGGCGGTGATGGCGCGGGCACCACCGGTGCACTCGGTGACGTTTTTGCCGGTCATCTCGATGTGGATGCCGCCCGGATGCGTGCCTTCGGCGCGGTGCACCTCGAAGAAGGTCTGCACTTCCTTCAGGATGCGGTCGAACGGCCGTGTCTTGTAGCCGGCGGCCTCGATCGTATTGCCATGCATCGGGTCGGACGACCACACCACGCTGCGGCCTTCCTTCTGCACCGCGCGCACCAGTTTGGGCAGATGGTCGGCAACCTTGTCGGAGCCGAAGCGGGCGATCAGCGTCAGCCGGCCGGGCTCGTTCTCCGGATTGAGCAGGTCGATGAGCTGCAACAGGCCATCCGGCGTCAGCGACGGACCGCATTTCAGCCCGAGCGGGTTCTTGATGCCGCGGCAATATTCGACATGCGCATGGTCGGGTTGGCGCGTGCGATCACCGATCCAGATCATGTGGCCAGAGGTGGCGTACCAGTCGCCGGAGGTCGAATCGACGCGGGTCAGCGCCTCCTCGTAGCCGAGCAGCAACGCTTCGTGGCTGGTGTAGAAATCCGTCTCGCGCAGCGCGTAATTGGTCTCCGAGGTGATGCCGACGGCCTTCATGAAGTCCATCGTCTCGGTGATGCGGTTGGCGAGCGATTCGTATTTCTCGCCCTGCGGGCTGTCGGACACGAAGCCGAGCATCCATTGATGCACGTTCTCCAGGCTGGCGTAGCCGCCCTGGGCGAAGGCACGCAAAAGGTTGAGCGTCGCCGCCGATTGGCGGTACGCCATCTCCTGTCTTGCAGGATCGGGAATGCGCGACTTGGCGTCGAACTCGATGCCATTGATGATGTCGCCGCGATAGCTCGGCAGCGTCACACCGCCCTTGGTCTCATTGTCGGACGAGCGCGGCTTGGCGAACTGGCCGGCGACACGGCCGACCTTCACCACCGGCTGGGCGCCGGCGAAGGTCAGCACCACCGACATCTGCAGGAAGACGCGGAAGAAGTCGCGGATATTGTCGGCGCCATGCTCGGCGAAGCTCTCGGCGCAATCGCCGCCCTGCAGAAGGAATGCGTCACCGGCAGCGACGGCTGCAAGCTGCTTCTTCAGCTTGCGTGCCTCACCTGCAAAAACCAACGGCGGAAACGTGGCAAGCTGGGCTTCCGTGTTCCTAAGCGCGGCAAGATCCGGATAGGCAGGAACCTGCTGGATCGGCTTGGCTCTCCACGAATTCGGCGACCATTTCGTCATCGAAGCACCTAACGCTCTTTCACACGGACGCCATCGCCCGCCAATCCGCCCCATATGGGGTCGCGGCTCCATACACGAAGCCGATTTCCTATTCTAGACCGGAAGTGGTCGCGTGGCGAATGAGCACGGCACTGCGAAAGTGCCGATGCGGCTGTGGCCCGAGCACCAGCGACGCGCTGCTACGCCGCCTTCTCCACCAGCCGCGCCAGCTGCGTCATGACAACCGCTGAGCCAGCCAGCCGCTTCTCGGGCGTCGCCCAGTCACGGCTGAAGACGACGCTCTGGTCGGGTCGGATCTTGGCCAGCGAGCCCTGTTCGCCGATGAGCTTGACCAGCCCGACCGGATTGGGGAATTCCCGCTTGCGGAAATGGACGACGACGCCTTTCGGCCCGGCGTCGAGCTTCTCCACGTTGGCCTTGCGGCAAAGCGCCTTGATGAAGACGATCTTCAACAGATGCTTTACCTCTTCCGGCAGCGGTCCGAACCGGTCGATCAGCTCGGCGCCGAAAGCATCGATCTCTTCCGTATTTTCGAGATCGCCAAGACGGCGATAGAGCGCCAGCCTGAGCTGCAGATCCGGGACGTAGCTTTCCGGGATCATCACCGCCGTGCCGACGGCGATCTGCGGCGACCAGCCGCCGTCCTGCACCTCGCCGGAATCCTTCACTTCGGCCACCGCCTCCTCCAGCATCTGCTGGTAGAGCTCGAAGCCGACCTCCTTGATGTGGCCCGACTGCTCTTCGCCAAGCAGATTGCCGGCGCCGCGGATGTCGAGGTCGTGGCTGGCCAGCTGGAAACCGGCGCCTAGCGTATCGAGCGATTGCAGCACTTTCAGCCGACGCTCGGCTGTATCGGTTAGCTTGCGGTTGGCGGGCAGAGTGAACAGCGCATAGGCGCGCACCTTCGAACGGCCGACGCGGCCACGCAACTGATAGAGCTGAGACAGGCCGAACATGTCGGCGCGGTGTACGATCAGCGTATTGGCGGTCGGTATATCGAGGCCGGATTCGACGATGGTGGTCGACAAAAGCACATCGTACTGGCCGTCATAAAAGGCATTCATGATATCGTCGAGCTCGCCGGGCGGCATCTGGCCATGGGCCACCGCCACTTTCAGCTCAGGCACGGATTCGCGCAGGAAATCATGGATTTCCGTGAGATCGCTGATACGCGGTACGACGTAGAAGGAATGGCCGCCACGGTAGCGCTCGCGCAGCAGCGTCTCGCGGATGACCAGCGGATCGAAAGGGGAGATGAAGGTACGCACGGCCATGCGATCGACCGGCGGCGTGGCGATCAGCGACAGCTCACGCACCCCGGTCAAGGCAAGCTGAAGCGTTCGCGGGATCGGCGTCGCCGACAGCGTCAGAACGTGGACGTCGGTCTTGAGATCCTTCAGCCGCTCCTTGTGCTTGACGCCGAAATGCTGCTCCTCGTCGATGATCAGCAGACCGAGATTCTTGAACGAGATCGAGGAGCCGAGCAGTGCGTGCGTGCCGATGACAATGTCGACTTGGCCTTCGGCGACGCCCTTCTTGGTCTCGGCCAGTTCCTTGGCGCCGACCAGCCGCGAGGCCTGGGCGACGCGGATCGGCAGGCCGGAGAAGCGCTGCGAGAAGGTCTTGAAATGCTGGCGCGACAACAATGTCGTCGGCACCACCACCGCGACCTGAAAGCCTTCCATCGCCGCGATGAAGGCGGCACGAAGCGCGACTTCGGTCTTGCCGAAGCCGACATCGCCGCAGATCAGCCGATCCATCGGCTTTCCAGCGCCCAGATCACCCATGACCGAATCGATTGCCGTTTGCTGGTCGTCGGTTTCTTCATAGGGGAAACGCGCCGCAAACTCGCCATAGAGGCCTTCCGCCGGCACCAGCGCCGGTGCGGCCCGCATTTGTCGCTCGGCGGCGATGCGGATCAGCTGCCCGGCCATGTCGAGCAGACGTTTCTTCAGCCGTGCCTTGCGCGATTGCCAGGCGCCGCCGCCAAGCTTGTCGAGCGTCGCCTCGGCCGAATCCGAGCCATAGCGCGACAGCAGCTCGATGTTTTCCACCGGCAAGAACAGCCGATCGTCGCCGGCATAGTGGATTTCAAGGCAATCGTGCGGCGCACCGACCGCCTCGATGGTGCGCAGCCCGATGAAGCGGCCAATGCCATGGTCGGCATGCACGACGATATCGCCTGAAGACAATGCCGAAGCCTCGGCGATGACGTCGGACGCGCGCTTCTTGCGCTTCGAGCGCCGGATCAGCCGGTCGCCGAGAATGTCCTGCTCTGCGACGACGACCAGTTTCTCGGTCTCGAAGCCGGATTCGAGCGGCAGCACGGCCAGGGCCGCCTGCCCTGGCTCAAGCCTTTCGGCTTCGGCAAGCGTCGCCACCGGCTCCAGATTGCCAAGGTGATGCTCGACCAGGATCTGGCCGAGCCGGTCGAGCGAACCTTCAGTCCAGCCGGCGACGACGACACGGCGGCGTGCAGCGCGCTCGTCGGAAATGTGTTTGACGACGACGTCGAAGACGTTGGCGTTAGGGTCGGCGCGTTCCTCGACGAAGCTGCGGCCATGGCGCGAGCCGGCATGGAACACCTTTTTCGCACCGGCATCGGGCGCGTCGAAGGAGGTGAAGTCGATCGCTTCGCGCGGCCCAAGCGAGGCAATCAGGTTCTCGGGCGACAGATAAAGCTGATCCGGCGACACCGGCTTGTAGGGCACGGCATCCTTCAAGGCGCCGTCGGCCTGTTTTTTTCGCGCCTCGTAATGATCGAGGATCAGAGTGTGGCGCTCGGCCAGTGCCTCATGCGCCAGATGATCAAACACCACGGGCGCATCCGGCAGGTAATCGAACACGGTTTCCAGCCGCTCATAGAAGAACGGCAGCCAGTGCTCCATGCCGGCAAACCGCCTGCCCTCGCTGACCGCCGCATAGAGCCCATCGTCGCGCGAGGGCGCGCCAAAGGCTTCGATGTAGGCGCGGCGGAAGCGGCTGATGGTTTCCGGCGTCAGCGCCACCTCGCTCATCGCCTGCAGCGCCATCGATTTGCGTTGGCCGATGGTGCGCTGGGTTGCGGTGTCGAAGACGCGGATCGATTCCAGCGTATCGCCGAAGAAATCGAGGCGCAGTGCCTCCGTCCAGCCGGGCGCGAAGAGATCGAGAATGCCGCCGCGCACCGCAAATTCGCCGATGCCGCGCACTGTCGGCACTCGCTCGAAGCCGGAATTCTCCAGCCGCGACACCAGCACGTTCATGTCTATCTGGTTGCCGGGTTTGGCGTGGAAGGTCTGCGCCTCGACGAGTTCAGCCGGCGGAATGCGTTGCAACAGCGCATTCGCGGTGGTGAGGACGACGGCGCGGTGCGGCTTCTTTGCCAGCGCAATCATTGCGGCCAGTGCATCGAGCCGCCTTGCGGCGGCATCGGCGCCGGGCGAGACGCGGTCGTAAGGCAGGCAGTCCCAAGCCGGCAGTTCCAGCACCGGCAGGCCCGGCGCGGCAAAGGCAAGCGCCTCGACGATCGCCGGCAGACGCTGGCCGTCGCGCGCCACGAACAGCACCGGCTTGTCAGGGGCGATCTCATGCGCAGTCTGCACCAGCGCAAAAGCTTCGTAGCCGTCGGCGACGCCATCGACGATGAACTGGCCGGCGCGGCCTTTCGGCAGACCGATCGTAGGGATAAGGCTCATGGCTACACGTTGTTCAGAAGGTCATCTCCCGGCGCGAAGCCAGGATTTTTTGCAGGACGGCACAGTCGATATCCGCCGGAACCGGGCGTTCGCCAGTGACGAGAGGCAGGAATTCGGTGTCGGGAATGTCGAGGAGCCTCTCATATTGGTCGATTTCGTCGCCGGTCAAGGCGCCGATCTCGGCGTCGGCGAAGCTGCCGAGTATAAGGTCCATCTCGCGCATGCCGCGGTGCCACGAACGAAACAGAAGCTTGCGGCGGCGGGCATCGAGCCCCTCGCTTGATCGTTTCGTTCCGGTCATCTTGCAACATCCTTGCCCAGGCGGCGCATATAGCGTGGATAGAAGGCGGTGTCAGCCTTGCGCTACAGTCGCCGCAACATAAGCTGACATCATGCGTCCCTCCCTCCTCGATCCGCTGTTTGTCCCGATCACCTCGCTTGCCGGGGTCGGGCCAAAAGTTGGCGCCCTGATCGAAAAAGTCGTAGCAGCCGACCTCGGCGACCGGGCCGCGCGCGCCGGGGATCTCTTGTTCGTGCTGCCGCATACTGTCATCGACCGCCGCAACCGGCCTGGCATCGCCGGCTCGGCGGAAGGCGCCATCGTTACGCTCGACGTCCGCATCGACCGCCACCAGCCGCCGCCACGCGGCAACAGGTCGGTCCCGTACCGGGTCTACGCCCATGACGACACCGGCGAGATCGCGCTGACCTTCTTCCATGCCCATGCCGCCTATCTCGAAAAAGCAATGCCCGTAGGCGAGCATGTCGTCGTCTCCGGCCGCATGGAATGGTTCAACGGCCGCCCGACCATGGTTCACCCCGACCATATCGCACTTGCCGACGACGCGGAAAACCTGCCGCTGGTCGAGCCGGTCTATCCGCTGACCGCCGGGCTCTCGGGCAAGGTACTGCGCCGGGCCATCGGCCAGGCGCTGGCCCGCCTGCCGGTGCTGCCCGAATGGCAGGACGGTGAGTTCCGGCGCCGCCATGCCTTTCCTGCTTTCAGCGATGCGCTCAACCGCATCCACAATCCTGCCGACCCGATCGACGTCTCCGTCGACGGCGCAGCGTGGCGGCGCCTTGCCTATGACGAGTTCTTGGCCGGCCAGGTATCGCTGGCGCTGGTGCGGGCCAAGGTCCGCCGATTATCTGGCCGGCCATTGGTCGGCGACGGCCGCATAGTCGAACAACTGCGCGTGGCACTCCCCTATTCGCTGACCATGTCGCAGGAAATGGCGCTTGCCGAAATCAACGCCGATCTCGGTGACCCCGAACGCATGCTGCGCCTTTTGCAGGGCGATGTCGGCTCCGGCAAGACGGTGGTCGCGCTGCTTGCCATGGCGCGTGCCGTCGAGGCCGGCGGCCAGGCGGCATTGATGGCGCCGACCGAAATCCTGGCGCGCCAGCATCTGGCAACAATTGCGCCGTTGGCGGAACGGGCCGGCCTGCGTGTCGCCGTCCTCACAGGTCGCGAAAAGGGCCGCGAGCGTGCCGACACGCTGACCGGGCTGGCCAATGGTGACATCGACATCGTCGTCGGCACCCATGCGCTGTTCCAGGAAACGGTGACGTTCCGTGACCTCGTGTTCGCCGTCGTCGACGAGCAGCACCGTTTCGGCGTCCATCAGCGCCTTGCCATTACCGCCAAGGGCGATGCGCCCGACATGCTGGTGATGACAGCAACGCCGATACCGCGGACGCTGGTGCTGACTGCATTCGGCGACATGGATGTGTCGAAGCTGACGGAAAAGCCGGCCGGCCGCCAGCCGATCCGCACCGTCACCTTGCCGCTTGAACGGCTCGACGAACTGATCGGACGCATGCTCGACGCCGTCGCCGATGGCCAGAAAATCTACTGGATCTGTCCGCTGATCGAGGAATCCGAGGAGATCAAGCTGATGTCGGCCGAGGACCGTTTTGCCTCGCTGAAGCCGCTGTTCGGCGACCGCATCGGCCTGGTGCACGGCCGCATGAAAGGCACCGACAAAGACGAGGCGATGCGCGCCTTCAAGCAGGGCGACACCCGTATCCTGATCGCCACCACCGTCATCGAGGTCGGCGTCGATGTGCCTGATGCGACGATCATGGTCATCGAGCATGCCGAGCGTTTTGGCCTCGCCCAGTTGCACCAATTGCGTGGCCGGGTCGGGCGTGGCGACAAGCCTTCATCCTGTGTGCTGCTCTACAAGGACCCGCTCGGCGAGACGGCAAAACGCCGTTTGTCGGTGATGCGCGAGACCGAGGACGGCTTCCGTATCGCCGAAGAGGATCTGAAGCTGCGCGGCGAAGGCGAGTTGCTCGGCACTCGCCAGTCTGGCACGCCGGGCTTCCAGGTGGCGCGCATCGAGGTGCATGCCGACCTGCTCGAGGCCGCTCGCGACGATGCGCGGCTGATCCTGTCGCGCGATCCGGAATTGCAGTCCGAACGCGGCACGGCGCTGCGCCTGTTGCTCTATCTGTTCGGCCGCGACGAGGCCGTGCGGCTCCTGCGTGCCGGCTGAGGCATCGTGTCGAGCGGCGGATTGGCAAGCGCGCCGTGGATCTGCTCGCCATTCACCGTCACCATTTTGACCGCCGGCGCCACCAAGCCGGCCGACACGATCAGCTTGGCTCCGTCCTCGATTGTCATGTCGAGCAGCACAATGTCGGATTTCGGCACATACATCAGAAAGCCCGTCGTCGGGTTGGGCGTACATGGCATGAATACGGCAATCAGCGGATCGCCTTCCCGGTCGAGCTTCTGGTTGATCTCGGTTTCCTTCTCGCTGGCGACGAAGACCAGCGACCAGACCCCTTTGCGCGGATATTCGACCAACCCGACCTGGCGGAACATGTCGCCCTTGTTCGACAGCACGGTCTCGAAAATCTGCTTCAGCGAACGGTAGATGCCGCGCACCAGCGGCATGCGGCCAAGCAGGCGCTCGCCGAAATTGACGATGGCGCGGCCAACGATATTGGCGGTCATAAAGCCGATGAAGGTGATGAGGATCAAGGCAACGATCAGCCCAAAACCCGGCACTGGAAACGGCAGGTAGGTGTCCGGATTGTAGCGTACCGGAATGTAGGGTTTCACCCAGGAATCGACCCAACCGATCAGCGACCAGGCAATGTAGGCGGTAATCGCCAGCGGCGCGCAAACGACGAAGCCGGTCAGGAAATAGTTTCTCAGCCGGGTCATGCCTGAGGTCTTGAGAGCATCCGACATGGTTCACCGCAGCGTGTGTTTGCAGCGCGACACTACTGAACCCCAAGGCGCTTTGGAATGGCGAAGTTTTTAAAAGATCAACTATGCCGCGGCTTCCAGCGGTTCGATCTTCTCGAGCTCCGGTGCGAGTTTCTTCGCCTCGGTTTCAAGTTCATAAGCCTGCTGAAAATTCATCCAGAATTCCGGCGTGGTGTTGAAGAGCCTGGCGAGGCGAAGCGCGGTATCAGGAGTCAGGCCGATCTCTTCCTTGGCAATGCGTTCGATACGGGTACGAGGAAGATTGAGCTTCTTCGCCAGCGCACCGGCACTCATACCGAGCGGGACGAGATATTCCTCGCGCAGGAACTCTCCGGGGTGAATTGGACGTACGAACTTGAGCATGGTTCAGAGACCTCAAGGGTTTAGGGCAAGTGCCCGCTCAATGGTAGTCGACGATCTCCACCTCTTCGGCGCCAGCGTTGGTCCATTTGAAGCAGGCATTGGTCGTTGATACGAATTGAATGCTGCCCAGCTCTGCTCCCTTCAGGGCTTCAAGGCGATTTCCGGGTGGCGATCGTTCAATTGTCCGGCGTTTTCGATCGCTCGAAGACGACGTTCGCCACGGGCAACCAGATCCGGTGGAAAACCTTTCGGTGCCTTCCCCTCGGCAACCGCTTCCACCGCTTTGCCTTTGAACGAAACGATCAACTTGGACCCTATCGGTAGCCGTTTGGAACCGATCATTCCACCGTTACCGATTTCGCCAGATTGCGCGGCTGGTCGACATCCGTGCCCATGAACACGGCGGTGAAATAGGCGAGCATCTGGATCGGCAGTGCGTAGATGATCGGCGAGATGATTTCCGGCACGTCCGGCAAAACGATCGTCTCCATCGTCTTCACCGTGGCGTGCGCGGCGCCCTTGCTGTCGGTGATCAGGATGATCTTGCCGCCGCGCGCCGCCACCTCCTGCATGTTCGAGACGGTCTTTTCGAAGATACGGTCATGCGGGGCGATGACGATGACGGGCATGTTCTCGTCGATCAGCGCGATCGGGCCGTGTTTCAACTCGCCGGCGGCATAGCCTTCGGCGTGGATATAGGAAATTTCCTTGAGCTTCAGCGCGCCTTCCAGGGCCAGCGGAAAATTGGTGTCGCGGCCGAGATAAAGCACATTCTTGTAGTGCGAGAGGTCGCGCGCGACCTTTTCGATCTGCCCGTCGAGCTTTAGCACCTGGTTCGCATAACGCGGCGCTTCCGACAGCTCGCGTATCAGCGTTTTCTCCTGCTCCTGCGAAATCGTTCCGCGCGCCACGCCCGCCCGCACCGCCAGCGAGGCCAGCACGGAAAGCTGGCAGGTGAACGCCTTGGTCGAAGCGACGCCGATCTCCGGGCCGGCCAACGTCGGCAGGATGACGTCGGATTCGCGCGCCATGGTCGATTCGCGCACATTGACGACCGCGCCGATCTTCATGCCGGCCTTGCGGCAGTAGCGCAGCGACGCCAGCGTGTCGGCGGTCTCACCCGATTGCGAGATGAAGAAAGCGGCATCGTTCTTCGACAGCGGCATCTCGCGATAGCGGAACTCCGAAGCGACATCGATGTCGACCGGCAGCCGCGCATAGCGCTCGAACCAGTATTTGCTGATCAGCCCGGCGAGATAGGCGGTGCCGCAGGCCGAGATCGCCAGCCGGTCGATCTTGGCGAAATCGAACGGCAGGTCGAGCGGCTTCGAGACGCCGCTGATGAAATCAACATAATGCGCCAGCGTGTGCGAGATCACTTCCGGCTGCTCATGGATTTCCTTTTCCATGAAATGGCGGCGGTTGCCTTTGTCGACCATGAAGCTCGTGCTGAGCGACTGTTGGCGTTTGCGGTCGACCTTGTTGCCGCCCATGTCGAAGATATCGACCTCGTTGCGGCGCACCACCGCCCAGTCGCCGTCTTCCAGATAGGTGATCGAATTGGTGAAAGGGGCAAGCGCAATGGCGTCGGAGCCAAGGAACATCTGGCCGTCGCCATGACCGACCGCGAGCGGCGGGCCATTGCGCGCGCCGACGATCAGATCCTCGTCGCCCTTGAACATGATGGCGAGCGCAAAGGCGCCTTCCAGCCGCTTCAGCGCCTTGTACGCCGCCTCAACCGGCTTCAGCCCCCTGGCCAGTTCGCGCGCCACCAGATGCGCGACGACTTCGGTATCGGTCTGCGAGGTGAAGCTGTAGCCGTCGCGCATCAGCTCGTCGCGCAATTCGGCGAAATTCTCGATGATGCCGTTATGGACGATGGCGACGCCGTCGGAAAAATGCGGATGCGCATTACTCTCGTTCGGAACGCCATGCGTGGCCCAGCGCGTGTGGCCGATGCCGATCATGCCGTCGAGCGGTTCGTCCTTCAGCAGGCGCTCGAGATTGACCAGCTTGCCCTCGGCGCGGCGGCGGTCAAGCCTGCCGTGCTCGATCGTGGCGACGCCGGCCGAGTCATAGCCGCGATATTCGAGCCTTTTCAGCGCATCGACGATAAGCGGCGCGACCGGCGAGTCACCGACAATTCCAACGATACCGCACATGGCGCTTGCCCCCGATTCCGACCTCAAACCCGGCGCTATTTAGAGACTGCCGGGCTGTCGCGAAAAATCACATTCCATTTCGTCCGGTATCAGCCGGACTACCCTGCACAGATGCACCATGACAGGGCGCACTTGCAATCCGGTTAGTGCAATTGCTCAGTTTCTCCGCTTATGTATCCTATCTCGGCTCAACGGCTCCAGAAATCAGTCAAAGACATGATGCGGCTATGAACGAACGAATTGACACGGTGACGCTTTGGCGTCCGGTTGGTCCCCGCGAACTGGAGTTGATCCAGAGGGCAGGGATGCGCGCCTTTCCTCCTCGACTTGCCGATCAGCCGATCTTCTATCCGGTTACCAGCGAGGCCTATGCCACCCAGATCGCCCGAGACTGGAACGTGCCCGCGAGCGGATCAGGTTTCGTGACGCGTTTCGAGGTGCGTCGCAGCTTTCTGGACCGTTACAGCGTCCAGCATGCCGGGAGCCGGGCGCATCTGGAATACTGGATCCCGGCCGAAGACCTGTCGGCCTTCAACGATGCAATCGTTGGCGAAATCCAGCTTGTCGCCGAGTTCCGCTAGTCTACCCTTTTTTGCGGGCCGCCGCGGCCTGAGAAAAACGCTCTCGCAACTCCTTGCCCTTGCCGGGTAGAGTCCGCTGGCGGGCGCGGCCGAAAGCCAGCGCATCGTCGGGTACGCTTTCGGTAATGACGCTGCCCGAGGCGATGTAGCCGCCCTTGCCGATCGACAACGGCGCCACCAGCGAGGAGTTCGAGCCTATGAAGGCGCCCTCGCCGATATCGGTGAAGAATTTCGAATAGCCGTCATAATTGCAGGTGATGGTGCCGGCGCCGATATTGGCGCCGGCACCGATGCGGGCATCGCCGATATAGGTCAGATGGTTGACCTTCGCGCCCTCCTCGACGATCGCCTGCTTGACCTCGCAGAAATTGCCGACCTTGGCCTTGGTTCTCAGATCGGCCCCGGGCCGCAGCCGCGCGAACGGCCCGACATCGCAATTCGACGCGATGGTGGCGCCTTCGATATGGCTGAAGGCGTGGATCTTGGCCCCCGTCGCGATTTTCACGCCCGGCCCGAACCAGACATTGGGTTCGACGATCGTATCGGCGCCGATCTCGGTGTCGTGCGAGAAGAACACAGTTTCGGGCGCGATCAGCGTAACGCCAGAAAGCATCGCCTCGCGCCGCCGGCGCTGCTGCCAGATACCTTCCGCCTGGGCAAGCTCGGCACGGTTGTTGATGCCGAGCGCGTTCTCGAAACTGGCTTCGGTGGCGACGACATCAAGTCCCTGCGCAGCGGCGATCTCGACGATGTCGGTGAGATAATACTCGCCCTTGGCGTTCTTGCTGCCGACTTGATCGAGCAGCTTCAGCGCGTGCCTGCCGGCGACCGCCATCAGCCCGCCATTGCAGAAGGTGATCTTTTTCTGCTCGTCCGAGCAGTCCTTCTCCTCGCGGATGGCCACGAGCTTGCCGGCCTTTTCGATAAGCCGGCCGTAGCCCGAAGGATTTTCCGTACGGAAGCCGACCACGACGACGGCCGCACCTTCCGCCAGCTTCAGCCTCGCCGCCGCTAGCGCTTCCGGATCGATCAACGGCGTGTCGCCAAACATCACCAAGATATCGTCATAACCTTTTGATATTGCTACACGTGCGGCAAGCACGGCGTGCGCGGTGCCGAGACGTTTTTCCTGAACGAAAGCCTCGGCCTTCGGCGCAAACTTGAGTGCAGCCTTGCGCATCTCATCGGCGCCATGGCCGATCACCAGCGCCAATTCGCCGCTGCCGGCGGCTTCGGCCGCCTTGACGACATGGGCAACCATCGGCAGGCCCGCGATTGTGTGCAGCACTTTCGGCACTGCACTCTTCATGCGCGTGCCTTCACCGGCGGCGAGGATGACGGACAGGCAGGATCTCTGGCTCATGGGGACAGCAACCGTTGAAGGGGTGTGGAATCGAAGCGTTAGTAGCACCGGCGCCATGCTGCACCAATGCGGTTAAATTCCGGTGAGACGGTGGAACCTCCAACCCGCGACACGCTCAAGCCGATCGGCTCAGGCGGCTTCCGCCTCGTTGCGTGATGCGAAGCGGGGTGCTCGGCCACGGCCGTATTGCCGTGGCGAGCAGTACATGACCCGCTTGAAGGCTGTGCTGAAGGCGCTTTCGGATTCGTAGCCGAGCGAAAGCGCTATGACGGCGACGGGATCGCTGGAATTCGTCAGCCGGTCGCCAGCCAGCAGCATTCGCCAGCGCGTCAAATAGTCCATCGGCGACGCGCCAACCGTCTCCTTGAATCTGAGCGCAAAGGTCGATCGCGACATGCCGGCCCGTTCCGCCAGTTCCTGTAGCGTCCAGCCATGCGCCGGATCGTCATGCATGGCGCTGATCGCCGCGCCGATCTGTTTGTCCGCGAGGGCAAAGAGCCAGCCGATGCCACCTTTCAATCCTTCCGAAAGATGCAGCCGCAGCGCCTGAACCAGCATCATGTGGGCGAGGTGCTGGATCATCAGAAAGCCGCCCGGCTGCGGCTCGCGCAGCTCCTGCATCATCCGCTCCACAGACCAGCGCAGCGCCGACTGGTCCGACTCTTTGCGGATATGCACAATGGCTGGCAGCATCCGCAACAGCATGCCGGCATGATTGCCGCCAAGCGCGAAGCGGCTGCTGACCAGAAAGAAATCACCACCGTCATTGTGGGTCACAACACCGCCGGCTCGCGCAGGCGGAAAAATCTTGACGGCTTCAACAGGCGTCAAGCTCATGTCGCTTGCAAGGCGGAAAGGCCGTCCACTCGGCAGCAGGAAGCTGTCTCCCGTCTCAAGGCGCACTGCGTCAGCAACACCCTCCACAGACAGCCAGCACCGGCCGGAGACCACCGCTCCGGTCTTGATGCTTTGCTGCTGGTCGGGGAACTGGATCGACCATTCACCACCAGCATCGAAACCGGCCGACATATAGTTTCGCGGCTTCAGCAGCGACAGCACATCTGAAAGGGGATCCACAGGTCATTCCGGACGATTGCGAAGATAATACGGACTTTACCGCATAGATCGTATTTTCTCAAGCGCCTATCACGACACAACTGAGCCGCGAAAATGGTCGTGGCCAGAAACGGACAGGAGAAGTCGTGATGCGTGTTTTCGTTACCGGAGCGACCGGATTCGTCGGTTCTGCCGTCGTTCAAGAACTCATCGGCGCCGGCCATCAGGTGCTCGGCCTCGCCCGCTCGGCGGCGTCGGCCAAGTCGCTTGCAGCCACCGGAGCCGAGGTGCATCGAGGTGACCTCGAAGACCTCGAAAGCCTCAGCAGGGGCGCAGCGGCAGCTGATGGAGTGATCCATACCGGCTTCAACCACGACTTCTCGAAGTTCGCGCAAAACTGCGAGATGGACCGGTGCGCCATCGAGGCCTTGGGCGGTGCACTCGAAGGCTCCGAGCGGCCCCTGCTCGTCACCTCCGGGACCGCGCTCCAGGCGCGGGGCCGTATCGCGACCGAGGAAGATGCGCCTGTCCCATCTTCCGCTTCGTATCCCCGCGCCTCCGAAGCGACAGCCGCCGCGCTGGCGGCACGCGGCGTGCGCGCGTCGGTTGTGCGCCTTCCTCCGTCGGTCCATGGCCAAGGCGACCACGCTTTTGTTCCTATTCTCATCGACCTCGCTCGCAAGAAGGGCGTGTCGGCCTATATCGGCGAAGGGCTCAATCGCTGGCCTGCCGTGCATCGGTTCGATGCAGCCCGCGTTTACCGGCTTGCGCTCGAGCATGGAGCCGGTGGCGGGCGATATCACGCGATCGCCGAAGAAGGCGTGCCGTTCAAGGACATCGCCGGCGTGATCGGCCGGCGCCTGAACGTGCCGGTCGTCGCCAAGTCCGCGGAAGAAGCCGCCGATCATTTTGGCTGGTTCGCTATGTTCGCGGCGATGGATGTCCCGACCTCGAGCGAACGGACCCAGGCGCTGCTGGGGTGGCAGCCGAGCGGACCCGGGCTGATCGCTGATATCGACCAGCCGGGCTATTTCGAAGGCTGAACAGACCCATGTCGGGCGGCAAACCTATCCCAATTGCCCCAGCACCGGAAAATTCTCGAGCAACCAATAGGACACCGCCTGCACGCCGCCGGTCAGGAAAAAAACGCCGGCGACCACCAGCAACGCGCCGATGGCCTTTTCGACGCGGCCGAGATGGACGCGGAATTTCCCGAGAAAGCGCATGAAGGCGCCTGAAAACAGCGCCGCAACGAGGAAGGGAATACCGAGGCCGAGCGAATAGGCGGCGAGCAGCAGCGCGCCCTCGCCCACCGTCTCGCGGCCGCCGGCAAGCGTCAGGATCGGCCCCAGCACCGGGCCGATACAGGGCGTCCAGCCAAAGGCGAAGGCCAGGCCCATGACGTAAGCGGCGATCAGGCTGGCCGGCTTGCCTTGTGACTGGAAGCGCGCCTCGCGTGAAAGCAAAGGGATGCGCAGTACGCCGAGGAAATTCAGCCCCATCAGGATGATCAGCACGCCTGCCGCCATTGCCAGCGGCTCCTGCCAGACTCGCAGCAAATGGCCGATGGTCGAGGCGCCGGCGCCGAGCGCGACGAAGACGGTCGAGAAGCCGAGCACGAAGGCGATTGAGGAATTAATCAGCGCGCCTCGCGCGCCGGCCTTTGCCGTAATGCCGGCCTCGCCGCGGAAATCGTCGACCGACACGCCGGCCATATAGCACAGGTAAGGCGGCACCAGCGGCAGCACGCAGGGGGACAGGAAGGAAATTGCTCCCGCCCCGATCGCACTGACATAGCCGACGTCCAATGCCATTTCCGTCTCCCGATGACTGCGCAGCCATATAGCCGCGACAACAGCCGTCCGCCAATCACCATCGCGTGGCCCCATCACATTGGGTAGCAAGTCGACGCCCGCCCGGGAAGAAAGGGCGGCCAGGCAGCGTTGATCAAACGAAACTGCGTTGTTCCGCGCGCTTTTCGAATGATCCAGGGAGAAGTCCATGAAAACGATCGCAATTGGCATGGCCGCGCTTTTGCTCGGCACTGCCGCATCCTTCGCTGCCGAGGCGTGGAAGGAAGCGGAGGTCGGCGGCACCAAGATCTACACCGACGCCAGCGGCATGACGCTCTACACCTACGACAAGGACGAGGCGGGCAAGTCGAACTGCTACGACAAATGCGCCGCCAATTGGCCGCCGCTGAAGGCTGACGCCAACGCCAAGGCCGAGAGCGAGTGGACGATCGTCGACCGCACCGACGGCACCAGGATGTGGGCCTACGAAGGTAAGCCGCTCTACACGTTCATCAAGGACAAGAAGGCCGGCGACGTGACCGGCGAGGGTGTCGGCGGCGTCTGGCATATCGCCAAGGCCGACTAGGCCTTGAGCTTCTGATCGGCCGTAACGGGCGGTAACACGGCTGGTCGCTGGGAACTCGACCCAACCGCCCCGGCGGCCAGCTTTTCAGCACGGTACTTCCTTGCGACTGTCCGAGCAAAATGCCGGGCAAGCGATTGCGCGCTTTACAGCATCTGTTCAAGCAGGGCTGGCGCGTGCTCGATGTTTCTCTTATATCCGCGGGAGAGTTTGTCCCGTTCTCCAGGATCAATTGCCGGGTTTGTCCAGCGATAGGCTGCTCATTTCCCTTGTCCAGGATTGCGGAAATCGCATGGCGCGCCGTTGGGTTGCGCATTCGGTACAGGGCCGCATTTTGACTGCTTGGCCTTGACCGGATGCAAAAGCGCGGCCATGTGAGCGACACATTGAACGAGATTTCGTCGCGCGCAGCGGAATTCTTCTGCCGCATCACAACTGATATGAGACCGTATGGACGTCGTCGTCGTCGAATCGCCGGCCAAGGCGAAGACAATCAACAAGTACCTCGGCAAGAACTACAAGGTTCTGGCCTCGTTCGGCCATGTCCGCGATCTGCCGGCCAAGGATGGCTCGGTGCGTCCGGATGAGGACTTTGCCATGTCCTGGGCCGTCGACACCGCGTCTGGAAAGCGTCTCGCCGATATCGCCAAGGCGGTCAAGGACGCCGACGGGCTGATCCTCGCCACCGATCCGGACCGCGAGGGCGAAGCGATCTCCTGGCATGTCCTGGAAGTGCTGAAGCAAAAGCGCGCGTTGAAGGACAAGCCGGTCAGCCGCGTCGTCTTCAACGCCATCACCAAGGCGTCCGTGCTGGAGGCGATGGCCAATCCGCGCCAGATCGACGCGCCGCTGGTCGATGCCTATCTCGCTCGCCGCGCGCTCGACTATCTGGTCGGCTTCACGCTGTCGCCCGTGCTGTGGCGCAAGCTGCCCGGCGCCCGCTCCGCCGGCCGCGTCCAGTCGGTGGCGCTGCGTCTGGTCTGCGACCGCGAATCCGAGATCGAGCGCTTCATCCGCGAGGAATACTGGCAGGTCGCCGCCATTCTCGGTACGCCGCGCAAGGATAATTTCGAGGCGCGGCTGACCGCCTTCGAGCGCAAGAAGCTGCAAAAGCTCGACATTTCCAACAAGGCGCAGGCCGACGACATCAAAGCGATGCTCGAAGGCGCCAGCTTCAAGGCGGCGTCGGTCGAAGCCAAGCCGACCAAGCGCAATCCCGGGCCGCCCTTCACCACCTCGACGCTGCAGCAGGCAGCCTCATCGGGCCCCGGCTTTTCGGCCAACCGCACCATGCAGGTGGCTCAGCGGCTCTATGAGGGCATGGAGATCGGCGGTGAGACCACTGGCCTGATCACCTACATGCGAACCGACGGCGTGCAGATGGCGCCGGAGGCGATCTCTGCCGCGCGCGATGCGATTGCCAAGGAATTCGGCCCTAAATACCTGCCTGAAAAGCCGCGCTACTATTCCGCCAAGGCCAAGAACGCCCAGGAGGCGCACGAAGCGATCCGTCCGACCGATTTCATGCGCACGCCGGCTTCCGTCAGGCAGTATCTCGACGCTGACCAGGCGCGGCTTTACGAGATGATCTGGAAACGCGCCATCGCCAGCCAGATGCAGCCGGCCGAGATAGAGCGCACCACGGTCGAGGTCGAGGCCATCAACGGCCCGCGCACCGCCGAGCTTCGTGCTGTAGGCTCGGTTGTTCGCTTCGACGGCTTCCTTGCCGCTTACATCGAGCAGAAGGAAGAAGATTCGGAAGACGAGGAAAGCCGCCGCCTGCCCGAGATCCGTGCCGGCGAGCAGCTCACACGCGAGGCGATCAACGCCACCCAGCACACCACCGAGCCGCCGCCGCGTTATTCGGAAGCTTCGCTGATCAAGAAGCTGGAAGAGTTGGGCATCGGCCGGCCGTCGACTTATACGGCGATCCTGAAGACGCTCGAGGATCGTGACTATGTCACCATCGACAAGCGCAAGCTGGTGCCGCAGGCCAAGGGCCGGCTATTGTCGGCCTTCCTCGAAAGCTTCTTCGAGCGTTATGTCGAGTACGACTTCACCGCTTCGCTGGAGGAAAAGCTCGATGAGATTTCCGACGGCAAGCTCGCATGGAAGGACGTGCTGCGCGATTTCTGGAAGGATTTTTCCGGCGCTGTCGCCGACATCAAGGAGTTGCGCGTCACCGACGTCCTCGATGCATTGAACGAGGAACTGGCGCCGCTGGTCTTTCCCGCGCGGGAAGACGGTTCGAACCCGCGCATCTGTCCGAAATGCGGTACCGGCAACCTGTCGCTGAAGCTCGGCAAGTTCGGCGCCTTCGTCGGCTGTTCGAACTATCCCGAATGCTCCTTCACCCGCCAGCTCGGCGACGCCGCCAATCCCAATGGCGAGAACGGCGGTGGTGAAGACGGCACCAAAGTGCTCGGCAAGGACCCCTATACCGCCGAGGAGATCACGCTGCGCAATGGCCGGTTCGGCCCCTATATCCAGCGCGGCGACGGCAAGAATGCCAAGCGCTCCAGCCTACCCAAGGGCTGGACGGTCGATTCGATCGATCACGAAAAGGCGCTCGCCTTGTTGTCGCTGCCGCGCGACGTCGGCAAGCATCCGGAATCCGGCAAGATGATTTCGGCCGGGCTGGGGCGCTACGGGCCGTTCGTGCTGCATGACGGCACCTACGCCAATCTCGACAGCATCGAGGACGTGTTCTCGATCGGCCTCAATCGCGCCGTCTCGGTGATCGCCGAGAAGCAATTGAAGGGCAAAGGCGGCCGCAATGGCGGCACAGCCGCTGCGCTCAAGGAACTAGGCGAGCATCCTGCCGGCGGCGGCAAAATAGTCGTGCGCGACGGCAAATACGGGCCTTATGTGAATTTCGGCAAGGTCAATGCGACGCTGCCGAAGGGCAAGGATCCGCAATCGGTGACGATCGAGGATGCGGTGGCGCTCATTGCGGAAAAGGAAGCCAAGGGCGGCAACGGTGCCAGGAAGCCCTTCCGCAAAGCGGCCGCGCCTGCGAAGAAACCGGCTGCGGCCAAAAAACCGGCGGCCAGGAAAAAGGGATAGGACGGGTTGGCGCGCAAAGTCTCCGGAAGAAGCCACGGCGATCTGCGCACCGCCGATACCCGTGCCAAGGTCAGGGACAATTACCGGCCTTCACGCGACGAGATACTGCGTTACATCGCCGAAAATCCGGACCGCGCCGGAAAACGCGACATCGCCAAGGCGTTTGCGCTGCGCGGCGAAGACCGTATCTGGCTGAAGGACGTCTTGCGCGACCTGCAGGATGAAGGCCTGCTGACCAAGGAGCGCAAGCGGCTTGCCCGTGTCGGCGCCCTGCCCCACGTCGCGGTGCTCGACATCTTCGGCCGTGACGCCGACGGTGTGCTGCTGGCGCACCCGACCGAAGCGATTGGCAATGGCGAACCTCCGGTCATAGCGATCCGCGTGTCGCGCGGCGGCAATGGCCCGACGCCGGGCATCGGCGACCGCGTGCTGGCCAAGACCTTTCCGACCGACGATCCGGCAGGCCCGGCCTATACGGGCCGGGTGATGAAGATATTCGAGAAGCGCACCGATGCGGTTCTCGGCGTTTTCCGTGTGCTGAAGGACGGCACGTTCCGCATCGAACCGGTGGAAAGGCGTCAGCCGGAGCTGGTCGTCGACAAGGAATTCCAGAACGGCGCCAAGAACGGCGACCTGGTCGAGGTCGAGCCGGCACGGGCCTCGCGCTACGGGCTGCCGCGAGCCAAGGTTCTGGCGGTGTTGGGGTCGCTGACCAGCGAAAAGGCGGTCTCGATGATCGCCATCCACGCACACGACATTCCGCATATTTTCCCAGCCGACGTCATCGCCCAGGCGGAGGCGGTCAAGCCGGCGACGCTTGCCGGCCGCGAGGATTGGCGCGAGCTGCCGCTGCTCACCATCGATCCGGCCGATGCCAAGGATCATGACGACGCGGTGTTCGCCATGCCTGACACCGACGAGAAGAACGCCGGCGGCGTGATTGTCACCGTCGCCATTGCCGATGTCGCTGCATACGTGCGCTATGGCACGGCGCTCGATCGCGAAGCGCTGAAGCGCGGCAATTCGGTCTATTTTCCCGACCGAGTCGTACCGATGCTGCCGGAGCGCATCTCGAACGACCTCTGTTCACTGCGCGAGGGCCAGGATCGTCCGGCGATAGCGGTGCGTATGACTTTCTCGGCCGATGGCCACAAACTCAGACATTCCTTCCATCGCGTCATGATGAAGTCGGCGGCGAAACTCGCCTATCAGCAGGCGCAAGCGGCGATCGACGGCGCACCGGACGACACGACTGGCCCGATCCTCGATACGGTGCTGAAGCCGCTATGGGACGCCTACGCGATCCTGAAGCGCGGCCGCGACACCCGCCAGCCGCTCGAACTCGATCTGCCCGAGCGCAAGATCCTGCTCAAGCAGGACGGCACCGTCGACAAGGTCGTCGTGCCGGAGCGGCTCGACGCGCACAAACTGATCGAAGAGTTCATGATCCAGGCCAATGTCGCCGCCGCCGAGACACTCGAGGCGAAGCGCCAGGCGCTGGTCTACCGCATCCACGATGCGCCCTCGCTCGCCAAGCAGGAATCGCTGCGTGAATTCCTGCAGACGCTCGGCCTGTCGCTGGCGCGCGGCGCGCAAATGCTGCCGAACCAGTTCAACGGCATCCTCGCTCGCGTGCGCGGCGCCGATAATGAGGGGCTGGTCAACGAAGTGGTGCTGCGCTCGCAGAGCCAGGCCGAATATTCGCCCGCCAATATCGGCCATTTCGGCCTCAACCTGAAGCGCTACGCGCATTTCACCTCGCCGATCCGTCGCTATGCCGACCTGATCGTGCATCGTGGGCTGATTGCCGCACTCGGCCTTGGTCCGGGGGGCCTGACGCAGGACGAGGCGGAGCGGCTGGAAGAGGTCTCGGCGCTGATTTCGGCGACCGAGCGGCGCGCGATGGCCGCCGAGCGCGACACGGTCGACCGGCTGATCGCCGCCTATCTCGCCGAGCGCATCGACGACCGTTTCGACGCCCGCATCTCGGGCGTCACCAAATCGGGCCTGTTTGTCCAATTGCCGCAGTACGGCGCGGATGGCTTCATTCCGGTTTCAACCCTGGGCGGCGACTACTATATATACGACGAAACTGCTCGATCGCTTTTCGGAGAACGCACCGGCAAGGGCTATCAGCTTGCTGATCGCGTCGAGGTTCGCCTGATCGAGGTGGCGCCGATGGCCGGCGCGATGCGTTTCGAGATGCTGACCGAGCCAAAGCCGCTGCCCGGCTCCAAACGGTCGTTCCACAAGGCCAAAGGCCGCGCCCGGGCGTCGCAATCGCGTCCAGGCTCGCGCGGCAGGAGACGATAATGCCAACAGAACTGCAGGTGGAAGAACGGATTTTCGGTGGCGAACATCACTCGGGCCGGACCGCCCGGCCGCTATGGACGGCAATGAAGCGCGGTATGCTCGGCCGCTGCCCGCATTGCGGCGAGGGCAAGCTGTTTCGCGCCTTCGTCAAGACCGTCGACAAATGCGATCATTGCGGCGAGGAGCTCCACCACCATCGCGCCGACGACCTGCCGGCCTATCTCGTGGTCGTCATTGTCGGCCACATCGTGCTCGGGGCCTTCATGGGTGTCGAGGCGACCTCGACGCTGTCTACCTGGCAGCACATCGCCATCTGGGTGCCATTGACCATCATTCTGGCCGTCGTCCTGCTGCAACCGGTCAAGGGCGCTGTCATCGGCCTGCAATGGGCGTTTTATATGCACGGCTTTGGCGGTGAAGAAGATCTGATCGAGTCGCATCCCGAGGCTTGAAACCGAGGCTGGCGCAATCGGCATGGCTGGACGCCACTTTCGCATCGGAGAAGATTCCGCTAGGTCGACCGCATGGACGTTATGACCAAGGCGGAAGTCGACAAGGTTGAGCGGATCGCGCTCGAGGCCAAGCCTATACGCCCACGCGACGCCGCGACGCTGATCCTGCTCGACCGCAAAGGCGACGAATTCCTGGTGCTGATGGGCCGGCGCCACGCCGGTCATGCCTTCATGCCGGGAAAATTCGTGTTTCCTGGCGGCCGCACAGATCCGGCCGACAGCCGCATCTCAATAGCCACCGCACTTCATCCCGAGGAAGAAGCGAGATTGACCGCTGGTATCGGTCGCACCAGCCCGGCTCGCGCCCGCGCGATTGCCCTGTCGGCAATCCGCGAAACCTATGAGGAGGCCGGCCTGCTGATCGGTCAAAAAGGCGTGTTCGCAACCGCCAGGCGCGACTGGCAGGGCTTTGTCGAACACGGGGTCATCCCATCACTGCAAGCGCTGCGCTTCGTCGCACGCGCCATCACCCCGCCCAACCGGGTGCGCCGCTTCGATACGCGCTTTCTCGCCGCATGGCGCGACGATGTCGCCGTTGAACTGCCGGGTGGCGGTCCGACCAACGAGTTGGAGGACGTCGTTTGGCTGCCGCTGGCCAAGGCCAGGCAAGCCGATATTCCAGACATCACGCGCACGGTCCTGGAGGAACTGGAAATGCGGCTCGCCTGGGATCCGTTGCTGAGCCCCGGCAGTCCCGTGCCGTTCTACCGGCTTGTCCGCAATCGCTTCGTCCGCGAAATTCTCTAGAGCAGCCAGGCATTCCATGACAGTCGATACCCAGCCGCAGGGCAAGGAACGCGTACACTGGCTGCCGATGGTCGCGGCGATCTCGTCGATCAGCGTCGTCGGCATTGCCATCGGCCTTGGCATGCCGCTGCTCAGCGTGATCCTGGAAACGCGTGGCCATTCCGCGTCGATGATCGGTCTCAACACCGCGGTCGCCGGCCTCGCCTCTATCGCCGGCGCGCCGCTCGCCACCCCGCTTGCCATGCGGTTCGGGGTCGCCTGGACGATGCTTGCCATGATCGCCGCCGGGGCGCTGGCCTTTGTCGGTTTCCATTTCGCGCCAGCTTTCTGGATGTGGTTTCCGCTGCGCGTGCTGCTGCATATCGCGCTGACGGTGCTGTTCATCCTGTCGGAATTCTGGATCAGCACCTCGGCGCCGCCACACCGGCGCGGACTGGTCCTCGGCATCTATGCCACCGTGCTGTCTCTCGGCTTTGCCGCCGGGCCTTGGCTGTTCGCCCATCTCGGCAGCAGTGGCTTCCTGCCCTTCGGCGTTACCATCGCCTTGGTTACGCTCGCTGCCATACCGGTCCTGGCGGCACGCAACGAGAGCCCGACGATCGTCTCGGACGGCGAAACCAGCAATTTCCTGCGTTACATCTGGCTGGTGCCGACGGCGACCGCCGCCGTGCTGGTGTTCGGCGCGGTCGAGACCGGCGGCTTTGCACTGTTCCCGGTCTACGGTAGCCGCATCGGCTACTCAGAGGCGGACGCCGCCCTTTTGCTCACCATGATCGGGCTTGGCAACGTGCTGTTGCAGATCCCGATCGGCATGATCAGCGACCGCGTAAGCGACCGTCGCTATCTGCTGATGGCCTGTGCCACCGTCGGGCTTGCCGGTACGGTCTTCATGCCGTACTTCGCGCAGAACTGGCATTTGATGGCAGCGCTTCTGTTCGTCTGGGGCGGTGTGGTCGCTGCCATGTACACAATCGGCCTGGCGCATCTCGGCTCGCAGCTTTCCGGCCACGAATTGGCCTCCGCCAACGCCGCCTTCGTGCTCTGCTACGGCGTCGGCATGGTGCTTGGCCCGCAGGCGATCGGCATCGGCATGGACGCTTTCGGGCCGTCGGGCTTCGGTTGGGCGCTCGGCCTGTTCTTCGCCTGCTATATCGTGCTGGTCGGCACCAGGCTGCTCCACAAAATCCTCTGACTCGGCCCAGCTGCCGACATCGCTCCCACTGCTGACCAACTCCTGACACAACCATGTCAGGAGGGCTCGAGTATATGCTCCCCCAAAGTGCATAAGCAGGGAGACCTCGGATGATCGATAGTGGCTTTGAAACGAAATCGCTGCGGATGGAATTGCTGCTGCTGGTGACCTTTCAGGCACCGGCAGCCGATGTCGACCGCATCATGGAGGCGGTGGTCGCGATCGCGCCGCTCGAAATGGGCAAATATGACAGCAATGCCTTTCAGTCGGCGGACGGCATCGAACGTTACCGGCCGCTTGAAGGTGCCGCCGCCGGCGCCGAGACGGAATTGCGCAGGCGGTCGGGGACTGTCGAGGTGTCGTTCGAACTGCCTGATGACCAGAAGCTCGCCGCACGCGTCGTCGAGGCGATTTATCAGGTTCACAGCTATCAGGAACCGGTGATCCGCATTCAGCCACTGCTTGCCAGCCGCTCCAAGGGTCTCGACGACCGCACCAACCCTAACCGCTGGTGGAACACGACGGGAGACTGGAAGAAGGCGTTACAACCGGAAACCGTCGCGGCGGAGTGACCGGAACCTGGTCGTATCTCGGTTTGAATCTGGCTGTCAGGAAGCCTGCCGATGAATGATGAAGCAAACCGCAAACCGGCAAGCGATCCCCAGGACCTGGCGCGGCTATTGGTTTCTCGCGAGCAAGCGGGAGACGCGGAAGGAATGGCTGCTCTTTACGAACCCGGTGCCATCCTCGACACCGGCAACGGACAGTTGGCCTGCGGCAGAGATGCCATCCGCCGATTTTACGCCAAGTTGGTGGCAGCGGGACGAAAGTTTGATCTCGGAGATCAGCGTCCGGCTATCATCAACAGGGATTTGGCGCTCACTTCCACGCGCCTTGCCGATGGCACCGTAACTGCGGAAATCGCTCGCCGGCAAGGTGACGGGAACTGGCTTTGGGTGATCGATCAGCCGTCCATCGCTCGATACTCATAGCCAGCATTCAAACTGAGACGCCACCCGGAGGACGGCCGGAGGCACACAGGAGCCTCCCGCGGCTGTCGGCACCCAATCAAATTGTCGGGTTTTGGTAGCACATCAATGTCCGGTTCGTCCCCAGCCTCCATCGGCTGGCAATAAACCCGGACAACTCATGTGCTACCTAATCCGGACAACTCATCTGCTTACGACACAGAACCTGGACAAGGGTTGACTTTCCGGGCGCGTTCTTTATGTGTCGCGGCAAGTTTCCCGCGTCCGGGTGTTTCCCGTGCTCCAGCGGCCAAAACTCCACGAACATTCAACGGACGAACATCATGGCCAAAGCCGCAAACATCAAGATCAAGCTTCTGTCGACCGCCGACACCGGTTTCTTCTACGTGACCAGCAAAAACAGCCGCACCAAGACGGACAAGCTGTCGTTCCGCAAATACGACCCGGTCGCCAAGAAGCACGTCGAATTCAAGGAAACCAAGATCAAGTAATCGGGTTTTTCTCGCAGTACCGAAACGCCGCCTTCCGGGCGGCGTTTTTCATTTCGGGGATACAGGGCTAGCCGATGCGATCGCCGCTTGCCGGATCGAACAGATGGAGCGATGCCGGATCAGCCGACAGGCGCACGGCCTCACCCGGCTTCACGCTGGCCCGGCCCATGGCAAACACGCAGACCTGCTGGCCGGCAAGCCTGGCATAGAACTGGGTGGACAGGCCGAGCGGCTCCACGACACCCACCTCGCCCTTCAGCGCGCCATTGTCGGCGAGCCGGATATGCTCGGGCCGCAAGCCGACGGTGATCGCATCGCCATCCCTGAGCGGCAGGCCGTCCGGCAGCCTCAGCTTCTGGCCGTCGGCCAGGATGGCATCCGGCTTGGCGCCCTTTTCAACCACGGCAGACAGAAAATTCATGCCGGGCGAGCCGATGAACCCGGCGACGAACATGTTGACCGGCCGGTCGTACAGATCGAGCGGCACACCGACCTGCTGGACGAGGCCGTCATGCATGACGACAATGCGGTCGGCCATTGTCATCGCTTCGGTCTGGTCGTGGGTGACATAGACTGAAGTGGTCTTCAATTGCTGGTGCAGCGCCTTGATCTCGGCACGCATGTGAACGCGCAGCTTGGCATCGAGGTTCGAAAGCGGCTCGTCGAAGAGAAAGACCTTCGGGTCGCGTACGATGGCACGGCCCATGGCGACGCGCTGACGCTGGCCGCCGGACAATTGCCGAGGCAGGCGCTGCAGAAGCGCATCGAGCCCGAGCCGCTTGGCGGCCCCGTCCACCCTTGCATCGATCACCGGCTTCCCGGCCTTCCTCAGCATCAGGCTGAAGCCCATGTTCTTCGACACGTCCATGTGCGGATAGAGCGCGTAGGACTGGAATACCATGGCAATGTCGCGGTCCTTTGGCGCCATATCGTTGACCAGGCGCTCACCAATATGGATTTCGCCGTCGGAGACCTCCTCCAGCCCGGCGATCATACGCAGCAGTGTCGACTTCCCGCAGCCGGACGGGCCGACCAGAACGACGAACTCGCCGTCGGCGATTTCGAGATCGACTGCGTGCAGAACGCGCACCGCTCCATAGTCTTTGCGGACTTTGTCAAGTGTAACGGAGGCCATCGATCTATCCCTTGACAGCGCCGGCGGTAAGGCCGGTGACGAGGTAGCGTTGCAGGAAGGCAAAGAAGACGCAGACCGGGATCAGCGCCAGGATGGAAGCCGCCATCATCTGTCCCCAGTCGACCGCGAATTTGCCGATATAGGTGAGCAGGCCGACCGCGAAGGTCTTCTGGTCGTCGCTGGAAATCAGCATCAGCGCAAACAGCAACTCGCTCCAGGCGGCGGTAAAGACGAAGCCGAGCGTCGCGCCCATGCCGGGCAGCGTCAGCGGCACGATCACCTTGCGCATCGCCTGCAGGCGCGTGCAGCCGTCGATCATGGCTGCCTCTTCCAGGTCTCTCGGGATGCCGTCGAAGAAAGATTGCATCAGGAAGGTCGCAAAGGCCGTATTGAACGCGGTGTAGATGATGACGAGGCCGGTCAGGCTGTTGATGAGGCCGATCTGTCCCATGATGCGGTAGATCGGCGGAATGACCATCACCAGCGGAAAAGTCTGGGTGAGCAAAAGCAGGATGGCCAGGGTCGCCTTGCCGCGGAAGGAAAATCGCGACATGGCGTAGCCGGCCAGCGTGGCAATGACCGTTACGAAGGCTGCCGTCGAAACCGAAACGATAACGCTGTTCAGGAAGTAACGCGGGAAATCGCTGGCTTCGAGCACGGTGACGAAGTTCTGCAGCGTCGTTTGCGACGGCCAGAAAGTGATGCCTTCGGAATAGAGCAGCCGCTCCGGCGTGACCGAGATCTTCAACGTCCAGAAGATCGGGAACAGCGCGAAGGCCATATAGGCGGCGATGGCGCCGTAAAGGCCGATACCGCCGAGGACGCGCGAGGAAGCGGAGCGTCCGGCAATCATCAGACGTGCCTCACCAGCGAACGGCGGATGCCGATAAGCGCAACCGCGTAGACGATGAGCAGCACAAGCAGCAGGACCGCCACTGCGGAGGCATAGCCTTTGTCCAGCGACTTGAACGCGCTGACATAGATATAGACCGGCACTGTGGCGGTCGAACCGGCAGGCCCGCCTTCGGTCATGACGAAGATCAGGTCGGCGAATGTGGCGATCCATATCGTGCGCAGCATGACGGTAATGACGATGGTCGGCGCCAGGAACGGCAGCGTCACCTTGGTGAAGCGCTGCCACGGCGAGGCGCCGTCGATCGCCGCCGCCTCATGCAGTTCTGACGGGATCGACTTCAACGCCGCCAAAAGGGTGATGGCAAAAAAGGGAATGCCGAACCAGACATTGGCGACGATCGGCCCCCACATGGCTGTCGAGGGATCGGAGAGCACGTTGGTTGGCTCGGCTTTCAGCCCCAAGGCGTAGAGCCAATGCGGCAGCGGCCCGATGATCGGGTTGAACAGCCAGGCCCAGGTCAGGCCCGAGAGGAAGGACGGTACCGCCCAAGGCAGGAACACCACGGCCTGCACGATCTTTCTGCCCCGGAACGGCGTATCGAGCAGCAGCGCCAGGCCAAGTCCAAGGAAAAATTGGAAGAACAGGCTGGCTGCCGTCCACCATAGCGTGTTGACGAGCGCCTGCCCGAGCACAGGATCCGACAGCATCGCCTGATACTGCCCAAGCCCGACATATTCGGATTTGAAAGCGGAGAATTTGCGGAACGAGTAGCCGACACCGATAACCAGCGGCACCAGGAGCACGACGACCAGCAGCGCGATCGCCGGGCTGAGATAGAGCCAAGGCTCGATCACGGCATGGGATAGCCGCTTCTTTCGCGGCCTGCCGGCGGATCGGATTTCGGACACGGCATAGGTCATTGGTACTGGATCGTCTCCTGGGTAACCACGGGCTGGCGACAGCGCCTTCCCCGTTTACGGGGAGATGCCGGTCCACCCTCCGCAGCTGCAGCGCAGCTGCTGCGGAGGACGGGCAGGCAGATGAGAGGCAACACGAGCCACGACGGGTTGGCGCCGCCCTCATCCGTCACTTCGTGACACCTTCTCCCCGTGAACGGGAGAAGGAAGAAGAGCTATTTCTTGTTCTTGGCCAGCCAGTCCTGCTGTTCTTTGGTCAGGAACTTGGCCCATTCGTCAGCCACGTCCTTGGCCGCTTTCTGGCCAAGCAGCACTTCCTGAAAATTCTTGATCGCCACCTGGTCTACGAAATTGCCAAGGTTTTCCAGGTGAGTCGGCGGCGTCACCATCTCGTATTTGTCGCCGTTGTTCAGTTCCTCGAACCAGCCTTTGAACTGCTCGGTCCTGAAGTGGGCGTCCTGGTCGGCGCCGTTGTGGATTGGAATGACGCCGACTTCCTTTGCCCATTCCAGATTGTCCTTGGGCGACAACAGCGTCGCCATCAGCTTCCATGCATCGTCCTTGTGCTGGGAATTGGCGAACATCGCCCAGCCGGCATAACCGAGCGTCGGATAGGATTTGCCGCTCGGTCCGACCGGCATCGGCGCCACGGCGAAATCGTCGGCGCTCATCTTGTCGGCGATGCCGAGCAGCGCGTCGGGATCCTGGTTCAGCATGGCGCAGGTGCCGCTGTAGACCCGGTGACGGTCTCGTTAAAACCCCAGCTCACCGCATCTTTCGGCGCCAGGCCGTTCTTGTACATGTCGGCGAGCATCTGCAGGCCCTTGACCGAGCCTTCCTCGTTGATGGTCGAGGTGCCGTCCTCGTTGAAATACCCGCCCTTGCCGGCGGCGATGTTCATGAACATATGCATGCCGTTGAAGGCGCCCGGGCCGCCGCGCAGGCAGTAGCCATATTTGCCCGGTATCGCCGAGATTTTTTTGGAGTCCTCGACGAATTCATCGAGCGTCGCCGGCGGACCGTCCAGACCGGCCTCCTTGAACAGCTTCTTGTTCCAGAACAGCGCGTTCAGGTAATAGCCGTAAGGGATCATGTACTGCTTGTTATCGACCGTCGAGCCGAACTGCTTGGCACGCTCGCCAAGCGTTTTGGCATCGTCCCATTTGGCCATGTATGGCCCGAGATCCTCGAGCTGGCCGTTGGTCGCATAGAGGCCCATCCAGCGCTCCGGCATCTCGACGATGTCGGGCGTGTCGCCGGCCTGCACCATGGTGAGGAACTTCTCGAACGCCTGGCCCCAGGGCAGCGATACCAGCTCGACCTTGACACCCGGATTGGCCGCCTCGAATTCGGCGATCTGCTTCTTGAGGAATTCGGTACGCGGCGGACTGGTGATGACCTCGACCATCTTGACCGTGGAATCGGCCAGCACACTGCCGGCGGAAATCGCCAGACCCGCGACGGCACCAAGAAGGATGCTCAGTTTTTTCATGTTCAGCACTCCCATTTTGAACGGCTCCTTTATCTTTTTGCTCTGTCGAAGGCCCGGGCAACATCCGCCCACAGGTCTTCGACACTTTCCAATCCGACACTGAAGCGGATGGTTCGTGGGCTGACGCCGAAGCGCGCCATCGAATTCAGGCCCGGCGTCTGCTCGAGCGAGGCCTTTGCCGGAACGACCAAGCTCTCATGGCCGCCCCAGCTGACGCCGATGCGAAAGAGTTTCAGCGCATCGACGAAAGCCGGGATGTCGACGTCTTCCGTCACTTCGAACGAGAACAGCCCGGCATAGCCGGCAAGCGTCGCCTTGCCTGGATGGTTGGAATAGGCCGGGTGGTTGACCCGCTCGACATGGTCATGCGCTTTCAGCCGTTCGGCGATGGTCAGCCCGCTCTTCATATGGTGCGGCAACCGCAGCGGCAATGTTCGCAGGCCACGCAGCAACAGCCAGGCCTCGAAAGGCGACAGTTTGCCGCCGAGATAGGAATAGGTCTGCTCGTTGATATGTCGGATATGGGCGGCCGAACCGGCCACCACACCGGCGACGGTGTCGCTGTGGCCGCCGAGATATTTCGAGGCCGAATGCAACACCAGGTCGACACCGTGCGAAATCGGCTTCTGGAACACCGGCGTAGCCCAGGAATTGTCGATCGAGGTGATGATGCCCTGCTCTTTGGCCAGCCGCGCCAGCTGGGTTATGTCCTGGAGCTCGAACATCATCGACGTCGGGCTTTCCAGGTAGAGCAGCTTGGCGCCGGGAAGTGCTGCCGCGACCGCGTCCGGATCGGAACCGTCGACATAGTCGACCTTGATGTTGAGCCGTGGCAAAAGCCGTTCGAACAGCCGGTAGGCATCGCCGTAGCAATTGCGCACGACAACCATGCGCTCACCGGCACCGACGAAAGCAAGCACCGTGGCGCTGATCGCCGCCATGCCGCTGGAAAAGCCGCGCGCGGCCTCCGCGCCTTCGAGAGCGGCGACACGCGCCTCGAACTCCATGACCGTCGGGTTGTCGCCGCGCGAATAGATCGGCTGATGTCGCCTGCCGGCGAATGTGTCGGCCATCTCGGAATAGTTGGCGAAGGTGAAGAGCGAAGTCTGGTAGATCGGCGGGACCACCGCGCCGCCGGGGAAAGGCTCGTCATGGGCGAGAAGCGTCGCTGCCTCGGCGAGATAGTCGTTTTCGAAACCGGCGGGATGATCGCTCATTTCTGGCCTGAAAGTTCGAGTTTGGCCGCGCCGCGCTTCAGATCGTCCTCGACGGTGGCGATCAGCTTGAGCGCCTCGGCCCGAGCCCCCTCCGGATCGTGCGCGGCGATGCGTTCGTAGATGGTGCGGTGGTAAGGAAAGCTGGCGTGGCCGAAATCACGCACGCCGAGCGGATGCTCCCAGAAACGATGGAACAGTTCGTGCATGGCGGCGATGATCTGCTCGAACAGCGGATTGCCGGAACTGCGGTAGATCGACTGGTGGAATTCCCAGTCCTCCTCCGCCGACATCCCGGCGCGGGTGTGGAAGGCCTGCTCCATAATGTCGAGCTTGCGCCCGATCTCGACGAGATCTGCCTGGCCCGCGCGGACGGCGCACAGGGCGGCGGCTTCCGCTTCCAGTGCCCGGCGGATTTCCAGCGTCTGCATCAGGCTGGTGAAATCATTGCCGCCGGCCAGCGTCAGCGGCATGTGCAGCATGTCCAGCGAGACCACTCCCTTGAGATAGGTGCCGCTGCCTTGCCGCCGTTCGACCAGGCCGAGCCCTTCCCAGCGCGTCAGCGCCTCGCGCACGGTGTTGCGGCTCACCTTGAGGCGCTCGGCGAGGATGCGTTCGGTCGGCAGTCTCTGGCCGGGCCCGAGGGCTTCCCGCATCACGAAGCCGGCCAGCGCCTTGAGCACCGCGTCGTCGCGAGCAGTTGCGTGTATGGGGGAAAGGCCGAATTCGGTCATGCCAACGGGTCACCAAATGGCTCAATGGTCCAACCAATTTCTGCATAGAAGACAGGCCCTGTCAATCGACTGCGGGCGCATACGCCCTGCCCAGCCGGCTATTTCAAAGGGCGCTGTCGCTGCCGCAACAAAAACCAAGCGTTTTCCGGGTCTTGGCGTAGAATCCTGATGTGTTCTGAAAATTGGGGGCCGGCCGGCGTTTGGCAGCGGTACGAGGAGGCCACTATGTGCCAGCGCCGGCCGGCCGACCCCACGGACCCAGGAGATGCGGCGGACCTGAGCATCATGGGGTATTCTTCGGGTCGAACCGGCGATCTAGCCTCGTGCCGGTTACGTCTAAGGGCTGCACATTTGCGCAACAACTTATGGAAATCAACCGTTTCTTAACCAAGCCTCGCAAATCGCTTGGATTAAGGTAAATTCGTAACCTTGTCGCGTTGACCCGGCAATTGGTGTTCGGTGCTAAGCCGCCTTGGCGACGACGCGATTGCGGCCGCCGCTCTTGGCTTCGTAGAGCGCAAGGTCGGCGCGTTTCATTAGCGCGGAGACCGTGTCCACCCCTTTCAGCACCGACGAAACGCCGACGCTGACGGTGACTTCGACGGCTTTGCCTTCGGCGCCGACGGGAAACGGCAGTTGGGCGATTTCGGCGCGAATGCGCTCGGCGACCTTTTCGGCCACCGCGCCGTCGGTGTCCGGCATCACCACGACGAACTCCTCGCCGCCGAAGCGGCAGGCTAGGTCGATGCCGCGCACATTCTTGCGCAGCCGCCGCGCGAATTCGCGCAGCACGTCGTCGCCGCCGTCATGGCCATGCGCGTCATTGATGCTCTTGAAGCGGTCCAGATCGGTGATCATCACCGACAGCGGCCGGCGCCGTGCCACGGCGCGGTCGAACAGCGTCTGCAGATGGCTGTCGAGATAGCGCCGGTTGTGCAGGCCGGTCAGGGCATCGGTCACCGCCATCTCGATGGTCTGGGTGACGCTGGCGCGAAGCTGGTCGTTGTAGCGCTTGCGGCGCACCTGCGTACGCAGCCGCGCGGTCAGCTCCTGCTGGTCGATCGGCCGCATCAGATAATCATTGATGCCGAGTTCGAGGCCGCGGATGATACGCCCCTCCTCGCCCTCGTCCGCCAGAAGGATGATCGGCAGGAAACGGGTGCGATCGAGCGAGCGCAATTGCGAGCAGAGCCTCAGCGGGTCGAAATCGGCGAAGGCCGTCGAGATCATCACGCATTCATACGGCTGCTCGGCGGCCTGGAAGAAGCCTGCATGCGGATCGTTGGCGACGTCGAGATCGGCACTGCCGCGCAGCATCTTCTGGACGCGCTCGAACGAGGATTTGCGCTCGTCGACCAGCAGCACCTTCGGCACCGCGTCGTCGGCAGCGAAGTTGCGGCTCAAAAGCTCCTCGATGCCGATATTGCGTGTCGTCGAGGCGCGCAGCCGCAGCTCGTCGGTCAGCGATTTCAGCCTGACCAGGCTCTTGACGCGCGTCATCAGCTGCAGATCGTTGACCGGCTTGGTCAAAAAATCGTCGGCGCCGGCCTCGAGGCCGCGCACCCGGTCCGAAACCTGGTCGAGCGCGGTGATCATCACGACAGGGATATGCGACGTCGCCGGGTCGCCCTTCAGCCGCCGGCAGACCTCAAACCCGTCCATATCGGGCATCATCACGTCGAGCAGCACGACGTCGACCTTGCCGTTCTCGCAGATCTCGATCGCGTCCGGCCCGTTGGTGGCGGTCAGGACCTCGAAATATTCGGCGAGTAGCCGAACCTCCAGCAGCCTGACATTGGCTGGGATGTCGTCGACGACGAGGATCCGCGCGGTCATTTCACAAAGCTCCGGCTCGGCTGGAAAGGGACATCAGGCATCGCCCAGGTAGGATTTGATGGTTTCGATGAAACGCGGCACCGAGATCGGCTTGGAGATATATGCCTCGCAGCCGCCCTGGCGAATGCGCTCCTCGTCCCCCTTCATCGCGAAGGCGGTGACGGCGATGACCGGGATGACGTGGAGATCATCGTCCTCCTTCAGCCATTTGGTGACCTCGAGGCCCGACACTTCCGGCAGCTGGATGTCCATCAGGATGAGGTCCGGCCTGTGCTGCCGCGCCAGATCCAGCGCTTCCAGGCCGTTGCGTGTGCGCACCGTCTCGTAGCCGCTCGCTTCGATGAGGTCGCGAAAGAGCTTCATGTTGAGCTCGTTGTCTTCGACGATCATAACCTTCTTTGGCATCGATTTCCCGTCCCGGCTGACCTTCCACTCGAAGGGTGCCGTCATGCGCCCCTTGTCGGCACGCACCAAACCTGTTCCCACTATACGGCAATATGATTGACGAAACGCAAACCGGCCGCCCTAAAAGCGTTCGGATTCCAGGTCGGCGAGCTTGCTGCCGGCGACACTTGCCACTACTGCGAAAACAGAACGATTCCGCCCATGAAGGAAGGTAGCGATGGCAAACGCAGCGTCAATGCGCGAGGAAGCGGAAACCATTGCCGTAAAGGCGTTGGGCTTCGTCGCCGCCGATCCGGAACTTCTGCCCCGCTTCCTGGCGATCACCGGCATCGAAGCCCATTCCATCCGCCGGGCGGCGGGCGAGCCTGGATTCCTGGCCGGCGTACTGCAGTTCATCCTTGCCCACGAGCCGACGCTGATGCGTTTTTCCGAGGAGACCGGGACGCCGCCGGCCGCAGTCGGCAAGGCATTGCGGGCGCTGCCGCTCGGCGACGACAATCATGAGCATTCGGTATGAGCGACGATCCCGAGACGGCGCGGCAGATCGAGGAGCTGGCCGACGACGACCGGCCGCTGCTGGTGCTCGACGTCGACGACGTCGTGCTCGAATTCATCCGGCCGTTTCCGCATTTCCTCAAATCGCGCGGCTTCGGCCTGACGCTGGCTTCCTTCCGGCTCACCGGCAACATCACCGAAACGGCGAGCGGCCGTTTGATCGAACAGCCCGAGGTTACGGCACTTCTGGGGGAATTCTTTGATGCCCAGGCCGATTGGCAAAGCATCACCGACGGTGCCGAGGATGCTCTTGCAGCGCTTAGCGACAGCGCCGAGATCGTTCTGCTAACCGCCATGCCGCACAAGCACCGCGTGGTGCGCCGTGCGCATCTCGACGCGCTCGGATTGCCCTACCCGCTTTTGACCACCGAAATGGCCAAGGGACCGGCGGTGGCCAAATTGCGCGGCAACAAGGGCCGCCCGGTCGCTTTCGTCGACGATCAGCCGTCCAATCTTGTGTCGGTGCAGAACTCGGTCGCCGATGCGTATCTCTTCCATCTGATGGCCGACAATTCGCTGCGCGCTTTCCTGCCGCCGCCGCCGGACGGCGTCAGCGTCGTCGAAGACTGGCGCGACGCCGCGCCGAAGATCGCGAGTGCTCTGGGGCTTTAATGCGAGCGCTCAGGGCTGCAGCTTCGGTCCTGCCCCGCCATTGTCGCCGCCGTCCGAATCCTCGCCCCCGGTCGAATTGTCCGTTCCATTCGCGCCATCATCGCCCGAGTTGTCATCCTGGCCGGCGCTGTCGTCCTGGACTTCATCCGGCCCCTTCAGCATGGCGCCGTTGACCGCAACGGACCCATCGGCCTTGGTGTTGATCACCCATTCCAGCCGGCCATCCGGCAGCGTCTTGCCAAAACCTTTGACGGCCAGCGCAAAGGGGAAGGCCTGCGCCATCTGCTCATCGCTCTTGGCGCCTTCCTTCAGGGCATCGACGATCCTGTCGTAGCCGGCCACAGCGACGGTCACGGTCGCATCAGGCTTTTCGCCGCCCGGGAAAGTCATCTCGCCTTCCATGGCGACTTCGACGTCGCCATTCTTCACGGTCGAGTGGCCGAGGATTACTTTGGGTTTCTTGGCCTTGAAATCGGCGACCAAAGCCTTGCCGAATTCCCCCGGCAACGGCGGATTCTTATTGAGATCAAAGGCTTCGATCGCCTTCTTCGCCATCGTGTCGAGATCGATATTGGCACCGCCGAAGTTGAGGTCGATATCCGTCGGCACCAGTGGACCAGTCCAGGCGGGCAGCAATTGCCGGGGGATCGTCAGACCGGAGGCCTTGATCCCATAGTTGATCTTGCCGTTCTGGGAGACGCCATCCATGCCGCTGGCCAAATCCAACTGCTTCGCACCCCACTTGCCGACTGGGCTCTCAATTGCGAAATCCTTGAAGGCGTACGTTCCGTCGATTCTTTCCCAGACAGGCAACGCCGCAAGGAGACGTGACTTAAGTTCCGCCTGATTTACTTTCAGTTTCGCCTCGTCTTCATTAGCGACGGCAAAAGCAAGCAGATCCATCAACGGCTTTGTCCGAACACCCTTGCCGTTTGCATGCACCGAAAGTTCCGGCGCATTGAGGGTGACCGGAAAATTCAACCCTCGCTCGGGATCGTTGACTTTGAGGACTTCAGCAAAATTCAAGATCTTTTCCGCGACAGTGAAATCGATGCCGCCGTTCGCCGATTTCGTCGAATTTAGCGTGGCGGTGCCGGCACCGGCAGAGACATCGGCCTCTTGCTTCGGCTCCCGGGTTTTCATCGTCATAGCGTCCATTGACCCCGTGGCGCTGACGAAGGCCACCAGGGCCGGATCATACACACCGGTGAACTTGTTGTTCGACACCGAAAAGTCGATGTGCTGCGGCCCTTGAGGCCCCTTGAAATCGAACGATCCGGTCAGCGACGTATCCGCCGACACGTCCCACTGCCCGTCCTGGCGCGGCTTGACCCGCATGTCGTAAGGCGTGACGTCGAACTTGAAGGAATCCTGTTTCGACAGCAAAGCGACGAGCGGCTTGAAATCGACGGCGAGTTTGTACGCATCGCCGTCGGCAGTGATTTTCACCAGTCCGATATCGAAACCCTGCCTGCCGAAATAATGTGCCAGATCATCGGTAAGCTTCTTCGCACCTTGGCTGTCGACGGTCTGGGCGAAAGCGGGCGCGCTAAACGCGACGGCGAGAACAAGTGGCAATACACGCTTCACGTCGATTCTCCGTTGTCTCGGGCCAAATCATTGCTTGTGTTAGTGAAACAGCGTTACAGCCGCAAGACGCCGACTGTAGGCCAAAAGCGCATCCGGCTAAAGCACCAGCCGCACCAGCGGTCGGCCTGGCTTACGTTCGACCAATCGCTGGAACCCGGCCCTTTCGAAGACCCGCGATGAGCCGACGAACAGCCCGATCGAGCGCGAATCCTTCGACAGGTCGATCGGGCAGGCCTCGATCAGCCGCGCGCCGTTCTCGCGGGCGAACTCAATGCCGCCTTGGACCAGGCGGTGCGACAGGCCCTTGCCGCGCGCTTTGGTGCGGATGAAGAAGCAGGAGATCGCCCAGACGCCCGGATCGCTGGCGTCGGCGGGGTCGATCGGCGCCGACCCCCTGCCCTGGTTGTTCCATTCGGGCACGTCGGCACGCGGGCCGATCTGCATCCAGCCGACCGCCTGGCCACCCTCGAAAGCCAGCAGGCCGGGCGGCGGCCCGGCCTCGATCCGCGCCTTGATGTGGTCCTTGTTGCGCTCCCGGTTGCTCGCGCGGCGTGCTGCGGGCGACAGCCGGAAATGTGTGCACCAGCAGCCGTAGCAGGCGCCTTGCCTACCGAAAAGATCTTCGAAATCCGCCCAAAGCTCGGGCACTAGCGGCGCTATGGTCGTATTCATGAGCTCTCTCCCGGCCCACCGCCTTGTCGTGGCATCCGTCCTGACGTACCATTGCATTTGTTCTCTTTATGTTCGCAGCGATGGCGGCCCCTGTCAACAATCCCGAACACGGTTTTTGCCGCGACTGCCTGAGTTTTCAGCGCAGCCAGGCACGCCGTTGCGAGCGCTGCGGCAGTCCACGGCTCGCCCGCCATCCGGAGCTCTACCGGCTGCGCCTTGCCCATATCGATTGCGACGCGTTCTACGCGGCGGTCGAAAAGCGCGACAACCCGGCGTTGAAGGACCGGCCATTGATCATCGGCGGCGGCAAGCGCGGCGTCGTCTCCACCGCATGCTACATTGCCCGCATCCACGGCGTGCGCTCGGCAATGCCGATGTTCAAGGCGCTCGAAGCCTGCCCGGAAGCGGTGGTCCTGCCGCCGGACATGGAAAAATACGTGCGCGTCGGCCGCGAGGTACGCGCCATGATGCAGGTGCTGACGCCGCTGGTCGAGCCGCTCTCGATCGACGAGGCCTTTCTCGACCTCGCCGGCACCGAGCGCCTGCATGGCCTGCCGCCTGCGGTGGTGCTGGCGCGCTTCGCACTCGGCGTGGAAAAGGAAATCGGCATCACCGTTTCGGCCGGCCTTTCCTACTGCAAGTTCCTGGCCAAGGTGGCGTCGGACTTCCGCAAGCCGCGCGGCTTTTCGGTGATCGGCGAGGCCGAGGCTATCGGCTTCCTGGCCGAGCAGCCGGTGACGCTGATCTGGGGGGTCGGCAAGGCCTTTGCCGCCACGCTCGAGCGCGACGGCATCCGCACCATCGGCCAGTTGCAGCGTGTGGAACGTGGCGATCTGATGCGCCGCTACGGCGTCATGGGCGACCGGCTCTACCGGCTTTCGCGCGGCGAGGACGACCGTCGCGTCGTTCCCGACCAGGACGCGAAAAGCGTCTCGGCGGAAACCACTTTCGATACCGACATCGCCTCCGTCGACGAACTGGTTTCGGTGCTGAGGGCGCTGTCGGAAAAAGTCTCGGCCCGGCTGAAGAAATCCGGAATTGCCGGACGCACCGTCGTCCTCAAGCTGAAGACGCAGGATTTCAGGATCCGCACGCGCAATCGCCAGCTCGGCGATCCAACCCGGCTGGCCGACCGCATCTTTCAGACCGGGCTCGAGCTGCTGCGCAAGGAAGCGGATGGCACGAAATACCGGCTGCTCGGCATTGGCGTCAGCGATCTCTCCGACGATGACCGGGCGGACCCGCCCGACCTGGTCGACGTCCAGTCACGCAAGCGCGCCATGGCCGAAGGCGCCATCGACACGCTGCGCGGCAAGTTCGGCCGCAGGGCGGTGGAAACCGGCTATACCTTCGGCAAGGGCCGCGATGCCCATCCGCCCGAACCGGTCGAGGAATGATACCGGCATGTTTGAGATTCAGGTCAGGCCGAGTCGAGAAGGGTGGTTTCCGAGAACCGGAGCGGAGCGCACTTGTGAGTACGTGAGCACTGGATGCGCAGGAAACCGCTTTTCGCAGGCCGGCCTCACCTGAATATCAACTTGCCCCAGTCACGTGCGCTGCAGATCGATCCGGGTGGTCACCACACTCTTCCCGGTTTTCGGATCGGTATCGACGACGATCAGCCGCATGCCATTCTCGCCGTTCTTCTCGACCGTCATTTGCGCCTTGCGATCGCCATTGACCTCCTTGGCCCAACGGATGCCGAGATTGATTGCGTTGCCGGAGCGGCTGCCGCTCAATTGCGCCGGCCCGGTGCGCGATCCGACATAGGTGCCGGTGTATTTCGTCCCGCTCGATTTGAGATCGGCGCTGATGGCGCGCGTTACCACGATAAGACCGCGGCAGCTGCCGTCGAGCGACAGCGAGCTCGACGTTGCGTCGGAATTGAAATGACAGGAGACATTCACCGTCGGCGCATCGGTGGTCACCTTGACGATGCCTTTGCCGGCGAAATTCCCCTGGAATGAGCGAAGAAAATCCGGATCGTCGGCATGCGCTGCCCCGGCCCCGGCCGTCAGGCAGCCGGCAAGTACAAATCGTGCAAGTGATTTCATCGGACCGCTCCTCGTTGGTATCCAAAACACAGCACGCAAACACTGAGGGACCAACGCTCCCCTCAGCGGCGGGTTCCGGCTTCAACATCACTGTTTGCAACGCTGCGCGGCTGGCCCAGTCGAATGCGTCGGCTAGCGGTTGCGATGAGCGCTCCGGCTTGCGACATAGCCGCATGGCACCCGCACCCTCGATCCCCAAGGCCGCGTTCTGGATGGCGCTGTCGATCGCCTCGTTCCTGGCGATGTCGGTGGCCGGCCGTGCCACGACGGCCGAACTAAACGTCTTCCAGGTGCTCGAGCTGCGCTCGGTGATCGGCTTTTTCATCCTGTTGCCGCTGGTCATGATGTCAGGCGGTTTTGCGGCGATGCGCACCGGACGCCCGCTGGCTCATATCGCCCGCAACGTCGTCCACTATACCGGCCAGGCTGCCTGGCTCTACGCCCTGACGCTGATCCCGCTTGCGGTACTGATCTCGATCGAATTCACGACGCCGATCTGGACCGCTTTGCTGGCCGTCGCTTTCCTCGGCGAAAGGCTCTCCCGGCCACGGCTGGCGGCAATCGTGCTCGGGCTGATCGGCGTTGTGATCATCGTGCGTCCGGGCGTCGGCGCGGTCAATCCGGGGCATGTTATCGTGCTGGGAGCCGCGGTCTGCTTCGGCGTCTCGGTGGTTCTCGTCAAGTCGCTGACGCGGACGGACAGCGTCGTGCGCATCATCTTCTGGATGTTGATCATCCAGTCGCTGCTTGGCCTCGTCCCGGCGCTTTACGAATGGCGCAACCCGCCGCTTGAGCTCTGGCCGTGGATCCTGCTCATCGCCTTCACCGGCATGTCGTCGCATTTCTGCATGGCCCGCGCACTTGTCTATGCCGATGCGACGGTCATCTCGCCAATGGACTTTTTGCGCGTGCCGCTGTCGGCGGTGATCGGATGGCTGCTCTATCACGAGCAGATCGACGCCTTCACCGCCGGTGGCGCCCTGCTGATCCTCATGGGAAATCTGCTCAACCTGCAGCGGAGAGCACCGCAACCGGCGGAGATCGCCGCTTCATAAGCGTGCGCTAACTCTTAGACCAGTTCCACCTCGACCACGCCCGGCACCGCCCGCATCGCCGACGCGATCTGCGGCGATACGCGGTAGCGGTTGGGCAACTCGATCTCGACCTCGCCCTCGCCGCCTTCCTTGATGACGATGATGCTCACCTGACTGTCGCCACGCTGGCCAAGCTGCGATTGGATTGTCGATGCCGGTGCGTCATTTCTGACGAAGATGCGCAACGCTTTCTGGATACGGCTTGCCTCTTCCTCCAACGACTGCACGGTCTGGATGCGCAGATTGACGCCTTCAGGCCTGTCCTCGGCCGAAACGGTGATCACCACCGAGCGGCCGGGTTCGAGCAGGTCGCGGTATTGCGCCAGCCCCTCGGAAAACAGCACCGCTTCATACTGGCCGGAGGTGTCGGAGAACTGCACGACGCCCATCTTGTTGCCGGTGCGCGTCTTGCGCTCCTGCTTGGTGGTCACCGTGCCGGCGAGCCGGCCGGCGGCAGCACCGCGTTTGACGGCGGCCGAAAACTCGCCCCAGGTCTGCACCCGCATTTTCTGCAGCGCCGCCTTGTATTCGTCGAGCGGATGCGCCGAGAGATAGAACCCGACCACCTGGAATTCACGGTGCAGGCGGTCGGCGGCGAGCCAGGGATCGGTCGCCGGCAAGTTGAGCGCCTGCGACTGTGCGCCGAGCGAGGCGCCAAAGATGTCATGCTGGCCGGTGACGGCATTCTGCTGCGCCAGCGACGCCAGCCCCATCATCCGCTCGACGCCGGCCATCATCGCCGCGCGGTCATGACCGAAGCAGTCGAGCGCGCCGGCCATGATCAGGCTTTCGAAGACGCGCTTGCCGACGATCTTCGGATCGACCCTTTCACAGAAATCGGCGAGGCTCTTGAAGGGTTTTTCGCCGCGCGTGGCGACGATGTGCTCGACCGCCGCATCGCCGACGCCCTTGAGCGCGGCCAGCGAATAGAAGATGCGGTTCTCGCCGACCTCGAAATCCCGGAACGACGTCATGACCGACGGCGCCACCACCTCGATGCCGAGGCGCAGCGCATCCTGGCGGAAATCGGCGAGCTTGTCCGTATTGCCCATGTCGAGCGTCATCGATGCCGCCAGGAATTCGACGGGGTAATGCGCCTTCAGATAGGCGGTCTGGTAGGAGACGACGGCATAGGCGGCGGCATGCGATTTGTTGAAACCGTAGTCGGCAAACTTTGCCAGCAGGTCGAAGATGAAGTCGGCTTGCGGCTTGCCGACACCGCGCTCGACCGCGCCCGAAACAAAGCGCTCGCGCTGCTTGTCCATCTCGGCGCGGATCTTCTTGCCCATGGCGCGGCGCAGCAGATCGGCTTCGCCCAGCGAATAGCCGGAGAGCTCCTGCGCGATCTGCATCACCTGTTCCTGGTAGACGATGACGCCTTGCGTCTCCTTGACGAGATGGTCGATCTTCGGGTGGATCGACGCCATCTCCTCCTCGCCGTGCTTTCTGGCGTTGTAGGTCGGTATGTTCTCCATCGGCCCCGGCCGGTAGAGCGCGACCAGCGCGATAATGTCCTCGATACAGTCGGGCCGCATGCCGATCAGCGCCTTGCGCATGCCGGCACTTTCCACCTGGAACACGCCGACCACCTCGCCGCGCGACAGCATGGCGTAGGTTTCGGGGTCGTCGAGCGGAATGTGGGCAAGATCGATCTCGATGCCGCGGCGGCGGATCAGCTTGACGGCCCTGTCCAGCACCGTCAGCGTCTTCAGGCCAAGGAAGTCGAATTTCACCAGCCCGGCCTGCTCGACATATTTCATGTTGAACTGCGTGACCGGCATGTCCGAGCGCGGATCGCGGTACATCGGCACCAGCTCCGACAGCGGCCGGTCGCCGATGACGATGCCGGCGGCGTGCGTCGAGGCGTGCCGATAAAGACCTTCCAGTTTCTGCGCCGTATCGAGCAGCGTCTGCACGATCGGCTCACGCTCCGCCTCTTCGGCAAAGCGCGGCTCGTTGGCGATGGCGTCGGCGAGCTTGACCGGATTGGCCGGGTTCGACGGCACCATCTTGCTCAGCTTGTCGACCTGCCCGTAAGGCATCTGCAGCACGCGGCCGACGTCGCGCAGCACCGCGCGCGCCTGCAACGTGCCGAAGGTGATGATCTGGCCAACCTGGTCGCGGCCGTATTTCTGCTGGACGTAGCGGATGACTTCCTCGCGCCGGTCCTGGCAGAAGTCGATGTCGAAGTCGGGCATAGACACGCGGTCGGGATTGAGGAAGCGCTCGAACAGCAGCGAAAAACGCAGTGGATCGATGTCGGTGATGGTCGTGGCATAGGCGACCAGCGAGCCGGCGCCCGAACCGCGGCCCGGGCCGACCGGAATGCCTTGTGCCTTGGCCCATTTGATGAAGTCGGCAACGATCAGGAAATAGCCCGGATATTTCATCTTCTCGATGACGCCGAGCTCGAAATCCAGCCTTTCGCGATATTGCTCGACCGTGTAGCCCGGCGTCGGGCCGTGCGCCGCCAGCCGCGCCTCTAGCCCTTCATGCGCCTGCCTGGCAAGCTCCTGCGCCTCCGCCTTGACCGCAGCATCGGCGTCGGCGACATCGCGGCCGGCAAAGCGCGGCAGAATCGGATTGCGGGTCTTCGGGTAATACGAGCAGCGCAGCGCGATCTCGACGGTGTTGTCGATTGCTTCCGGCAGGTCGGCGAACAGCCTCGCCATATCGGCCTGGCTTCTCAGGAAGTGGTCGGGCGAAAGGCGGCGGCGATTGTCGGCCGCAACCACGGAACCTTCGGCGATGGCGATCAGGGCGTCATGCGCCTCATAGTCTTCACGAGAGAAGAAAAACGCCTCGTTGGTGGCAACCAGCGGCAGATCGTGGCGGTAGGCGAGATCGACCGACGACTGCTCGATGGCGCGGTCATAGCCGGACACGCGCTCAAGCTCGACATAGAGCCGGTCGCCGAACAGGCTCTTGAGCGCCGAGAGCCGGGTCTCGGCGAGTTCGCGGCGATCCTGTTTCAAGGCAGTGCCGATCGGACCGCGCGGCCCGCCCGTAAGGCAGATCAATCCGTCGGTGTGGCCCTGCAGCATCTCGCTCGTCAGATGCACCGCTTCGCCGGGCGGTGTCTCGAGGTAGACGCGGCTGACCAGCCTGACCAGATTGCCGTAGCCGGCCTCGGTTGCGGCGATCAGGACGGCCGGCCGCATCTCCGGTCCTTGCCGCCTGCGGTCGCGCTGGCTGTCGCTCGCCTCGCCGGAAAAGGCGAGGTCGATCTGGCAGCCGATGATCGGCTGGATGCCATCCTTTACCGCCTTCTGGGCGAATTCCAGCGCGCCGAACAGATTGTTGGTGTCGGTGACGGCGATTGCCGGGCATTCGTCCTGCACCGCATGGCCGACGATCTTGCCGAGCTGCAAGGCACCTTCGAGCAGCGAATAGGCCGAATGCACGCGCAGATGAATGAACCGACGCGCCGCCGCCTCCGCCCGCGACGCCTTTGCATAGGCCTCGCGCAGCAAGGGATCGCGTGGAAGTCTTTCATCCGCCATGGTTTTTTCGCGCCGCCTCACAAGGACTCAGTCGATGAACATGTATTGTATTGTCCGGCACCGGGTAACACGAGTCCAGCGGTAGTGATTGGAGCTTTGTGAACTTAGCAATCGCTTCCGCCGGCAGAAAGGCGCTGCCACCCAAGCTGCCAATCTCCCCCCTCGTGGGGGAGATGTCCGGCAGGACAGAGAGGGGCGCTGTCCCGCCGACGTCAGGCTGCAAATAAAAACCCGCCTTAGCAGGCGGGTCCTTGGAGCCAATTAGCACCATACCCAAATTAATAGCATAGCTGCCGGCACAAAGCAAGAACAAAAATACGGCGCGACGGGGAAAAATGCGAATTCCTCGCGGCCTCGCCTTGTCCCTCCTCCACTGAGCGTGCCCAACCAATTGCAAGGTCGCGTTCCTTCGCCCCCCTCTGTCCTGCCAGACATCTCCCCCACGAGGGGGGAGATTGGCAGCTTCGGCGCCTCGCTCGGTCCAACCTCACGCGAATTCCATGATCACAGCATCGACGGCAAGGCTGTCGCCGGGCTTGGCGTTGAGCTTCGAGACGATGAGATCGCGCTCGGCGCGCAGCACGTTTTCCATCTTCATCGCCTCGACCACGGCCAGCGTCTCGCCGGCCTTGACCTCCTGCCCCTCGGCAACGGCAATCGACACGACGAGGCCGGGCATCGGGCATAGCAGCATCTTCGAGGTATCCGGCGCCACTTTTTCCGGCATCAGCCTTTCGAGTTCGGCGGTGCGCGGCAGCATGGCGCGGGCTGTCACCGAGATGCCTTTCCAGGCGATGCGGAACCCGTTCAGCACCGGCCTGACTTGCGCCGCGACCTTGCGGCCGCCGACCGTGCCGCGCCAGATGAGATCGCCCGGCCGCCAGTCGGATGCCACCGTCAGCGGTTTGCCGCCGTCGATTGTGAGGTCGAGCTCCATCGGAATGGAAATCATGCCTTCGACGATGGCAACCGAAAGATAATCCCGGCCGATCTTCACCACCCAATCGCGTTTCAAGGCGCCCGAATGCGGCGCCAGCCGCCCGCCCAGCCGGTCGAGCCGGTCGCGGCGCAGCAGTTCGACCGCGGTTGCGATCGCGGCCAGCACCGCGTTTTCTTCGCTGTTCGGCACAATGGGCGCGAAGCCGTCGGGATATTCCTCGGCGATGAACGCCGTCGATAGCCGCCCTTCCCGCCAGCGCGGATGCTGCATCAGCGCCGCCAGGAACGGTATGTTGTGCTCGATGCCGTCGACGACGAAACTGTCCAGCGCTTCCGACATCGCGTCGATCGCCGCCAGCCGTGTCGGCGCCCAGGTGCACAGCTTGGCGACCATCGGGTCGTAGAACATCGAGATTTCCGAGCCTTCGGTAACGCCGGTATCGTTGCGGATAACGACCTCGCCGAATTTTCCCTCTTCCGGCGGCCGGTATTTCGTCAGCCTGCCGATCGACGGCAGAAAGTTGCGATACGGGTCTTCGGCATAGAGGCGGCTTTCCACCGCCCAGCCGTTCAGCTTGACGTCGCTCTGCTTGATGGCGAGCTTTTCGCCGGCCGCCACGCGGATCATCTGCTCGACCAGGTCGATGCCGGTGACGAGTTCCGTCACCGGATGCTCCACCTGCAGCCGCGTGTTCATTTCCAGGAAATAGAAGTTCTTGTCGCTGTCGACGATGAACTCGACCGTGCCGGCGCTCTGGTAGTCGACGGCCTTGGCCAGCGCCACCGACTGCTCGCCCATGGCTTTGCGGGTCTTGGCGTCGAGGAAGGGGGACGGCGCCTCCTCCACGACCTTCTGGTTGCGGCGCTGGATCGAGCATTCGCGCTCGCCGAGATAGAGCGTGTTGCCATGCGCGTCGGCGAGCACCTGGATTTCGATATGGCGCGGATCGACGATGAATTTTTCGATGAAGACGCGGTCATCGCCGAACGAGCTTTTCGCCTCCGACCGCGCCCGGTCGAAGCCGTCGCGCACCTCTGCCTTGCTCCAGGCGATGCGCATGCCCTTGCCGCCGCCGCCGGCTGAAGCCTTGATCATCACGGGATAGCCGATTTCGCCGGCTATTCTTTCGGCATGGGCGGCGTTTTCGACGACGCCGAGCCAGCCGGGCACCGTCGACACCTTGGCCGCATTGGCGAACTTCTTCGATTCGATCTTGTCGCCCATCGCCTTGATGGCCTTGGGCTTCGGGCCGATGAAGACGATGCCTTCCTGCTCCAGCGCTTCGCAGAAGGATGCCCGCTCGGACAGGAAACCGTAGCCGGGATGCACGGCCTCTGCTCCTATGGCCTTGCAGGCGGCGATGATCTTTTCCGCGACCAGATAACTTTGCGCAGCCGGCGAAGGCCCGATATGCACCGCCTCGTCGGCCATTTCGACATGCACGGCGTCGCGGTCGGCGTCGGAATGGACCGCGACGGTGGCGATGCCCATCTTGCGCGCCGTCTTGATCACGCGGCAGGCGATCTCGCCACGGTTGGCGACCAGGATCTTTGTGAACATGCAGGCCTCGTCCCTCGGCTGCCCTTCTTTTACGGGCTTCCCGTTTTATGGGCTTCAGGGGGCCGGTCAAGGCAAAGTCGGAGCCTATCCCGCATGCAAATCGGCGGGCGCTGACGAAAATCCGGGGTCACAACGTCGCTTCGTGCATAGCGCAGAGCTGAATGGTAAGTTAAATCTAACCTGGATTGCAGACTGTCATGGGAGGATTGCCTGATGAAAACGCGCGCCGCTGTCGCCGTTGCCGCCGGAAAGCCGCTGCAGATCATGGAGGTCGACCTCGAAGGTCCCCGCGATGGC
>NZ_JAMYLV010000035.1:0-65218 GCF_040318195.1 Mesorhizobium sp. M1273 | reverse complement strand
CCCCCGTGGGGGCGGGGGGGGGGGCTCGTTTGGTTTGCCGCCCGAAGGGGGGGGGGTTTGGGGGGATTCGGCGACGGGTCCGCGTCCCGGCGCGTCCCGTGCGGCGCGGGGCCGGGCTTCTGGCCGGCCACCGCGCAGGAATATGGTGGGTTGATCAAGCACGGCGCCAAGCTTCTGTTCGCCTATGCCGAAGCGACCGTGCCAAAGATCACCGTCATCACCAGAAAGGCCTATGGCGGCGCCTATGACGTCATGGCGTCAAAGCATTTGCGCGGTGACATGAACTATGCCTGGCCAACGGCGCAGATTGCGGTGATGGGCGCCAGGGGCGCAGTCGAGATCATCTATCGCAAGGATATCGGCGACGCGGAGAAAATTGCAGCGCACACAAAAGCTTACGAGGATCGCTTCCTGTCCCCCTTCGTTGCCGCCGAGCGTGGCTATGTCGACGAGGTGATCATGCCGCATTCGACCCGCCGCCGCATCGCCCGCGCGCTCAGGATGCTGCGCAACAAGGATATGCAAAACCCCTGGAAGAAGCACGACAACATTCCGCTGTGAGGGTTGATGTCGCGCCTGGTCCTCTATGTAGGAGCGCGTTTCGGCAGGTTTGCCATCCTGCTCTTCGCCCTGCCGCTGTTTTGCCCAATACTCCTGTGGTTCTGGTTCCTCGATTGCTATCCGCTCGCTGTCATCGCGACTGGCGTTGTTGCGATCCCGGCCGCGATGCTGGCCATCGTTCTGTTGATCGGGACATTGTTCGCCGGTTTTCGACCCAGCAAGGTGGACGGGATTACTCGGGAATCAGCCCCGAAATTGTGGGCTGTCTGGGAGAGTATTGCCGGCAAACACCGCGCCAGCCGCACGAACATCATCCTGAGCGACGATCTCAACGCTAGCATCGGTGAAGAGCGGCCGTTTCTGGGCCTGCTTGGTCGCAGGGCAATTCTCACCGTGGGCCTGCCGCTGCTCGCAGCGACCGACCAAAAGGGGTTTGCGGCGATCTTGGCCCATGAGGACGCCCATCTGAAAAATAAAGATACAAATGGCGGGCTCAACCTGGCCGAACTCGAAATGAGCTTCGATCTAATCTTCGACTTCGCCCCACCGGGAAAAACCGTTTCGGGCAGCCTGTTCTACTGGATGCTTGGCCCGCTGTCGCGCACGCTGGAGCGCGAAGAAATACGGTTGTCGCGGCGGGCGGAAATTGACGCAGATCGTCATGCAGCGATGTCCGGCGATGCATATGAAACGGCGCGCGCCATGCTGCTGATCGGTGCTGCCAGTGCGCTCTTCGATGACCAAGTGTATATTCCGCTTAAACGTGAACTGCTTGGCACCATGGTACCGCCTCGTCCACCACTTGAAAGAGTTCTGGCGGCCGCCAGTCACCTGTCGAGGCTTCCCATCCTGCAAGAATATGCGCAAAAGGCCTGGGACGCGCCAGATAACGAAAGCGCGGATCATCCGCCCTGGTCCGAACGTTTGACTGCTCTTGGATTTAGCTCGGCTCCAGAGATAAAACCAGTTCTGGTTTCCGCCTTGTCGAGCCTGCTGAGCGATGAGATCGTCGCCGAACATGTCCGCCATTTCGACGGCGAATGGACATCGAAGATCGCCGACTATCTCGATCGATAGCTATCCACCTGAAACTATAGCGGCTAATGCCCAGTCGGCGCAGGCTATTCCGCTTCCGCTGCTCCGAACCCGGCTCCCATCGTCGCGCGGACGGCGCCCGACCACGGCGTGGCGTGATTGTCGATGCGCATCTGGAAGATGAAATAGGTCGGCGAGCAGAAGCCGATGCCCTTCACTTTGCCGATACCGGGTGTATCGGGCGGCAGTGACTGACACATGTAATCCTCGCGGCAGAAATGGTCGGCCGAGCAGGCAGGACGATTGCCGCGATTGACGGCGCCGCCCAGGCACTGGTCGAAATTATTGGTCGCCACGCAGGTGTCGAATTTTTTGCCGCCGACCAGCCCGCAAATCTCGTTCGGCATCGGCTTGCCCGTCTTGAAGGCGGCAAAGCTGCGATCCCGGTCGTCGCAGCCGCGATAGGCGATACCCGCCGGCACACCGATCTTCGGCGGTCGGCAGGTGTAGGCGGCGCGCGAAATGCTTGGTGCGAACGCGGCGAACTGACTGGTGATGGTATAGTGGTCATTGAAAGGCTGTGCCGCGTTGCTGGCGATGTATCCCGTTAAACAGGGGTGGCCGGAAAACATGTCTTCGCTGTCCTTGGGCAACAGGCATTGCGCCAGCTTGGTGCGCACGCCGGACGCGGTTGCCAGCGGCGTGCAGACGGTGCCGGCGCCGCATTGCCATGTTGCGCCGAAGCGGGCCGCATCCGCCGGCATCAGGCACGGCATCGCCATTTCGGCCGGCGAATAGGCGATTTCGCCGGCATCGTTCCAGGTCGCCGGCGGCGCGAACGATAACGGGCGAAAGCGGTTCGGTTCCTTGCCGTCGGCAGTCGCGCGCAGCCAGGCGACGCGGCGCGGGATGTCGGCGTGGAGATGCGGGGAGATGCCGACCTCAATGCGGTTGAGCGGCGAGGTCGTCTTGTCGTCAAGTCCGATGAAATGGAAGCCGGCGGTCGAGCCCGCCTGATGGCAGCCCTGGCAGGCGCCGTTGTCCAGCCGCTCGACCAATGCCTCCGGCGTGCGCACCAGCTTCAGCGCGGAGAAATCGACACCAGCGAAATCCGCGGGCTGGAACAGTGGCGTGAACGGGTGGTTGGCCTGCCTTGCACTGCCGAAGGTCGACCACGAAATGACCTTCCTTGCCAAGAATTCATCGGGGATTTGGTAGACGCCGAGATCGACCGCCGCGACATTGGTGCGGACATAGTCGGCAAGTCTTGCTTTCAGCGCAGCATCTTCGGCGAGACGTGCCGTGTCGGGCGTGTTTTCCAGCGGCTTTTCGCTGACAGCCGCTCCGTCGATGCCGAAAATTCGCATGAGATAGGCAGCCTGCCCGCCGAATTCGGTCTCTTGGCCGGAGGGGAAGCGCACCACTTGCGCATTGAGCTCGAGCTGCTTGAAGGTGAGCGCCGTCCTTTCCAGCGGCCCACCGGTCAGCCAGCCGGCATCGACGCTCTCGTCGAGTTGTGGTGCCCAGCGTCCGGCGACGCCGACACAACCGCCGTCGGCATCCGGCGCGGCATCGTAGACGGCACTGAAATTGAACGGCAGGCGCGAGGCCAGAACCTTGCCGTTTTTGCGGAAACTGTAAGCTAGGCGATAGATGAGGCGCACCTCGCCGCAACTTCCGTCACCTTTCAGCGCGGTGAAATCGCGCCGGTCGAGCCTGTTGACGATACCGACCAGCCGGAAGCGCGCCGCCTCGGTCTTCAGCCAGCGCATGTCCATGATGCGGCCGACATTGCCGTCGGTCACCTCGTAGAGCGTGCGCCCGCCGGCCTTCATCTCGGCCCGCAATGCCGCGACGTCGCTTGCAATCGTTTCGACGATCGCGTGATAGGCCGGCGCCTTGTCGTAAAGCGTCTTCAAATCGCCCTTGCCATCGACGCCAAAAATGCCGGCGAGGCCAAAGCCCTTGGCGTCAAGCTGGGCGAGAACGGCCGGGTCGTCGACGATGGTCAGCGGAGTTCCGGCGTTCGCGGCCTGCGCCATGGATATGGCACTAATGATCGCAACGAGCAGCGCAATCAGGCGGTTCATTCGGCAGCCTTCCCGCGGCTTTCAACGAGCTCGCGCAGGACCGGCACCAGCGCCAGCGGCAGGTCCTCGGCGATCAGCCCCGGTCCGAAACGGCTGCCGGCCTCGGCATGGATCCAGACTGCCGCACAGGCCGCTTCAAAGGCCGGCATGCCCTGCGCCAGCAGCGCGGCGATGATACCCGACAGCACGTCGCCCGAACCGGCGGTGGCCAGCCAAGGCGCGCCATTGTCGTTGATCGCTGCCCGGCCATCGGGGGCCGCAATCACAGTGTCGGCACCCTTGTAGACGAGAGTGGCGTTGGCCCGTTCGGCTGCGGCGCGTGCCTTGGCCAGTTTGGACAGGTCCTTGTCCTCGGCGATATCTGAAAAAAGCCTGACGAATTCGCCGTCATGCGGCGTCATCACCAGAGCCGGCGCGCTCGGCCGGCTGGCGGCTTCGAACAGGGCATCCGTCGCGTCGCGAAACGAGGTGACGCCGTCGGCGTCGAGCACCAGTCCGTCGATCCCACCGTCTTGCCCACGAGCGCCATTCAGCACGGCCAGGGCGAATTCGCGCGTCTTCTCACCAATGCCAAATCCTGGGCCGAGCACGAAGGCCGATGGCCGGCGGCTGCCGACGAATTCGTCCACATCCGCGACAGTGTCTAGCTTGCGCAGCATGATCGAGGTCAGATGCGCCGCGTTCACATGGATGGCGTTCGCCGGCGACAGCAAGGTGACGGCCCCTGCCCCGCTCCTAGCCGCGGCAAGCGCCGACAGCCGCGCAGCACCCGTCGCCGACGGCCCGCCGGAAAAGACGCCGACATGGCCGCGTTTATACTTATGGGCGTCGACGGCCGGAACCGGAAAGCGGCCAAGCCAGAGCGCCGGAATGTTCTCGAATGTTCGTGGTTCAAGCTGCGCAACAACACTGTCGCTTATGCCGATATCAGCGAGCACGATTTCGCCGCACAGCTCGCGCCCCGGCAACAAAAGATGGCCTGGCTTTTTTCGCGCGAAGGTCACCGTGGTCCGGGCCCGGAAGGCCTTTCCTAACACATTGCCGCTCTCGCCTGAAACGCCCGACGGCAGGTCGACCGCGACAACCGGCAAATTCAATTCCGCCGCAATGTCGATCACCTTGGCGGCGTCGCCGGACAGCGGCTTGGACAGCCCCGCCCCATAGACCGCGTCAACCACGACCGAGCCCATCTCGGCAACGAAATCCGACAGCGGCCGAGCTTCAACCGGGCATTCCGAGGCAGCGAGTGCCGCATCACGGCCGCCTTTGGGCGATCCGGACGCCCACACAGAGACATCGACGGCGCTCTCCCGAAGGATGCGGGCCACGACATAGCCGTCGCCGCCATTGTTGCCGGGGCCGCAAAGCACGTGGACGCGCGTTGCGTTCGGGTAGCGCTTGAGCACCAAGGCAGCAACCGCAGCGCCGGCATTGCGCATCAGGCCGATGCCGTCGAATGGACCAGCGGCAATCGCCAGCCGGTCGGCCTCGGCCATTTCGGACGGAGAAAGAAGTTCGTGGCTCATGCGGGCGACATGCACATCATCTGCCGAAGCATTGTCCAGTTTTTGATCCGACGCAAACTACGAAGGTTATGAAACACACCGGCAATGCCCGGAGCGACGAGTCGCAGGTCCGCAGCTGCCCATGAAATATCCGATCTGCCCATTTTTTGTGCGGACGACGGGACCGGCGTTGTTTAGGCTCGTGGCGCTCATGGCGCATCCGACGCAGGGAATGACGCGAATGTACATTCCCGCGTAGCATGGTATTCCAAATCATGTGAGCCCACCCGGCACCCCATCAATTGGCACAGTTCGTGCTTGATTGAGGCGCAAGCGGGGCTCACAACCCGTCTTTTTTGGCAGTGGAGGCCACTTTTTACATGAAAAAGATCGAAGCGATCATCAAGCCATTCAAGCTAGACGAAGTGAAGGAAGCGCTTCAGGAGGCTGGCCTGCAAGGTATCACCGTTACCGAGGCCAAAGGGTTTGGCCGCCAGAAGGGCCATACCGAGCTTTATCGCGGCGCCGAATATGTCGTCGACTTCCTGCCGAAGGTGAAAATCGAAGTCGTGCTCGGCGACGATGCGGTCGAAGCAGCGATCGAAGCCATCCGCAAGGCGGCCCAGACTGGCCGCATCGGCGATGGCAAGATCTTCGTCTCCAATATCGAGGAAGTGGTGCGCATCCGCACCGGCGAAACCGGCATGGACGCCGTCTGAATTTTCCCGTTAAAAGGCCATGTTCAAACGTCATCACATAGGGAAGCAGGGACATGACGACAGCCAAAGACATCATGAAGCAGATCAAGGACAACGACGTTAAGTTCGTCGATCTGCGCTTCACCGATCCGAAGGGCAAACTGCAGCACGTTACGATGGATGTCGTCGAGGTCGAGGAAGACATGTTTGCCGATGGCGTCATGTTCGACGGTTCCTCGATCGCCGGCTGGAAGGCGATCAACGAGTCCGACATGGTGCTGATGCCGGATTCCGATACGGTGCATATGGACCCGTTCTTCGCGCAGTCGACCATGGTCATCCTGTGCGACATCCTCGATCCGATCTCCGGGGAGTCCTACAATCGCGACCCGCGCGGCACCGCTAAAAAAGCCGAGGCCTACATGAAGGCCGAAGGCATCGGCGACCAGATCTTCGTCGGTCCTGAAGCCGAGTTCTTCGTGTTCGACGACGTCAAGTACAAGGCCGATCCTTACAACACCGGCTTCAGGCTGGATTCGACCGAACTGCCGTCCAATGACGACACCGACTACGAGACCGGCAACCTCGGTCATCGGCCGCGCATCAAGGGCGGCTATTTCCCGGTGCCGCCGGTCGATTCGGCGCAGGACATGCGCTCGGAAATGCTCACCGTGCTCGCCGAGATGGGCGTGCGCGTTGAAAAGCACCATCACGAAGTGGCCGCCGCCCAGCACGAGCTCGGCATCAAGTTCGACACGCTGGTCCGCAACGCCGACAAGATGCTGATCTATAAATATGTCGTGCACCAGGTCGCCAACGCCTACGGCAAGACGGCCACTTTCATGCCGAAGCCGGTGTTCGGCGACAATGGCTCGGGCATGCATGTCCACCAGTCGATCTGGAAGGAAGGCAAGCCGACCTTCGCCGGCAACGAATATGCCGGCCTGTCCGAGAGCTGCCTGTTCTATATCGGCGGCATCATCAAGCATGCCAAGGCGATCAACGCCTTTACCAACCCGCTGACCAACTCCTACAAGCGCCTGGTGCCGGGTTATGAAGCGCCGGTGCTGCTCGCCTATTCGGCACGCAACCGCTCGGCCTCGTGCCGCATTCCGTTCGGCTCGTCGCCGAAGGCCAAGCGCGTCGAGGTCCGCTTCCCCGATCCGGGCGCGAACCCCTATCTTGCCTTCGCCGCCATGCTGATGGCCGGCCTTGACGGCATCAAGAACAAGATCCACCCGGGACAGCCGATGGACAAGGATCTCTACGACCTGCCGCCGAAGGAATTGAAGAAAATCCCGACCGTCTGCGGCTCGCTGCGCGAGGCTTTGCAGAGCCTCGACAAGGACCGCGGCTTCCTGAAGGCCGGCGGCGTATTCGACGACGACCAGATCGACAGCTATATCGAGCTCAAGATGGCCGAGGTAATGCGCTTCGAAATGACCCCGCATCCGGTCGAATACGATATGTATTATTCGGTGTGATCCGGATCGTTGCAGCCAATAGAAAAAACCCCGGCAGAGACGCCGGGGTTTTTTATTGTGATGCGATTGGAGAGAAAGTCACAGCGCAGACCTGAGGTCCACGCCATGACGAATGCTCAAGCCGCGGCCGAAACCTCGGCGCTGGTCGGGACGGAGGCGATCGTCTTCAATATCTGCGAGGCGATCTGGTAGGGGTCGCCCTGCGAATTCGGCCGGCGATCTTCGAGATAGCCCTTGTAGCCGTTGTTGATGAAGGAGTGCGGCACGCGGATCGAGGCACCGCGATCGGCGATGCCATAGCTGAACCTGTTCCACGGCGCGGTCTCGTGCTTGCCGGTCAAACGCTTGTCGTTGTCCGGCCCGTAGACGGCGATGTGATCCATCAGGTTCTTGTCGAAAGCCGCCATCAGCGCTTCGAAATACGCCTTGCCGCCGACTTCGCGCATATAGGCTGTCGAGAAGTTGGCATGCATGCCCGAGCCGTTCCAGTCGGTGTCGCCGAGCGGCTTGCAGTGATATTCGATGTCGATGCCGTATTTCTCGGTCAGGCGCTGCATCAAATAGCGTGCCATCCACATCTGGTCGGCGGCCTTCTTGGAGCCCTTGCCGAAGATCTGGAATTCCCACTGGCCTTTGGCCACTTCGGCGTTGATGCCTTCATGGTTGATGCCGGCGGCAAGGCAAAGGTCGAGATGCTCCTCGACGATCTGCCTGGCGACGGAGCCGACATTGCTATAGCCGACGCCGGTATAGTACGGGCCTTGCGGCGCCGGATAGCCGCTCTCGGGGAAGCCGAGCGGGCGGCCGTCCTTGTAGAAGAAATACTCCTGCTCGAAGCCGAACCAGGCGCCCTCGTCGTCGAGGATGGTGGCGCGTTTGTTGGACGCATGCGGCGTGACGCCGTCCGGCATCATGACCTCGCACATGACGAGCGCGCCATTAGTGCGGGCGGGATCCGGATAAACGGCGACCGGCTTCAAAACGCAGTCGGAGCTGTGGCCCTCGGCCTGCATGGTCGAAGAACCGTCGAAGCCCCACAGCGGAAGCTGGTCGAGCGTCGGAAACTCGGCGTAGTCCTTGACCTGCGTCTTTCCGCGAAGATTGGGAACCGGGGTGTATCCATCGAGCCAAATGTACTCGAGCTTGTATTTCGTCATTCTAGCCTCTCGTTGCTTGATCACCGAACCCTGGATGGCGCCGGGGCGAGCCGGCCTATCCAGCAGCCGACCTGCCGGATTACTAAAATGCAATTCGTGTGCCATTCTCGCCGGCGATGGATGCGGCAAAAGTGAGGTTGTATCCGCCCAAAATCGCTGGTCCGCTGTCATGCTGCGGTCGGATCATCCACAAGCACATTTTGCACAAATAATATGCAAGTACTGATCTTTTCGTAATCATATTGCCTATTTCGATTGCTGAACCTATGTTGGGGAAAGGTTGAATCGGCAAGGTTCTGTCGAAGAAAGGAAACCGACAATGGAAATCACTTCCACTCGTCAGTCGGCCAAAATCCTGATGTTCCCGGTGGCAGCGCGCGCTTCTGCCTCAAATTTAAGCGGAAAGGCTAAGTTCGCGGCAGAACTTGCTTCGTTGCGCAACCGCACGGATTTCGGAAGTGCCTGGTATCATGAGGCAGCGATCGAGGAAGCGAACCAGGATCGGAAGAGCTAAGCCCTTCCCCTCCATGCACTTGATAGATTGGAAAAGCCCGGCGCGATCGCTCGCGCCGGGCTTTGCTTTGAACCGGACAGGCCGGCTACTGTTTGGTGTGCAGGTCCGTTCCGAGCGTATCCCTGACAAAGATCATGCCGATGATCAGCGACATCGCCGCGATCACCACCGGGTACCACAGTCCATAGTAGATATCGCCCTTGTAGGCGCTGAGCGCGAACACCGTCGCCGGCAGCAGCCCGCCGAACCAGCCATTGCCGATATGGTAGGGCAGCGACATGCCGGTGTAGCGGATGCGGGTCGGGAACATCTCGACCAGGATCGCGGCGATCGGCCCGTAGACCATCGTGACGAAGATCACGAGGATGAGCAGGATACCGATCGTCATCGGCCAGTTGACCGCCGCCGGGTCGGCGAACATGGCGAAGGGACCACCGCCCGGTACGGTGTAGACGGTGACCTCGGGAGCTCCCGCAGCCTCATCGGCAGTCAGCAGCTTGTCCTTGATCGCCTGGTCGGTCGGAACCATGGCCTTCTCGCCGGCGCGGATCGCGGCCGCATCGAGCTTCAGTTCGGGATTGGCCGCGATGAAGGCTTCGAGCTTCTGATCCGGCACCTTCGCCGCTGCCCGTTTCAGCGGATAGCCGCCGTCCTGAAGCGCCGTGTTTACCGCCTTGGCGAAAACAGCGTCCTTGGCCTTGGCTTGATCGCCGGCTGCGGTGGCGTCATACGACTCAACCGTCTCGTTGCCGATTTTGACCGACGCAGGAGTGCCGGGCGCTGCCGTGGCCACTACGTCATAAGGCACCGAGTTCTTGGTCAGAAACGAGGTGGCGATATCGCAGGACGTGGTGAACTTCGCCGTGCCCACCGGGTTGAACTGGAACTTGCAGTCTCCCGGTGCCGCGGTCACCGTCGCACGGGTGTTCTGCTGCGCTGTGGCGAGCGCCGGGTTGGCTGCCCAGGTCAGCGCCTTGAACAACGGGAAGGTGCAGACGATCGCCAGTGCAAGGCCGGCCATGATAATCGGCTTGCGGCCGATCTTGTCGGAGAGCCAGCCGAACACGACGAAGAAGATCGAGCCAACAGCCAGAGCAATCGCGATCATGATGTTGACCGATTGCGGATCGACCTTGAGCACGTTCTGCAAGAAGAACAGCGCGTAGAACTGGCCATTGTACCAAACTACGGCCTGACCGGCCGTGAGGCCGAGCAGCGCCAGCAGCGCGATCTTGGCGTTCTTCCACTGACCGAAGGCTTCTGACAGCGGCGCCTTGGAGCCTTTGCCTTCGTCCTTCATGCGCTGGAAGGTCGGCGATTCAGAAAGCGACAGCCGGATCCAGATCGAAATGCCGAGGAGGAGGAAGGAAACGATGAACGGAATGCGCCAGCCCCAGGCGGCGTAGGTTTCCTTGGTCATCGACCCCTGGACGATCAGGATGACGATCAGCGACAGGAACAGGCCGAGCGTTGCCGTCGTCTGTATCCACGACGTGTAGTAGCCGCGGCGATCGTCGGGTGCATGCTCGGCGACATAGGTGGCGGCACCGCCATACTCGCCACCGAGCGCCAGGCCTTGCAACATGCGCAAGATGATCAGGATCACGGGAGCGGCGATGCCCAAAGTCGCATAGCCAGGCAGCAAGCCGACCAGGAAGGTCGACAGGCCCATGATCGTCATGGTGACAAGGAAAGTGTATTTACGGCCGACAAGGTCGCCGATGCGGCCGAACAGCAATGCGCCGAACGGGCGCACGAGGAAGCCAGCGGCAAACGCCAGCAGCGCGAAAATATTGCGCGTCGCTTCCGGAATGGTTGGACTGAAAAAAGTCGAACCAATGAACACTGCCAGCGAGCCGTAGAGATAAAAATCGTACCATTCGAAAACGGTGCCGAGCGAGGAAGCGAAGATGACCTTCTTCTCCTCGCGCGTCATGCCGCGGCTTGTTTTGCCGGCGGTCGATGCCATTGCCATGAGCGTATCCTCCCGTGTGATTCCGTCAGTCCTCGATGCTGCGCGTCATCGTCCGCGTTTCCTCGGAACGCAGACTCAGTACAGCCACCAGTACAAAAAATGACAGAAAGCGCCGTCCAGAGGCAGACCGTCTTTGGGATTATGACTTTGGTCTAATGTGCAGTGCGAAATAGAAACGACGGTGCGGTCAGCCTTTGAGAGCTTCGAGCAGCGTGACTGCCGCCATCATGTCGCGCTTGCGGGCCGCGCGGTGCGCGACGGCCTCGGCATCATGGCCCCATTGCTCGGCCTGCCAGTCCTCGTCGACATGACCGGCAGCCCAGGCCGCCTCGCCGTCGAGCTCGCCGAAGTCGACGGCCAGCGCCAGCAGCGCCGATCCGGTCAGCGACGTCATGACGTGGATGGCGGCAAGGCGCAGCGGATCGGCACGTTGGGCAAGATGCTGGCCAAGCAGCGCGATACTCTCGCGCGGCTGTTCGACATGGATCACGCCTTCGGCAAGATGGAACCGGGCGCCGAGCGCGCTGCGCACCCAGTCGATGACCGGATCCCAATGCTCGTTCTGCCGGTCGACGAGTCCTTGGGGCGCATCGGCGCGGTAGCAGAGCAGATCGGACGAGGCAAAGCGCAGGATGTCCTCCAGCACGGCCTGGGGATCACTGGCGACGCCATCGATTGCCGTATTGACCAGACGCATCACCGGCATCGTCACCGGGTTGATGGTCTCCTCCTGTGCGGCGAATTCCTCGGCGACGAGAGCAGCCGCCTTTTCGGTCGGCAGCTCCAGCAGCGCCTTGGCCGGCGTGCGGACGGGCTTGCCATCGAGATGGACGGCAAAACCGTCTTCGACCGGTGCTACCGCGACGGTCTTGTAGAAGCGCTTCGGCAGCGGCGTCTTCATCTGGATCTGGGCGCGACGCACCGGGTCCGGATCAGAGAGCAGCTTTCCAGCTTCGAGGTCGTTCAATATATCGCGCATGCTCATCCGGGACTTTGTTTTCGGGCCGGCCGGTTGACGATGATGAGTCCGGCGGCGATCAGGGCGAGTGCCAGGAAGATACGAACGGTCAGCGGCTCGTTCAAGAACACGGCGCCGCACAGCACACCAAATACCGGCGACAGGAAAGTGAAGCTCGACAGTCCAGATGCAGGGTAGCGCCGCAGCAGCCAGAACCACAGCACATAGGTGAAGGCGACGACATAGACGGCCTGGAACAGCAGAGCCAAGGTCGGCAGAAGAGTAAAGTTGCGGACGGGCGGCCCGGCAAAGGGCATCACCAAAATGCCGACGACAGCGGCTCCGGCCAGCTGATAGAGCAGCAGCTTTTCGGCGCTGGCCGTCACCAGCTTCGACCGCTTGATGACGATATTGGTCACGGCCCACAGAATGCCGGCACCGAGACTGAGCAAATCGCCACCCAATGTTGCGCCGCCATTGGCGCTCAGTTTATCGGAAAACACCGCGATCAATCCAGCGAAAGCGAGCAGAAGACCAACGAGCTTGCGTGCCGTGATGCTTTCGCCCAGCAGGAAATGACCGCCGACCAACATCCAGAACGGCATGGTGTTGACCAGCAAAGTGTTGCGCACGACAGTGGTGTGCTCGAGTCCGACATAGAGAAACAGGAACTCGAAACCGAAAAGCGCGCCGGCCAGAATGCCGGCGACGAGGGTCTTGTCGGGCGTGAACAGCGCAATGCCGCGCCAGCGGCACCAGCCGAAAACACACAAGCCGCCGATCACCGAGCGGGCGATCGACAGGAAAACGGGATCGTAGCCGGCATAGGAGATCTTGGCGGCGACGTAGTTCAGCCCCCAGGAAAAAGTCAGCCCAACCATGATGGCGGCTGCCGCCAGATCGACCGCGTCACGGCGGTCGAGGGTTTCTGTGGCGACGCCCACCGTCGCTAGTCCTCGGCACTCTGCTCGTCGAAACCGAGCAGGTTCCAGCTCTGGCGCATATGCGGCGGCATCGGTGCGGTGACGTCGACAAAGCCCTTGTCGGGATGCGGGATAACGATGCGGCGCGCGTGCAGATGCAGCCGGTTCTGCATGCCGCCTGGAAAATCCCAATTGGTGTCGGCCTCGAAATATTTGGGGTCGCCGATGATCGGGCAACCGATATGGGCGGCATGGACGCGAAGCTGGTGGGTGCGCCCGGTATAGGGTTCCATTTCCAGCCAGGACAGCGTCTGCGCCGCCTGCTCGACTATGCGGTAATAGGAGACGGCGTGATCGGCGCCCTTTTCGCCATGCTTGGCGATACGCACACGATCGCCGTCGGGCGTCGGTTCCTTGATCAGCCAGGTCGAGATCTTGTCCTCGCGCTTCGGCGGCACGCCCTTGACCAGTGCCCAGTAGGTTTTCTTCGTCTCACGCGCCCGGAACGCTTCGGCGAGCTTCATGGCGGCGAGCCTTGTACGGGCGACAACCAGCACACCCGACGTATCGCGGTCGAGCCGGTGCACCAGGCGCGGCTTCTCGCCCTTCTGGTTGCGCCAGGCTTCCAGCATGTCGTCGACATTGCGGGTGACGCCCGAGCCGCCCTGCACTGCCAGGCCGGCCGGCTTGTTGAAGACGAAGACCTTCGGGTCCTCATGGATCAGCATCTTTGCCAAAACGTCGGCGTCGCCCTGGTTGCGGATCGAATGACCGGTGAGCGGGCTTTCACCTTTCTTGTCGACTTCGAGCGGCGGCACACGCACCGTCTGGCCGGCTTCGACGCGGGTATCGGCCTTCACCCTGCCGCCGTCGACGCGGATCTGGCCGGAACGCAGCAGCTTCTGCAGATGACCGAAACCGAGACCGGGGAAATGGCTCTTGAACCAGCGGTCGAGCCGCATGCCCGCCTCGCCGGCGTCCACTGTGATCTGTTCAACGCCTGCCATGATTCCAATCGCCGTTTTGCAGGCATGCAACGGCATTCGCCGGTACCCGCAATCTCACTCGCTTATTCGTTGTCGGTTCCATATTGCAGAACCTGAACTTTCTCCAGCGTAATCAAACCACTTGTCATGATTGTTTCAAGCACGGGCAGGAAAGCGGCCAATTTTTCCTCGTCATCGACGATCTCGATGACGAGTGGCAGATCCTCCGATAGGCGGAGGATCTTCGTGGTGTGAAGCCGGCTGGAATGGCCGAACCCCATCGCGCCGCGCAGGACGGTCGCGCCGGCTATCTGCATTTCGCGGGCCCTCAGCACAATAACCTCATACAGCGGACGGCCATCTGCCCTGTCGTTTTCGCCGATAAAGATGCGCAGCAATTGTGCCTGTGTTGGTATCTTCATTGCCTGGACCCTCTCAGCCGGTTGAGCCGAACTGCAAAGATGTGGCCAAGCCAGACGGCGGCAAGCCAGGCCACCACGGAGATCGCGATATTGAGTCCCGCGGCCACAAACCTCCCGCCTTGCGCGAGGATGAGTGTTTCAAGGCTGAAAGCGGAGAAGGTCGTCAGGCCGCCGCAGAAGCCGGCCATGAAGAATTGACGTTGCAGCGGACCGGCGAAGACGCGACCATCCGGTCCCGTCAATGTCGCGTAGAAGCCGATGAGGAACGAGCCAACAATATTGACGAGGAGCGTGCCGAAGGGAAATCCAGCGCCCCACAGGGCAGTGCTCGTCGATGAGGCAAGCGCCCGCAACACACCGCCGATCATGCTGCCTGCGGCTACGGTCGCATAGAGCCGAACCGTTTCGTTGGTTCTGCGACGGCCAATGAGGCGCGCCGCATGCCCTGCCGCAGTGTCCGTCCCGTCGTGGCGGAGCTTCCGCAGGCCGCTCACCGCGCCCCGCCGCCAATCAGAAGACTTCCGGCGGCAAAGCCCAGCGTCACGCCGCCGAGGCTCAGAAAAACCGAAAGCAGCACATTTCCGCCGGCGCGCCGCCATTCGCCCTCGCGCGCCAGCGCCAGCGTCTGCAGGCTGAAGGAAGAAACCGTGGTATAGCAGCCGAGGCCGCCGGTAACGGTAAGGGCCCAGATGGCGGGCATGCCGTCGCGCGCCACCGCATGCGCAACGACACCGATTGCAAACGCTCCCGAGACATTGACGGCCATAGTGCCCCAGGGAAAGGTCTCGCCGACCCGGCGGGCGACGAAGCCGGACAGGAAGAAGCGGGCCATTGCACCGATCGCGCCACCAAGGCAGACAAGCAACAGATGATACATCGTGCTCCCTCGCGCCGGTCACACCATGGTGTCAGGCGGCTCCGGCCTTCTTCGGCTTGCTGGAGCCGATCATCTTCCAGTTCTTGTAGAACATGGCATTGATGCGCTCGACGCTGACCGAAACGATGGCGAGAAGAGCGGCGATCAGGCCGGGAAATGGCGATGGCCGGATGATGTCCATGAACACGCAGTAGCGGCGCCCATCATATTCGTTGACCGATCGGTGCAGCAGCGTGTCGTCGAAAATATAGAGCGGGTTGTCGTGCCAGTAGTTCCTGGCGTTGTTGCACTCGACGAAAACCTCGGCCTTCACCGGGAGAAGATTGTAGAGAATGCGCAGGCTGAGCCGCAGCGGTCCGAAATGCCAGGAGGTCGATTCCCTGCCCCTGAACACCGACACGGCGATGGTCTTGATGTATTTGAAATCCTTGTTGAATTCGGCAACGTTGTCGATTTTGTGCTTGCCATACCACTGGTAGACATACATGCCGCGCCGGCCGCTGCCGAAATTGGCGTCGATATCGGCGATGATCTCGTCCTTGCGCGCTTTGAAGACGTCGAGAACCTCGTTGACCTCACGCTGATAGTCCGGAGGAAACTGGTCCAGTTTCCAGACACCGCGGTTTCTGTAGCACAGCAGATCGACCAGCAGATTGAAGGGCGAAAGCAGCCAGGTGAAGATGCCGTTGCCGAGAAAATAACCACTGAACAGGGCCCAGCTCTTGTTGTCGTTGCGCAACACGTCGATCAGGCCGAGGACAATGAAAATTGTCGTCAGGATGGGAATGAAATAGAAGCCGAGCGCCAGCAGCGGGATCGCTATGGCGAATTTCCGGAGGGTCTTGCGAGTTCTTTTTGTCATTTTTCCACGCGCCAGGCGCGATTCCGTTCTGAATATCGTCGGTACGTTTCTGGCCTGTCCGCCGGCCGAAGGCGCACCTTGATAGGGTTTTTTATCCCGCCAGACAACGGCGATCACACCAGTGTGCGACTGGCAGCTACTTTTCCCGCTCGCTGCGCAGCTTCGCCCAATAATCAAGCCGCTTCCTGATATCGCGCTCGAAGCCGCGCTCGGGCGGGTCGTAGAATGTCTGCCTTCCCATCTTCTCCGGAAAATAGTCCTGGCCGGAAAAAGCGTCGGGCTCGTCGTGGTCGTAGCGATAGCCGGCGCCGTAATCTTCCTGTTTCATCAGCTTGGTCGGCGCATTGAGAATGTGCTTGGGCGGCAGCAGCGAACCGAATTCCTTCGCCGCCTGTGTGGCGGCCTTGAACGCGGTATAGACTGCATTGGATTTCGGCGCGGTGGCGAGATAGACGGTCGCCTCGGCGAAGGCCAGTTCGCCCTCGGGCGAGCCCAGATAGTCATAGGCGTCCTTGGCGGCGTTAGCGACGACGAGCGCCTGCGGGTCGGCCAGCCCGATATCCTCCATCGCCATGCGCACCAACCGGCGCCCGAGATAAAGCGGATCTTCGCCGGCGTCGAACATGCGGGCCAGATAGTAGAGTGCCGCGTCGGGGTCGGAGCCGCGCACCGATTTGTGCAAGGCGGAGATCAAATTGTAGTGGCCGTCCTGTCCCTTGTCGTAGATCGGCGCGCGGCGCTGGACGATGCGCTGCAGAGCTTCGGCACCGAACACCTCCTTTGATTTCGCTGCGCGCCAGACCTCTTCGGCGAGCGTCAATGCCGCGCGGCCGTCGCCATCGCTCATGCGGATGAGCATCGCCCGTGCCTCATCATCGAGCGGCAGCGCCCTGCCCTCTGCCTCCTCGGCCCGCGCCAGCAGCTTGGCGATGCTGTCCTCGCCGAGCGAGTGAAAGACCAGCACACGCGCGCGCGACAACAGCGCGGCGTTAAGCTCGAAGGACGGGTTCTCCGTGGTGGCGCCGACCAGCACGACGGTGCCGTCTTCCATCACGGGCAGAAAACTGTCCTGCTGGGCGCGGTTGAAGCGATGGATCTCGTCGACGAACAGCAGTGTCTGGCGGCCGTTCGAGCGGCGCAGCTTCGCTGCCTCGAACACTTTCTTCAGGTCGGCAACGCCGGAAAACACCGCCGATATCTGTTCGAAGGCGAGGCTTGTCTCGCCGGCAAGCAGCCGTGCGACCGTGGTCTTGCCAGTGCCGGGCGGGCCCCAGAAGATCATCGAGCCGAGCGAGCCGGAACCGATCAGCCGCGTCAGCGCGCCGTCGGGTCCGGTCAGATGCTCCTGGCCGACGACCTCGCCAAGGTTCTTCGGGCGCAGACGGTCCGCCAGCGGCCTGCCGGGCGGCGTCTTTTCCGGTTCGTCGACACTGAACAGATCGGCCATGCAACTTCTTCTGCCTGGAGTCCGATCATGCTGACGGTCGGGCTCAGTAACGCAACACCTGGCGCAGTATCTGCCCGCCGCGCTCGACGGTAAAGCGCCACCAGCGCGTATCCTGTTGGGCTACCTGCTCCAAGGTCGCCGCCTTGTCGATCGTCAGGCCATTGACCTCACGCACGATGTCCCCTGGCTGGAAGCCAAAATCGGCAGCGGGCGAATCGCGGTTGATGTCGACCACGGTGACGCCTTTGACATCGGTGCGCAGACCGAGCCGTTGGGCAAGCCGTGGCGACAGTTCAGCGACTTTGGCACCCGAAAACGGGCTACGCCCGCGCAATGTGAGCTCCGCAGCCTTGGCGCCTTCGGGCGGTCGTTCCAGGGCGATGTCCATCATCGCCTGCTGACCCTTGCTCAGGACGCCGAAGCTGGCATTCGTACCAATCGACAGCGTCGCCATGCGGTAGTCCAGCGCCCCGACGCTCTCGACCGGCTTGCCGTTGAGCGACAGCACCACGTCGCCAGGCTTGAGCCCTGCCTTGGCCGCAGGTCCCGCCTCTTCGACCGAAGAAACCAGCGCACCGGTCGGTTTGTCAATGCCGAGCGATTCGGCAATCTGCGGCGTCACCGCCTCGAACTCGGCACCTGCATACGGCCGCTCGAAGAAGTCGAGCCCGGCCTTGGCCGCATCGGCGAAAGCGCGGACCATGTTCGAAGGGATGGCAAAGCCGATGCCGATCGAGCCGCCGCTACGGCTATAGATCGCCGTGTTGATGCCGATCAGCTGCCCTCCCATGTTGACCAGCGCGCCACCGGAATTGCCGGGGTTGATGGCGGCGTCGGTCTGGATGAAGAAGCTGGAATCGGAGACGCCGATATGGCTGCGCGCCACGGCCGAAATGATGCCGCTGGTGGTGGTCTGGCCGACACCGAACGGATTGCCGATCGCCAGCACCAGATCGCCGACCTCGAGCGCGTCGGAATCGCCGATAGCGATCACCGGGAACGGCTTGTCAGAAGAAATCTTGAGCACGGCGAGGTCGAGCGTCTCATCCTTGAGCAGCACCTTGCTGTCGAATTCGCGCCCGTCGGCGGTCGCTACCTTGACCTGGTCAGCGTTCTTGACGACGTGGAAATTGGTGACCACGACGCCGGTGGGATCGACCAGCACCCCCGAACCGAGCGAAGACTGCGCGCGCGGCTGCGAGCGGCCGAAGAACTCCTCGAAGAACGGATCGCCGTCGAAGGGCGACGTCACCTTGGCGGTTTGCGAGGCGTAGACATTGACCACGGCCGGCGCTGTCTGCTTGACCAGCGGCGCGAAGGACAGTTGCACCTCCTCGCGGCCGAACGGCACGCGCTTGTCGGGGCCGGAAGTGGCGTTTTCGCCTTCGACGCCATGCAATAGATCCGTCAGCACGTCGGACAAACCGGGGTCTGGCTTGTTCTCCTCCGCCAGCGCGTGCCTGGCCGCCGGCACGATGGCCAGCGCCATCAAGGCGCAGATCAGAACAAGGGACAGCCGTTTAACGCGCATTCCGAATCCTCCAAGTCGGGCGCCATTGTCCTGACGATTGTGCAAAATGAAAGGCTAAGCCGCTGAAATCCGATTATTTTGGGCGGCAAAGCGGTTATAGGTCGAGGTGAAACCGGAAAGCCGTGTCGGCAAATGAAAAAACAGCTCGTTTCATTCCGTGATTTTTTGGTGACCGGCACTTTGGGGCCTGTTATCCCCGGCATGAAAATGATCGAAATTGCCGAAGCGTTCGGCGCGCCGGATGATTGGATCACCAAGTATGCCGAGACGATTCCCGTCTATTGGATATATGGTCAGCTCGAAGCTTCCTTTGATAACGAGCCGCCTTACGATCTGAATTGGTTTCAGATCGAACATGTGCATGCCATCCGCGGCAAGACCGAGCGCATAACCGACCAATTTGCTCTTTCAATGGATGGGTTCGACAGCAGAACAAAGCCATCGGAATTCCTGAACGCGGGCCTGTGGACACCAGAAGAAGCTATGGTCTTCTACATCGCATCGAGGAACGACATCGACCTGAACATCTGCGCGGGTCCGATCCAGATTTATTTCCGCGTTGATACCGACTTCATCGAAGATCGGGACGCCGAAAAATATCTGAACGGCGTGACTGTGTCCCAATTGATATGCGATATCGATCACCGAACGGAGATCGACAGTGTTTATTCCTATTCGCATCCCGCAATCGAGCAAATAACAAAGGCGATTGATTGGAAGTCAATAAGCGGAAGAAACTACCTCAACTTTGCTCGGCAAGAGGTAGCCGCCCCAATGAAAAAGGGGCCGCAGGCCCCTTAAACTCACTCAGAAAAACCAAGCCTTATGCGGCTGCGGCTTCCTCTTCGGTGCCTTCGGCCTCGATGCGGGCGCGATCGCCGGCGCCCTTGGCAGAGGTGTCGCGGTCGACGAATTCGATGACGGCCATTGCGGCATTGTCACCGTGGCGGAAGCCGGCCTTCATGATGCGCAGATAGCCGCCGTTGCGGGTGGCGTAGCGCGGCGCGATGGTATCGAACAGGCGCTTGACGACGCCTTCATTGCCGATCTGGGCAATAACCTGGCGGCGGGCGTGCAGGTCGCCGCGCTTGCCGAGCGTCACCAGCTTTTCGACGATCGGACGCAAATCCTTCGCCTTCGGCAGCGTGGTGAGGATCTGCTCGTGCTCGATAAGCGACACGGCAAGGTTGGCAAACATCGACTTGCGATGGCTTATGCTGCGGGCGAACCGGCGGCCTTTAAATCCGTGGCGCATGGCTCTTCTCCTTCATTGCGGTTTCAAGAGGCCTGAGCCTCAGTTGGTTAGCCGCATGATCTTGTCCGAAAAGTCTGCAACTTTTTGCTGCGCTGACCTTCGGTTCGGGATCATGCTTAATATTGATCTTCGTAACGCTTGGCGAGGTCTTCGATGTTTTCCGGCGGCCAGTCCGGCACTTCCATGCCGAGATGAAGGCCCATCGCCGCCAGGACTTCCTTGATCTCGTTCAGCGATTTGCGGCCGAAGTTCGGGGTGCGCAGCATCTCGGCTTCGGTCTTCTGGATCAGGTCGCCAATATAGACGATGTTGTCGTTCTTCAGGCAGTTGGCCGAACGCACCGAAAGCTCGAGTTCGTCGACCTTCTTGAGCAGCGCCGGGTTGAAGGCAAGCTCGGTAACCTGTTCGGCGGCGACTTCCTTCTGCGGCTCGTCGAAATTGACGAATAGGCCGAGCTGGTCCTGCAGGATGCGAGCGGCGAAGGCCACCGCGTCCTCGCCCGAAATCGAACCGTCGGTCTCGATGGTCATGGTCAGCTTGTCATAGTCGAGAACCTGGCCCTCGCGGGTGTTCTCGACCTTGTAGGAGACCTTCTTGACCGGCGAATACAGGCTGTCGACGGGGATCAGCCCGATCGGCGCGTCCTCGGCGCGGTTACGGTCGGCCGGCACATAGCCCTTGCCGGTATCGACGGTGAATTCCATGCGGATTTCAGCGCCTTCGTCCAGCGTGCAGATGACGTGGTCGGGATTGAGGATCTCGACGTCGCCGACCGTCTGGATGTCGCCGGCGAGAACCGCGCCCGGTCCCTGCTTGCGGACGACCATGCGCTTGGGGCCGTCGCCTTCCATGCGGATGGCGATTTCCTTGATGTTCAAAACGATGTCGGTCACGTCCTCGCGGACGCCGGCGATGGACGAGAATTCATGCAGAACGCCGTCGATCTGCACGGCGGTTACAGCCGCGCCACGCAGCGAAGACAGAAGCACCCGGCGCAGCGCGTTGCCTAGGGTGAGGCCGAAGCCGCGCTCGAGCGGCTCGGCGACCAGCGTGGTCAGCGTCTTCTTCTTCGACGAGAACTCGATCTTGTTCGGCTTGATCAGTTCTTGCCAATTTTTCTGGATCATAGTGCTTTCCTTCCGTTGTCCCGCCACCATCCAATCGTGGCGGGCGACCTGGAATGCCGTGGAGGAGCGCCCTTGAGGCGCTCGCGCGGCGTTCGGTAAATTCTTTAGACGCGGCGCTTCTTGCGCGGACGGCAGCCGTTGTGCGGGATCGGCGTCACATCACGGATCGAGGTGATGGTGAACCCTGCTGCCTGCAGTGCGCGCAACGCCGATTCACGACCGGAGCCGGGTCCACAGACCTCGACCTCGAGCATGCGCATGCCGTGTTCCTGAGCCTTCTTGGCAACATCTTCGGCAGCCATCTGGGCAGCGAAAGGGGTCGACTTGCGCGATCCCTTGAAGCCCTGGGCTCCGGCCGACGACCAGGCAATCGAATTGCCCTGTGCGTCGGTGATGGTGATCATCGTGTTGTTGAAGGTCGAATTGACGTGGGCAACGCCCGACGAGATATTCTTGCGTTCGCGACGGCGAACACGAGCGGCTTCCTTGGCCATGATAGTCCTTTCAGTTGATCTCTACACCGCCGTAATGCCAGCGGCTCCACCAGGGAGAAGGCAGTGGGGGAATATGGCAGTAGGGCAGTATGTCTGCCGTCCCTATTGCCTACTGCCCTACCCCCTTACTGCCCTAAATTACTTCTTCTTTCCGGCAATCGACTTGGCCGGGCCCTTACGGGTGCGCGCATTGGTGTGCGTGCGCTGGCCACGAACCGGCAGCGAGCGACGGTGACGCAGGCCGCGGTAGCAGCCGAGGTCCATGAGCCGCTTGATGTTCATCGACACTTCGCGGCGCAGGTCGCCCTCGACCTGGTAGTCGCGGTCGATGGTCTCGCGGATCTGCAGCACTTCCGCGTCGGTCAGTTGGTTGACGCGGCGCTCGGCCGGGATGCCGACCTTGTCGACGATCTCCTGGGCGAACTTCTTGCCAATGCCGTGAATGTATTGAAGCGCAATGACAACGCGCTTGTTGGTCGGAATGTTGACGCCGGCTATACGAGCCATGTTCTTCTCTTCTCCATATAGGCCGGGCGAGCCGGCGCTTCAAGTTGCCCCGCGTCCGGTGGAGGCCGGCCCTTGCGGGAGTTTCCAGTTCAAAGCGGCCTGCCTTGCCCTTGCGGACAAGCAAGCCTCATGCCTGATAGGAAGACGGGCCGCCATACCCCAGCGGACCGCTCCAGTCAAGCGCAATCGTTCGATTCTCTAGCCGGCCGCCTGGCCAACCCGCCGGGTCGTCGCCCTGAGCACCGCCTCGATCTGCTGCGTCACCGCATCGATGTCGGCCATGCCATCGACGCCCCTGAGTTTACCCTTGGCGTAGTAGTAGCCGATCAGCGGCGAGGTTTTCTTGTAATATTCCCTCAAGCGTTCTTCGAACACCGCTGGACTGTCGTCTTTGCGCACCGGCAGGCCTGCGGCCTTGGCTTCTTCGGCTCGCTTGACGATTCGGCCAACCAGCGCCTTGTCGTCGACGACAAATTCGATGACCGCGTCTAGCTCCAGTCCGCGATCCGACAGCATTTCCTCAACGGCGTCCGCTTGCACCAGAGTTCGGGGATACCCGTCAAGGATGAAGCCGTTTGCGCAATCAGCTTGATCGATGCGCTCTGCTACGATGGCGTTGACGATAGCGTCGGACACCAGTTCGCCAGCGTCCATCACCGCTTTGGCGCGCTTGCCGACTTCGGTGCCGGCCTGGACAGCAGCACGCAGCATGTCCCCCGTGGAAAGCTGTGGGATGCCGTGTCGTTCTACCAGTCTCAGTGCTTGTGTCCCCTTGCCCGCCCCCGGCGGTCCAAGCAATATCAACCTCATCTGGCCTTTTTCCCCCCGCGCAGCTTCGACTTCTTGATCAGGCCCTCATACTGGTGCGCGATCAGGTGACCCTGAATCTGCGCCACCGTATCGAGCGTTACACTGACCACGATCAGGAGCGAAGTGCCACCAAGGTAGAACGGTACGCCAGTCGCTGAAATCAGGAACTCGGGCAGCAGACACACCAGCACCAGATAGATGGCGCCGACGACGGTGATGCGGGTGAGCACATAGTCAATATAGTCCGCGGTGCGCTCGCCCGGGCGATAGCCCGGGATGAAGCCCGAATGCTTCTTCAATTGGTCCGCGGTGTCCTTCGGGTTGAAGACGATCGCCGTGTAGAAGAAGGCGAAGAACACGATCATCGCCGCGTAGAAGGCCATGTAGAGCGGCTGGCCATGACCGAGCGATGCCAGGATGGTGCTGGCCCAAGCGGGCATGTTCGTCGTCTGCGAGAAACCGGCGACGGTCGCCGGCAGCAGCAATAGCGACGAAGCGAAGATCGGCGGAATGACGCCGGATGTGTTGAGCTTCAGCGGCAGATGCGAGGTATCGCCCTGGAACATGCGATTGCCGACCTGGCGCTTGGGGTACTGAATCAGCAGGCGGCGCTGGGCGCGCTCGAAAAAGACGATCAGGCCGATAACGATAATGGCGAGCACGATGATCGCCAGGATCAGGCCGGTCGACAGCGCTCCGGTGCGGCCTAGCTCCAAGGTACCGGAGATGGCGCGCGGCAGGCCGGCGACAATGCCGGAGAAGATGATCAGCGAAATGCCGTTGCCGATGCCGCGGGCGGTGATCTGCTCGCCGAGCCACATCAGGAACATGGTGCCGCCGACCAGCGTGACGACGGTCGAGATGCGGAAAAAGATGCCGGGATCGTTGACGATGCCGTTTCCGCCCTCGAGCCCGACCGAAATGCCGTAGGCCTGGACCAGCGCCAGAAGCACGGTCCCGTAGCGCGTATACTGGTTGATAATCTTGCGGCCCTGCTCGCCTTCCTTCTTCAGCGCTTCCAGCGACGGAATGACCGAGGTCATCAGCTGCATGATGATGGAGGCGGAGATATAGGGCATGATGCCGAGGGCAAAGATCGCCATGCGCTGCACGGCACCGCCTGCAAACATATTGAACATGCCAAGCACGCCCTTGCTCTGCGACGAGAAGGCGTGGGCAAAGGCGTCCGGATTGATGCCGGGCAGCGGGATATAGGTGCCAAGACGGTAGACGAGCAGCGCGCCGATGGTGAACCAGATGCGCTTCTTCAGATCCTCGGCCTTGGCGAAGGCCGAGAAATTCAGATTCGAGGCTAGTTGTTCAGCAGCCGAAGCCATGCCTGATTCTCCGCTTGGTCACGCTCGATGCCCGCAGCTCAGGCGGCGCGTGTCACCGAAACTCACGAGATAAGCTCCGGACTGCAAACATGCAAGCGGCCGCGTTGATGCGGCCGTCACATCTGTCGGATCAAAGCACAACCGCAGGCAAAACCGAATTCCACCTTTGCCGGCCGTGCTTCAAATTGCCGTTACTCGGCGGCTGCCTTCTCAGGCAGCTTCACCGAGCCGCCGGCCTTTTCGATCTTCTCGATCGCGGCCTTGGAGGCTCCGGCCACGTCGAAGGCAAGCTTGGCCTTGATGTCGCCGTCTGAAAGGATGCGCACGCCGTCCTTGACGCGACGGATGACGCCAGCCGCAACCAGCGCCTCGGCCGTTACAACTGTCTTGGCGTCGAGCTTCTTGGCATCGAGCGCCGCCTGGATGCGGGCCAGCGACACGACGGTGAAGTTCTTGGCGAAGATATTGTTGAAGCCGCGCTTCGGCAGGCGGCGGTAGAGCGGCATCTGGCCACCCTCGAAGCCGTTGACGGCGACGCCGGAGCGCGCCTTCTGGCCCTTGACGCCGCGACCGGCGGTCTTGCCCGAACCGGAGCCGATGCCACGGCCGAGACGCTTCTTGGAGTGCGTCGCGCCGTCCTTGTCACGCAGATCATTGAGTTTCATCTGGGTTCTCCTGCGCTCTGGTTCAGCCCTCGTCCACGACGCGGACGAGATGCTGGACGGCAGCGATCATGCCGCGCACCGAGGGCGTATCCTCCAGCGTGCGCTGCTTGTGCATCTTGTTGAGGCCGAGGCCGACCAGCGTTGCGCGCTGCTCCTTCGGCCGGCGGATCGGCGAACCGATCTGCTCGACGGTGATGGTCTTGGTTGCTTTCTTGGCCATGGTCAAATCCCTGGTCAGCGTCGACTATTCTTCAGCCGCAACGGCGGTGCCGCGGCGGGCCTGAAGGGTCGAATACTTGATGCCGCGCGCGGCAGCCACATCCTTCGGATGCATCTGGCTCTTCAGCGCGTCGAACGTGGCACGAACCATGTTGTAGGGGTTCGAAGAACCCATCGACTTGGCGACCACGTCATGCATGCCGAGCGTTTCGAAAACGGCGCGCATCGGGCCGCCGGCGATGATGCCGGTACCTTGCTTGGCGGCGCGCAGCAGAACGCGTCCCGCACCCCAGCGTCCCTCGACGTCGTGGTGCAGCGTGCGGCCTGAGCGCAGCGGCACGAAGATCATGTCGCGCTTGGCCGATTCGGTCGCCTTGCGGATCGCCTCCGGCACCTCGCGCGCCTTGCCGTGGCCGAAGCCGACGCGGCCCTTCTGGTCGCCGACGACAACAAGTGCCGCAAAGCCGAAGCGCCGGCCGCCCTTGACGACTTTGGCGACACGGTTGATGTGGACGAGCTTGTCGACCATGCCGTCGTCGCGCTCTTCGCGATCACGGCCGCGGCCGCCATCCCTACGTTCCTGTGCCATATCCTGTTCCTTGTTTTTTTCCGGAAGCACGGTTGATGATGATATCCGGCGCCTCTGTGGGTCGCCGGGGGCGAATTTCGTTTTTAGAAGCTCAGACCACCTTCACGGGCAGCCTCGGCAAGCGCCTTGACACGGCCGTGGTAGATGTAGGCGCCGCGGTCGAAGACGACTTCCTTGACGCCGGCCTTCGAGGCACGCTCGGCGATCAGCTTGCCGATGGCAGCGGCGGCCGCCGTGTCGGCGCCGGTCTTGAGCGAGCCCTTGAGCTCCTTCTCGAGCGTCGAAGCAGCCGCGATGGTGTGGCCCTTGGCGTCGTCGATCACCTGGACATAGATGTTCTTCGACGTGCGATGGACCGACAAGCGCGGACGATCGCCGGCAACCTTCTTGATCTGGCGGCGGACGCGCTGGGCGCGGCGTTGGGTGGATTCTTTCGAGCCCATGATATCAGTTCCTTGCCTTCAAAAAAACGGGGGCAACCATATGCGGTAGGACGAGCCTCCCGCGACCGCTCCCCGCGGCGTTAAAATTACTTCTTCTTGCCTTCCTTGCGGACGATCTTCTCGCCGGCATAGCGGACACCCTTGCCCTTGTAGGGCTCGGGGCTGCGATACTCGCGGATCTCGGCGGCAACCTGGCCGACCTGCTGCTTATCGATGCCGGTCACCGTGATTTCCGTCGGCTTCGGCACCGAAATCGTCACGCCCTGCGGCGTCTCGTAGACGACGTCATGGCTGAAGCCGAGCGCCAGCTGCAGGTTCTTGCCCTGCATGGCGGCACGATAGCCGACGCCGGTGATCTCGAGCTTCTTTTCGAAGCCGTCCTTGACGCCCTGCAGGATGTTGACGATCTGCGTGCGTGACATGCCCCACTTGGAACGGGCAGTCTTGGTCTGGTCGCGCGGCTGGACAGCGATCTCGCTGCCTTCCATCTTGACCAGCACTTCGTCGTTCACCACGAACTTCAGCTCGCCCTTCGGACCCTTCGCCGTCACGGTCTGGCCGTTGACGGTCGCGGTCACGCCCTGCGGCAGCGAAACGGGTTTCTTTCCAATACGAGACATTTTGTTGTCCTCGTCACTTCTCTTGTTTCAGGTCTCGGCTTTCGGGACTAGATCCCGAAAACCTGTTTCCAACCGGGTCACATACCAGATCAGAAGATCTGGCAGAGGATTTCCCCGCCGACATTCTGTTCACGCGCTTCGTGGTCGGCCATCACGCCCTTCGGCGTCGAAAGGATGGCGATGCCGAGGCCGTTGGCGACGTGCGGTATCGACTTGGCCGAAACGTAGACGCGGCGGCCGGGCTTCGAGACCCGAGCGATTTCGCGCACCACCGGCGCACCATCGAAATACTTCAGCTCGATCTCGATTTCGGACTTGCCGTTGTCGAAGTCGGTCTGGCTGTAGTCGCGGATATAGCCTTCCGCCTTCAGCACGTCGAGGACGCGGGTACGCAGGCGCGAGGCCGGCGTCGAAACGCTCGACTTCTTGCGGCCATATGCGTTGCGGATGCGGGTCAGCATATCGCCGAGAGGATCGCTCAATGACATGTTATGTCCTCCTTACCAGCTCGACTTGACCAGGCCCGGGATCTGGCCGTTATTGCCGAGATCACGAAGCGCGATACGCGATACTTTGAGCTTGCGATAATAGGCACGCGGACGTCCGGTGACTTCGCAGCGGTTGCGGATGCGGGTCTTGGCCGAGTTGCGCGGCAGCGCCGAAAGCTTCAGCTGGGCGCGGAAGCGCTCTTCCATCGGCTTGGACTGATCCATGATGATCGCCTTGAGCACCTCGCGCTTGGCAGCGAACTGGTCCGCAAGCTTGCGGCGCCTGTTGTTCTTCTCGACTGAGCTGGTCTTTGCCATTTCAGATTTTTCCTTTTCTCGCTGCCGTTACTGGCGGAAGGGGAAGTTGAAGGCCTTGAGCAATGCCCTGGCTTCGTCGTCCGTCTTCGCAGTCGTACAAACGATGACGTCCATGCCCCAGATCTGATCAACCTTGTCGTAGTTGATCTCCGGAAACACGATGTGTTCCTTGATGCCCATGGCATAGTTGCCACGGCCATCGAAGCTCTTCGGATTAAGTCCGCGGAAGTCGCGGACGCGCGGCAGTGCGATGTTCACGAGGCGGTCGAGGAACTCGTACATGCGTTCCTTGCGCAGCGTGACCTTGGCGCCGATCGGCATCTTCTCGCGGACCTTGAAGCCGGCGATCGAGTTGCGGGCGCGGGTGACGACGGCCTTCTGGCCGGCGATCATCGCAAGGTCTTCCGCCGCGATCGAAGGCTTCTTCGAATCGCCGGTCGCCTCGCCGACGCCCATGTTCAGCACGATCTTGTCGATGCGCGGAACCTGCATCTCGTTCTCGTAGCCGAACTGCTCCTGCAGCGCCTTGCGGATGGTCTCGTTGTAGACCTGCTTGAGGCGCGGCGTGTTCTGGGCAGTTGCCTGCTTGGTTTGAGCCTTAGCCATTGATGACTTCTCCCGAGCGCTTGGCGACGCGCACCTTCTTGCCGTCCTTCTGGAAGATGAAGCCGACCCGGGTCGGCTTGCCATCCTTGGGGTCGGCCAGCGCGATGTTCGACAGCTGGATCGGCGCTTCCTTGGTGATGATCCCGCCCTCTTGGGACTGGGACTGCTTCTGGTGACGACGGATCAGGTTGACGCCGCGCACCAGCGCGGTGTCGTCCTTCGGCTGTACCGAGAGGACTTCGCCCGAACGACCCTTGTCCTTGCCGGCCAGCACGACGACCTTGTCGCCTTTTCTAATCTTCTGCATTGGTCCGGCTCCTTACAGCACTTCAGGCGCGAGCGAGATGATCTTCATGTGGTTCTTGGCGCGGAGTTCGCGCGGAACCGGTCCGAAGATACGCGTGCCGATCGGCTCTTTCTTGTTGTCGACGAGAACGGCTGCGTTCTTGTCGAAACGGATCACGCTGCCGTCCGGGCGGCGGATGTCCTTGGCCGTGCGAACCACGACCGCCTTCATCACATCGCCCTTCTTGACGCGGCCGCGCGGGATGGCTTCCTTGATCGACACCACGATGATGTCGCCCACGGAAGCGTATTTCCGCTTCGAGCCGCCCAGCACCTTGATGCACATGACACGACGGGCGCCGGAATTATCCGCGACGTCGAGGTTTGTTTGCATCTGAATCATGACTGGCCGCCTTCTTCTTTTCTAACGGGACGGGTTTCTCACCCCTCCCCGGTCTGTCCAAAATTCGTTTCGTTGGCCCTGATCAGGCCTGGTCCGAAGACACCACGACCCAGCGCTTGTCCTTGGAAATCGGCTTCGATTCCTGGATGAACACCTGATCGCCGACCTTGTGGGCGTTGTTCTCGTCGTGCGCCTTGTACTTCTTGGTCATGCGCACGGTCTTCTTCATCACGGGATGCGTGAAGCGCCGTTCGACCTTGACGACAACCGTCTTCTCGTTCTTGTCGCTGACGACGGTGCCCTGCAGAATGCGCTTTGGCATGGTTTTCGTCCTTAAGCCTTCTTGGCCGCGGACTTTTCCGCAGCGATGGTCTTGATACGCGCAATGTCCTTGCGGACCTGCCTCACGCGCGCGGTCTTCTCAAGCTGGCCGGTGGCCTTCTGAAAGCGCAGGTTGAACTGCTCCTTCTTCAGGCTGGCCAGGTCGTCGGTCAGCTGGTCCTGGGTCTTGGTCCGGATGTCTTCGGCTTTCATGATCAGCCCGTCCTTATTCTGCGATGCGCTGTACGAAGCGCGTCCTGACCGAGAGCTTGGCCGCGCCGAGACGCAGCGCCTCACGGGCGGTTTCCTCGTTGACGCCGTCGATCTCGAACATGATGCGGCCCGGCTTGACGCGTGCCGCCCAGTAGTCGACCGCGCCCTTGCCCTTACCCATACGGACTTCGGTCGGCTTCGACGTCACCGGCACGTCCGGGAAGATACGGATCCACACGCGGCCGGCACGCTTCATCTCGCGGGTGATCGCGCGGCGGGCCGCCTCGATCTCACGCGCGGTGACGCGGTTCGGCTCAAGCGCCTTCAGCCCGAAACCACCGAAATCCAGGTTGGTGCCGCCCTTGGCGGTACCGTGGATGCGGCCCTTGAACTGCTTGCGGAACTTTGTGCGCTTTGGCTGCAGCATCGTTCTAACTCCAAATTCCTAAATGTCTTACGCGTTTTCGCGACGGCGACCGCGTTCGCGCTCACCACCACCGCCATGCGCATGATCGCCCTCGGTGGCGCGGCGCTCCGAAGCCATCGGGTCGTGCTCGAGGATTTCGCCCTTGAACACCCAGACCTTGACGCCGCAGATGCCGTAGGCCGTATTCGCCTCGGCCGTGCCGTAGTCGACGTCGGCACGCAGCGTATGCAGCGGCACGCGGCCTTCGCGATACCATTCCATGCGCGCGATCTCGGCGCCGCCGAGACGGCCGGCGCAGTTGATGCGGATGCCTTCGGCACCGAGGCGCATCGCCGACTGCACGGCACGCTTCATGGCGCGGCGGAACGCGATGCGGCGCTCGAGCTGCTGGGCGATCGACTGGGCGACCAAGGTCGCGTCGATCTCCGGCTTGCGCACTTCGACGATGTTCAGATGCGTCTCGGACTTGGTCATCTCCATTAGCTTCTTGCGAAGCTTCTCGATGTCGGCGCCCTTCTTGCCGATGATCAGGCCCGGACGCGCCGCATGGATGGTGACGCGGCACTTCTTGTGCGGACGCTCGATCACGACTTTCGAGATCGCAGCCTGCTTGAGTTCCTTCTCAAGATATTTGCGGATCTTGATGTCCTCGTGCAGCAGCTTGCCGTACTCGCCGGTGTTCGCGAACCAGCGCGAATCCCAGGTGCGGTTGATGCCGAGACGCAGACCGATCGGATTGACTTTCTGGCCCATTATGCGGCCTCCCCTTTTTCTTCGACTTCACGAACGACGATCGTGAGGTGCGAGAACGGCTTCTCGATACGGCTGGCGCGCCCACGGCCACGGGCATGGAACCGCTTCATGACGATCGACTTGCCGACATAGGCTTCCGCCACGATCAGCGCATCGACGTCGAGGTCGTGGTTGTTTTCCGCGTTGGCGATCGCCGATTCCAGCGTCTTCTTGACCGTGCCGGAAATCCGCTTGGCCGAGAATTCGAGGTCGGAAAGCGCTGTCGCGACCTTCTTGCCGCGGATCAGCGCGGCAACCAGGTTCAGCTTCTGCGGGCTGATACGGATCGTGCGCAACACGGCGCGCGCTTCGTTGTCAGCAAGCCTGCGCGGAGCTTTGGCCTTGCCCATGATTATTTCCTCTTCGCCTTCTTATCCGCGCCGTGACCGTAATAGGTCCGGGTCGGAGCGAATTCACCGAACTTGTGACCGACCATGTCCTCGTTCACCGAGACGGGAACGTGCTTCTGGCCGTTGTAGACACCGAAGGTGAAGCCGACGAACTGCGGCAGGATGGTGGAGCGGCGGCTCCACATCTTGATCACCTCATTGCGACCACCTTCACGAACCTTGTCCACCTTCTTCAGAAGGTAGCCGTCGATGAAGGGGCCTTTCCAAATCGAACGAGTCACTTGGCGTTACCTCTTCTTAGCTCTTGCGCTGATGGCGCGAGCGCAGGATGAACTTGTCGGTCGCCTTGTTGGACCGCGTCTTCTTGCCCTTGGTCGGCTTGCCCCAGGGCGAAACCGGATGGCGGCCACCCGAGGTGCGGCCTTCGCCGCCGCCATGTGGATGGTCGACCGGGTTCATGGTCACGCCGCGATTGTGCGGACGTTTGCCGCGCCACACGGTGCGGCCTGCCTTGCCGTCATTGATGTTGCCGTGGTCCGGGTTAGACACGGCGCCGACAGTGGCCATGCAGGAGCCGTGGACGACACGCTGCTCGCCCGAATTGAGGCGCAGGATCGCCATGCCCTGGTCGCGGCCGACGAGCTGGCCATAACCGCCGGCCGAACGGGCGACCTGAGCGCCCTTGCCGGGCTTCAGCTCGATATTGTGGACGATCGTGCCGACCGGCATCGAGGCCAGCGGCATCGCGTTGCCCGGCTTCACGTCGACCGATTCACCGGCCACGATCTTGTCGCCGGGAGCCAGACGCTGCGGGGCGATGATGTAGGACAGCTCGCCATCGTCATACTTGATCAGCGCGATGAAGGCGGTGCGGTTCGGATCGTACTCGATGCGCTCGACCGTGCCGACGACGTCGAACTTGCGGCGCTTGAAGTCGATGATGCGGTAGGTGCGCTTGTGACCGCCGCCGATGAAGCGGGCTGTGATGCGGCCGTAATTGTTGCGGCCGCCCGACTTGGTCAGGCCTTCGGTCAGGCCCTTGACGGGCTTGCCCTTGTAGAGGCCCGACCGATCGACGATGACCAGCTGACGGGTGCTCGGCGTTACCGGGTTGAATTTTTTCAGTGCCATTGTTCTGTCCTCGCGACCTTGCTCAGAGACCCGTCGCGACGTCGATCGACTGGCCTTCGGCCAGCGTCACAACCGCCTTCTTGACGTCGCTCTGGCGGCCGATCGTGCCGCGGAAGCGCTTGATCTTGCCCTTGCGGACAAGCGTGTTCACGGCCATCACCTTGACGCCGAACAGCGCTTCGACGGCGGCCTTGATTTCCGGCTTCGACGCCTTCTTGGCGACGTTGAAGACGACCTGGTTCTGCTCGGAAGCCATGGTCGACTTTTCGGTGATCGCCGGCGAGACGATCACGTCGTAATGACGAAGGTCGGTCATTTGAAGCGCTCCTCGAGAGCCTCGACGGCGGCCTTGGAAAGGACCAGCGTGCCGCGGCGCAGAATGTCGTAGACGTTGATGCCCTGGATGGGCAGCACGTCGATGTTCGGGATGTTGGTCGCTGCCAGCTTGAAGTTCTTGTCAAGCTCGGCGCCGCCAATCACCAGGGCGTTGCTCAGGCCCAGCGTCGCGAAATTCGCGATCAGCGCCTTGGTCTTGGCCTCGGTCAGCTTCAGCTCGTCGATGATGATGATCGACGCGCTCTTGGCCTTGGCCGAAAGCGCATGCTTCAGGCCGAGCGCACGCACCTTCTTAGGCAGATCGTGCTCGTGGCTGCGCACGACCGGGCCATGGGCCTTGCCACCGCCGCGGAACTGCGGAGCGCGAGCCGAATGGTGACGGGCGCGGCCCGTACCCTTCTGCTTGTACATCTTGGCGCCGGTGCGGGCGATTTCCGCGCGACCCTTGGCCTTGTGCGTGCCCTGCTGCTTCTTGGCAAGCTGCCAGCGCACGACGCGCTGCAGGATGTCCTCACGCGGATCGAGGCCGAAAATCTCTTCGGAGAGCTTCAGCTTGCCGGCGTCCTTGCCGCCAAGCGTTGTAATCTTGAGGTCCATTATTCCGCTCCCTCTGTGGCCGGGGCCTCGTTCGTGGCGGCACCGTCAGTCGCAAGGGCGCGGATCGCGGCGGGCTTCGGCGCATTGGCCGGAAGCGCCACCTTGGCCGCGTCGCGGACCAGGATCCATGCACCCTTCGAACCCGGGACCGCACCGCGGATCAGGATCAGGCCGCGATCGGCGTCGGTCGAGACGACCTCGACATTCTGCGTGGTGACGCGGGTGTCGCCCATGTGGCCGGCCATATGCTTGCCCTTGAACACCTTGCCCGGATCCTGGCGCTGGCCGGTCGAGCCGTGTGTACGGTGCGACACCGAGTTGCCGTGCGTTGCGCGGCCGCCCCCCATGTGGTGCCGCTTGATGACGCCCTGGAAGCCCTTGCCGATCGTGGTGCCCGTCACATCGACCTTCTGGCCGACGACGAAGTGCTCGACGGTGATCTCGGCGCCAACATCGATCATGTTGTCGGCAGAGACGCGAAACTCGGCAACCTTGGCCTTGGGCTCGACGGAAGCGGTCGCGAAATGGCCGCGCATCGCCTTCGACGTGTTCTTCACCTTGGCAAGGCCAACGCCGAGCTGGACGGCGGTATAGCCGTTCTTCTCCTGCGTGCGCTGCGCCACGACCTGGCAGTTCTCCATCTGGAGAACAGTGACGGGAACATGTTCCCCGGCATCGTTGTAGATGCGGGTCATTCCCACCTTCTTTGCAATCACACCTGAACGCATCGGTTCAATTCCTTTAGAGTTCCCTGTCGGGGCTGTCGCCCCTCCACGCCTCTTGTTCCTTCAGAGTTCCGGGTCGCCCCGCTGACCTCTGGTTCCTTAGAGCTTGATCTCGACGTCGACACCGGCGGCCAGGTCGAGCTTCATCAAAGCATCGACCGTCTGCGGGGTCGGGTCGACGATGTCGAGCAGACGCTTGTGCGTGCGCATCTCGAACTGCTCGCGGCTCTTCTTGTCGACGTGAGGCGACCGGTTGACCGTGAACTTTTCGATCCGCGTCGGCAGCGGAATGGGGCCGCGGACGTTGGCGCCGGTGCGCTTGGCGGTCGACACGATTTCCCGTGTCGAGGCGTCGAGCACCCGGTGATCAAACGCCTTCAGGCGGATGCGGATATTCTGTCCGTTCATGCGTCACTTCCTTGTTCTGGCGCGGCGCGGGCAGCGCCCGCGACAGATCGGTTTAAGTCCAAATTACTCTGTGATGGTGACGACGATGCCGGCACCGACGGTGCGGCCGCCTTCACGGATGGCGAAGCGCAGCTTCTCTTCCATGGCGATCGGCACGATCAGCTCGACATCGACGGTGATGTTGTCGCCCGGCATCACCATCTCGGTGCCTTCCGGCAGCGACACGATGCCGGTCACGTCCGTCGTGCGGAAATAGAACTGCGGACGGTAGTTGGTGAAGAACGGCGTGTGGCGGCCGCCCTCGTCCTTGGTCAGGATGTAGGCTTCGGCAACGAACTTCTTGTGCGGCTTGACGGTGCCGGGCTTGGCCAGGACCTGACCGCGCTCGACGCCTTCACGGTCGACACCGCGCAGCAGCGCGCCGATGTTGTCGCCGGCCTGGCCCTGGTCGAGCAGCTTGCGGAACATCTCGACGCCCGTGCAGGTCGTCTTGGTGGTCGGACGGATGCCGACGATCTCCAGCTCCTCGCCGACCTTGACGACGCCGCGCTCGACGCGGCCGGTCACCACCGTGCCACGGCCCGAGATCGAGAACACGTCCTCGATCGGCATCAGGAACGGCTTGTCGAGCGGACGAACCGGCGTCGGGATGTAGGCATCGACCGCAGCCATCAGTTCGCGGATGGCGTCCTCGCCGATCTTCTTGTCGCTATCTTCAAGGGCGGCAAGCGCCGAACCCTTGACGATCGGAATGTCGTCGCCGGGGAACTCGTTCTTGGTCAAAAGCTCGCGCACCTCGAGCTCGACCAGCTCGAGCAGCTCGGCGTCGTCGACCTGGTCGACCTTGTTCAAGAACACCACGATCGAGGGCACGCCGACCTGGCGGGCCAAAAGGATGTGCTCGCGCGTCTGCGGCATCGGGCCGTCGGCGGCCGACACCACCAGGATCGCGCCGTCCATCTGCGCAGCACCGGTGATCATGTTCTTGACATAGTCGGCGTGGCCGGGGCAGTCGACATGGGCATAGTGGCGGTTGGCGGTCTCGTATTCGACGTGCGCCGTCGAAATGGTGATGCCGCGCGCCTTCTCTTCGGGCGCCGCGTCGATCTGGTCGTAGCGCTTGTATTCGCCAAAATACTTGGTGATCGCCGCCGTCAGCGACGTCTTGCCATGGTCGACGTGACCAATCGTGCCGATGTTCACATGAGGCTTAGTGCGCTCGAATTTACCTTTTGCCATGTGATCTCTCCATTCCTGCCAGCCCGTGCGGGCCTTGAATTAAGTTACTGATGCAACTCGTTTCGAGTTACGCGTATTTCTTCTGGACTTCCTGGGCGACCGCGGTCGGGACCGGCTCGTAGTGGTCGAACTGCATCGTGTAGGCCGCGCGGCCCTGGCTCATCGAGCGAAGGTTGTCCACGTATTTGAACATGTTGGCGAGCGGCACCATCGCGTTGATGACCACAGCTACGCCACGGGCTTCCTGGCCCTGGATCTGGCCGCGACGGCCGTTCAGGTCGCCGATTACGCTGCCGACATAATCTTCCGGCGTCACCACTTCGACCTTCATGATCGGCTCGAGCAACTGCACGCCAAGCTTGGGGGCTGCTTCACGGAAGCAGGCGCGGCCGGCGATTTCGAAGGCCAGAACCGACGAGTCCACGTCGTGGTAGGCGCCATCGATCAGCGTCGCCTTGACGCCGATCATCGGGAAGCCGGCGAACGGGCCCGAGGTCATGACGCTGTTGATGCCCTTTTCGACACCGGGGATGTATTCCTTCGGCACAGCGCCGCCGACGATCTTGGTTTCGAACTCGAATTCGCTGCTTTCCGGATTCGGCTCGAACAGGATCTTGACGCGGGCGAACTGGCCGGTACCGCCGGTCTGCTTCTTGTGCGTGTAGTCCTGCTCGTGCTTGCGGGTGATCGTCTCGCGGTAGGCCACCTGCGGCGCGCCGACATTGGCCTCGACCTTGAACTCGCGGCGCATGCGGTCGACGATGATGTCGAGGTGAAGCTCGCCCATGCCGGAAATGATCGTCTGGCCCGATTCCTCGTCAGTCTTGACGCGGAAGGACGGATCCTCGGCGGCCAGGCGGTGAAGGGCGAGACCCATCTTCTCCTGGTCGTTCTTGGTCTTCGGCTCGATGGCGATCTGGATGACCGGATCGGGGAATTCCATGCGCTCGAGGATGACCGGATGCAGCGGATCACTGAGCGTGTCGCCGGTGGTGGTGTCCTTGAGGCCAGCGAGGGCGACGATGTCGCCGGCAAACGCCTCTTCGACGTCGGCGCGCGAATTCGCATGCATCTGCAGCATGCGGCCGATGCGCTCTTTCTTGCCCTTCACGGTGTTGTCGACCGAGATGCCCTTGGTGAGCTTGCCCGAATAGATGCGGGCAAAGGTGAGCGAACCGACGAACGGGTCGTTCATGATCTTGAAGGCAAGCATCGACAGCGGCTCGTTGTCGTCGGCATGACGCTCGATCTCGGCGTCGGTCTTGGCGTCGACGCCCTTGATGGCCGGGACATCGGCCGGCGACGGCAGATATTCGACGACGGCGTCGAGCAGCGGCTGCACGCCCTTGTTCTTGAAGGCCGAGCCGCAGAACATCGGATAGAACTTCACCGCGATCGTGCCCTTGCGGATGAGCGCACGGATCTCGTCGTTGCTCGGCATCTTGCCTTCGAGGTAATTCTCGAGCGCCGTCTCGTCCATTTCGACGGCGGCCTCGATCATCTTCTCGCGGTATTCTTCGGCACGAGCCTTGAGGTCGGCAGGGATCTCGACGATGTCCCAGGCAGCGCCCAGCGTCTCGTCGCGCCAGACCAGCGCGTTCATCTCGACGAGGTCGACGACACCCTTGAACTCGGTCTCGGCGCCGATCGGCAGCTGCATGACGACGGCATGCGCACCGAGGCGCGATCCGATCATCTCGACCGAGCGGTAGAAGTCGGCGCCGATCTTGTCCATCTTGTTGCAGAAGATCATGCGCGGCACGCGATACTTGTCGGCCTGGCGCCAGACGGTCTCCGTCTGCGGCTCGACACCGGCATTGGCATCGAGCAGCGCAATGGCGCCGTCGAGCACGCGCAGCGAACGCTCGACTTCAATGGTGAAGTCGACGTGGCCGGGGGTGTCGATGATGTTGAAGCGGTGCATCTTGCCGTCGCGACCCTTCCAGAAGGTCGTGGTCGCGGCCGACGTGATGGTGATGCCGCGCTCCTGCTCCTGCTCCATCCAATCCATGGTGGCAGCGCCGTCGTGGACTTCGCCGATCTTGTGCGACTTGCCCGTGTAATAGAGGACGCGCTCGGTGGTCGTCGTCTTGCCGGCGTCGATGTGCGCCATGATACCGAAATTGCGGTAGTCTTCGATTTTATATTCGCGGGCCATGGGAGGTGCCTCTTCAGTCTCGTTCGCGCTTTACCAGCGGTAGTGCGCGAAAGCGCGGTTGGCTTCTGCCATCTTGTGGGTGTCTTCACGCTTCTTGACGGCGGTGCCGCGGTTGTTGGCCGCGTCCATCAGCTCGCCGGAGAGGCGGTCGACCATAGTGGTCTCGTTGCGGTTGCGGGCGGCGGCGATCAACCAGCGGATGGCCAATGCCTGACGGCGCTCGGGGCGCACGTCGACTGGAACCTGGTAGGTGGCGCCGCCGACGCGGCGCGAACGCACTTCCACATGCGGCGCGACATTGTCGAGCGCCTGATGGAAGACGGTGACCGGCTCCTGCTTGGTCTTGGACTGAACCTGGTCGAGCGCGCCGTAGACGATGGTCTCGGCAACCGACTTCTTGCCGTCATACATGACGGCGTTCATGAACTTGGTGACGATCAGATCGCCGAACTTGGGGTCCGGATTGATCTCACGCTTTTCTGCACTGTGACGACGGGACATTTTTTCTCTGCCTCAATTCTACGCGGTGGCCTGGATCCCGGATCGTCGCTTGACGCCGCCCGGAACGACCTCGGCTACGCTTCGGTCACTTCGGACGCTTGGCGCCGTATTTCGAACGGCGCTGCTTGCGGTTCTTCACGCCTTGCGTGTCGAGCACGCCGCGGATGATGTGGTAACGGACGCCCGGAAGATCCTTGACGCGACCGCCGCGGATCATCACCACCGAGTGCTCCTGAAGGTTGTGGCCTTCGCCGGGGATGTAACCGATCACTTCAAAACCATTGGTCAGGCGGATCTTGGCCACCTTGCGCAGCGCCGAGTTCGGCTTCTTCGGCGTCGTGGTGTAGACGCGCGTGCAGACGCCCCGCTTCTGCGGGTTCTGCTGCATGGCCGGGACCTTGTTGCGCTTCACCGGCGCAATGCGCGGCTTGCGGATCAGCTGGTTGACGGTAGGCATTAAACCCTCTTGTCTCTCAATTCCGTATCTCGCCCGGTCAGGGCCGCTCAAAGCGTCACTTCCATACGCAAATTCGGGCCACAAACCGCGCCTCGCGGTCTTGCCCGAACAAATGGCAGAGGAAGCGGAAGCCGCTTCGTGCACGCCGGAAATGTCTTTTCGCTCGTAAAACGAACCCTGTTTGAGGCAAACTCCAAAGCGTGTCGCTTCGGAAGCAAGAGCCTCACATCGGTTCTGACTGGGCGGCTTCTACTCGTATGGCCACTGTCCGTCAACCCCGGGGCGGCAAATATTGCGCTGAACCCGAGGCTTGGCAGCCATGCGAAAAGCGCATGTAATTTTCTTGCGCCGTTTTTCAAGAGGAAGGCAGAAAGTGACCGGCTTGCCGCTGTTTCCAGGCCGTGCTTCGTGCGAAAAGGCGGCATGAACAGCCCAAAACCCCTCGCCCGGAGGTACGAACCCGTGAATGACAATGAGGAGCGCCCGGTCACCATTATTACCGGGCGGGTGTGGAAGCGCAAAGGCGGCAAGCCGGAAGGCGTGCATGTGATGTTGGTCGCGCCGGACGACGATTCGGCAGTGCGCCGCGCTCTCGAATCGCTTGCCGCCGAAGGTTATGCCGAGGCAGAGCTCGATCAGATCGGCGACATGGACGGCGTGCCGGACGAGGAGCCGCATCTGTCCGCCTATCAGGGCGCGCTCGAAGGCGAAGTGTCGATCGTGACGTTCGATGTGCCGATCTGAAGAGATCTGAATCGCGGTCGATCTCACGGGCCGGCGACAAAGCCCGGCGACTTGCCCGGCACAAGTTCTCTGCTAAGAAGCGACCTCTGGCAAAACCAAGCACACTCAACCTGCGGAGCTCCCATGTCCTCTAATCCCATCAAGCTCGGCATCGTCGGCGTGGGGAAGATCGTCCGTGACCAGCATCTGCCGGCGCTGGCGAAGGACCAAGATTATCGCCTGGTTGCTGCAGCCAGCCGCCATGGCAAAGTCGAGGACATCCCGAACTTCCCGACGATCGAGGCGATGCTCGACGCGGTGCCGGAGCTCGAGGCGGTGTCGCTGTGCATGCCGCCGCAGTTTCGTTACGACGCCGCGCGCTTGGCGCTCACGGCGAAAAAGCATGTCTTCCTGGAAAAGCCGCCCGGCGCCACGGTCAGCGAAGTCGAAGACCTGAAGGCGCTGGCGGCAGCGAACGGCGTCTGCCTGTTCGCCAGCTGGCACTCGCGCTATGCGCCGGCTGTCGAAGCTGCGCGCGCATTCCTTGGATCGACAACGATCAGGTCGGCCGCCATCAATTGGAAAGAAGACGTGCGCCGCTGGCATCCGAATCAGGAATGGATCTGGGCTCCCGGCGGCTTTGGCGTGTTCGATCCCGGCATCAACGCGCTGTCGATCGCTACCCACATCCTGCCGCCGATGTTCATCAGGTCGGCAGAACTCGATTTCCCCGAGAACCGCGCGGCCCCGATCGCCGCCCATATCGCTTTCCGCACTTCGAACGGTCTGCCGGTAACGATGGAACTCGACTGGCGTCAGACCGGCCCGCAAAGCTGGGACATCCTGGCCGATACCGAGGCCGGATCGATGGTGCTTTCTGGCGGCGGCTCAAAGCTTACCATCGATGGCCGCGTCGTTCACGAGGAGCCGGAAGCCGAATACCCGATGCTCTACAAGCGCTTTGCCGAGATCGTGCGCGCCGGCACCTCCGACGTCGATCTCGCGCCCCTGCAGCACGTCGCCGACGCCTTCATGCTCGGCAAGCGCAATGTGGTGGAGGCGTTTTTCGACTGAGAATACTCGGCTCTGCCTTCGTAGCGATGGCCGTCGACGTTTGTCGGCGGTTCAAGATGGCGAGGGCGGCGTGACAAGCAACCTATTCGTCAGCGATTTCAAGGGTCGTGACTTTAGCAGTTTCTCGCCGATGTCGTTGCCCGACAATGCGGTACGAAATAATGAATTCCATCCTCGATGCAATGAGGTTCAAGTCGTCGGAAAACTTTCCGTCAATCGAAAACAGCAGCTTCAAGCGACGCTGCGACGGGGCGGTGGCATGATCGAGCCATCCGTAAACACGGAATGCGCCTTGTTCTCCCCATGCACGCTGTTGCTGCCAAGACGGTACCGAAGGGTTGTCTGCGTCCGATATGTCATAGACAGCAACGCGGCCGTCGTGCGTTGCTGTGACTGCATCGACCATAATCAAGCTGCGGCTCCAGTTGGTAACCGTCAACGTTGCGCGGCGAGCATGGCGGTCTCTCGTTATGACAAATTCGGGTTCTGCGTCACCAACAGTGAAGGCTGTTTGTTTCTGCGCCTCACGGGCTTGAGCGGCAAGATATGGCAGCGCAACGGCCGCGCCGACAAATGCAGCCCAGCCACTCAGAGCCCCAAACCATTCTCTCAAACAGGCCCCTCCGATTTCGTCAGGTCGACAATAGCCAAGGCTAGTGAAGCCATTCACCCAAACGAACACCGAGAGCGCGCCCATGAACCCGAACGCTATCCCCAGTGCCAAATTGCCGTCTTTGTCTCCCCTCATAGACGGACGCATATCACGCAATCCCGCGAAATAGCGAGGGCTGCAAGGACATGCAGGTTTCCCTGATTCATGGCGCCATCGTTCATGGCGCCACCGATCAAGACGGCCAACGCCGTCATGCTCGGCAGGCGCAATGTGGTGGAGGCGTTAGTGGGCGTCGGCCGCACCGCTGGTCCGGCCGCTCACCGCCTAAGTTCAATTGACGATCGCTATTGCAAAGCCGTCATAGCCCTTGGCGCCAACAGTCTGGATCGCGGTGCCTTCCAGACGTTTGTCGCTGCCGATGAACGAGAACGCCGCGCGTGCCCCTTCGACATTGGCATCGCGACCATCTTCATTCACCACCGCGCCGTCACGGATGACATTGTCGCAGACGATGACGGTCCCCGGCCTCGAAAGACGCATGGCCCAGGACAGATAGCGCGGGTTGTTCGGCTTGTCGGCGTCGATGAAGATAAAGTCGAACGGCCCGGCATTCTCGGCGCCTAAGGCCGCAAGCGATTGAAGCGCCGGTCCGACCCGCAGTTCCACACGGTCAGACACCCCTGCCCGTTCAAAGTTCGACCGCGCGACACTGGCGTGGTGCGGATCAAGCTCGAGCGTCACGACCTTGCCGTCCATCGGCAATGCTCGCGCCATCCAGATTGTTGAGTAGCCGCCCAATGTGCCGATTTCGAGTACCTTCTTTGCTCCCTGCATTCGCGCAAGAAGTGACAGCAGCTTGCCTTGTGCCGGGGAAACGTCGATAGGCGGCAGGCCCTGATCATGGTTGGCCGCCAGAACGGCATCAAGAGCGGGATCCGCCTCGAAAAGAGCTTCGACAATGTAGTCGTCGACAGAAGCCCAGATCTTCCTGCTCATCGTTCTCCTCCGATCCGATTGAGGAACCAAAATGCGAAAAGGGGCCACTTAGGCCCCTTTTCTATCTTCTCTTTCTTGCGCGCTTACTGCGCGGCGTTAACCATGTCGGTCAGCATCGGCTCGGCGACCTCGACGCCGGACGCCTTGCGGCGCTCGTCGATGATCAACTCGTCGCGCGAGGTGGCGATGCGCCGGATCTGGCTCATCGTACCGCCGGTACCGGCCGGGATCAGCCGGCCGACGATGACGTTTTCCTTCAGCCCCTGCAGCATGTCGGTCTTGCCCGCAACCGCAGCTTCGGTCAGCACCCTCGTCGTCTCCTGGAAGGAGGCGGCGGAGATGAAGGACGGCGTCTGCAGCGAGGCCTTGGTGATGCCGAGCAGCACCGGCTGGCCTTCGGCCGGCTTCTTGCCTTCCTCGACCAGGCGCTCATTGACCTCTTCCAGCTCGATCACATCGACGTGGTCGCCCGGAATGTAGGTCGAATCGCCCTGCGTGGTGATCTCGACCTTCTGCAGCATCTGGCGAACGATCACCTCGATGTGCTTGTCGTTGATCGACACGCCCTGCAGTCGGTAGACCTCCTGGATTTCGTTGACGAGGTAGGAGGCAAGCGCCTCCACGCCCTTGATCGCCAGGATGTCATGCGGCGCCGGATTGCCGTCGAGGATGTAGTCGCCCTTCTCGATGACGTCGCCGTCCTGGAGATGGAACGGCTTGCCCTTCGGGATCAGGTATTCGACCGGCTCAAGCGTCGAGTCATGCGGCTCGATGATGATGCGGCGCTTGTTCTTGTAGTCGCGGCCGAAGCGGATCGTGCCATCGATCTCGGCGATGATGGCGTGATCCTTCGGACGGCGTGCCTCGAACAGTTCGGCCACACGCGGCAGACCGCCGGTGATGTCCTTGGTCTTGGCGCTTTCCATCGGGATACGCGCCAGCACGTCGCCGGGGCGAACCTGTGCACCCGGCTCGACCGAAAGAATGGCCTCGACCGAGAGCAGGAAGCGGGCGTCGCCACCCTTCGACAGCTTGCCGACCTTGCCCTTGGCGTCCTGGACGACGATCGCCGGCTTGAGGTCGTTGCCGCGTGGCGTCGAACGCCAGTCGATGACCTCGCGCTTGGTGATGCCGGTCGATTCGTCGGCGGTTTCCTGAACGGAAATGCCATCGACCAGATCCTCGAATGCCACCCTGCCCTCGATTTCGGTGAGGATCGGGCGGGTATAAGGATCCCACTCGGCGATACGCTGGCCGCGCTTCACCTTGTCGCCATCGTCGACGAAGATGCGCGAACCGTAGGTGACGCGGTGCGTGGCGCGTTCCTTGCCGGCTTCGTCGAGGATCAGCACCGCCATGTTGCGGCCCATGACCATCAGCTGGCCGTCGGAGTTGCGCACCACGTTGCGGTTGCGGATCTCGACCTTGCCCTCATAGGAGGCTTCAAGGAACGAGGAATCCACCACCTGCGCCGTGCCGCCCATGTGGAAGGTACGCATGGTGAGCTGGGTGCCCGGCTCGCCGATCGACTGCGCCGCGATGACGCCGACAGCCTCGCCCTGGTTGACGGGCGTGCCGCGGGCCAGATCGCGGCCGTAGCAGACCGCGCAGACGCCGACCCTGACCTCGCAGGTCAGCGCCGAACGGATGCGAACCGACTGCACGCCGGCCTTTTCGATCAGTTCCACGTCACGCTCGTCCATCAGCGTTCCGGCCTTGACCAGAACCTCGCCGGTGACCGGATGGGTGATGTCGTCGAGCGAGGTGCGGCCGAGAACGCGCTGGCCAACCGAAGCGACGACCTGACCAGCATCGACGATCGGCTGCATGGTGAGGCCCTTGTCGGTGCCGCAGTCGAGAGAGTTGACGATGCAGTCCTGCGCCACGTCGACGAGACGACGCGTCAGGTAACCCGAGTTCGCCGTCTTCAAGGCGGTGTCGGCCAGACCCTTGCGGGCGCCGTGGGTCGAGTTGAAGTACTCGAGCACGGTGAGGCCTTCCTTGAAGTTCGAGATGATCGGCGTCTCGATGATTTCACCGCTAGGCTTGGCCATCAGGCCGCGCATGCCGGCGAGCTGGCGCATCTGGGTGGGCGAGCCGCGCGCACCGGAGTGCGACATCATGTAGATCGAGTTCATCGGCTTCTGACGGCCGTTGTCCTCGAACTCGACCGCCTTGATGCGGGCCATCATTTCGTCGGCGACCTTTTCCGAGCACTTGGCCCAGGCGTCGACGACCTTGTTGTACTTCTCGCCCTGGGTGATCAGACCGTCATTGTACTGCTGCTCGTACTCCTTGGCCAAAGCCTCGGTGTCGGAGACCAGCTTGATCTTGGCGTCCGGGATCAGCATGTCGTCCTTGCCGAACGAAATGCCGGCACGGCAGGCGTGGCTGAAGCCGAGAGCCATGATGCGATCGCAGAAAATGACCGTCTCCTTCTGACCGCAATGGCGGTAGACGGTGTCGATCATCTTGGAGATGTTCTTCTTGGTCATCTCCTGGTTGGCGGTCTCGTAGGGCACGTTGTGGTTCTTCGGCAGCAGCTCGCCGATGATCATGCGGCCAGGCGTGGTGTCGTAGATCTTCGACACGACCTTGCCGTCGGCGTCGACCGTGCGGAAGCGCCCCTTGATCTTGGCATGCAGCGTCACCGCCTTGGTCTCGAGCGCGTGCTGGAGTTCGCCCATGTCGGCAAACACCATGCCCTCGCCCGGCTCGTTCTGATTGACGATCGAAAGGTAGTAGAGACCGAGAACCATGTCCTGCGACGGCACGATGATCGGCGCGCCCGAAGCCGGGTGCAGGATGTTGTTGGTCGACATCATCAGCACGCGGGCTTCAAGCTGCGCTTCCAGCGACAGCGGCACGTGGACCGCCATCTGGTCGCCGTCGAAATCGGCGTTGAAGGCCGTGCAGACCAGCGGGTGAAGCTGGATCGCCTTGCCTTCGATCAGGATCGGCTCGAACGCCTGGATACCAAGGCGGTGCAGCGTCGGTGCGCGGTTCAGCAGCACCGGATGCTCGCGGATGACCTCGTCGAGGATATCCCAGACCTCCGGACGCTCCTTCTCGACCAGCTTCTTCGCCTGCTTGACGGTCGAGGAGTAACCCTTGGCGTCGAGACGGGCGTAGATGAAGGGCTTGAACAGCTCGAGCGCCATCTTCTTCGGCAGGCCGCACTGGTGCAGCTTGAGCTCCGGACCGGTGACGATGACCGAGCGGCCGGAATAGTCGACGCGCTTGCCGAGCAGGTTCTGGCGGAACCGCCCCTGCTTGCCCTTCAGCATGTCGGACAGCGACTTCAGCGGACGCTTGTTGGCGCCGGTGATGACGCGGCCGCGGCGGCCGTTGTCGAACAGCGCATCGACGGCTTCCTGCAGCATGCGCTTTTCATTGCGCACGATGATGCCGGGCGCGCGCAGCTCGATCAGCCGCTTCAAGCGGTTGTTGCGGTTGATGACGCGGCGATAGAGGTCGTTCAGATCCGACGTGGCGAAACGGCCGCCGTCCAGCGGGACAAGCGGGCGCAGATCCGGCGGGATCACCGGAACCACCTTCATGATCATCCATTCCGGACGGTTGCCGGACTCCATGAAGTTCTCGACGACCTTGAGCCGCTTCAGGTACTTCTTCTGCTTGAGCTCGGAGGTGGTCGAAGCCAGCTCAGAACGCAGATCGCCGGCGATCTTCTCGAGGTCCATGCCGGCCAGAAGGTCGTGGATCGCCTCGGCGCCGATCATGGCGGTGAACGAATCCTCGCCATACTCATCGACGGCCATCATGTACTCTTCCTCGCTGAGCAGCTGGTGCTCCTTCAGCGCGGTGAGGCCGGGTTCGGTAACGATGTAGTTCTCGAAGTAGAGGACCCGCTCGATGTCCTTCAGGGTCATGTCGAGCAGCGTGCCGATGCGCGACGGCAGCGACTTCAGGAACCAGATGTGGGCGACCGGTGCCGCCAGCTCGATATGGCCCATGCGCTCGCGGCGGACGCGCGACAGCGTGACTTCGACGCCGCACTTCTCGCAGATGACGCCCTTGTATTTCATGCGCTTGTACTTGCCGCACAGGCACTCATAGTCCTTGATCGGGCCAAAAATGCGCGCGCAGAACAGGCCGTCACGCTCCGGCTTGAAGGTGCGGTAGTTGATGGTCTCCGGCTTCTTGATCTCGCCGAACGACCAGGACAGAATCTTCTCAGGGCTGGCAAGCGAGATCCGGATGGAATCGAACACCTGCGCGGGCGCCTGGGGATTGAAGAGATTCATGACCTCTTGGTTCATGCCGTTCTCCTTTTCGGGGTCCTCGAAAACCCCTTGCATCTAGCGCGGGCCAAACGCCCGCCGACTTGATCGGCCATCGGCCGAGAATTTGGTGCGTCCGGTCGCGGGAAGACCGCGGCCGGACGTCTTGCTTACTCGGCCGCGTCGGGCAGCCGGATCGGGTTGTCGTCGAGCTTGGTGTTCTCCAGCTCGACATTGAGGCCGAGAGACCGCATTTCCTTGACGAGAACGTTGAAGCTCTCGGGAATGCCGGCCTCGAAGGTGTCGTCGCCTCTGACGATCGCCTCGTAGACCTTGGTGCGGCCGGCGACGTCATCCGACTTCACCGTCAGCATCTCCTGCAGCGTGTAGGCGGCGCCGTACGCTTCGAGCGCCCAGACCTCCATCTCGCCGAAGCGCTGACCACCGAACTGCGCCTTGCCGCCCAGCGGCTGCTGGGTAACGAGCGAGTACGGACCGATCGAACGCGCGTGGATCTTGTCGTCCACAAGGTGGTGAAGCTTGAGCATATATATGTAGCCCATCGTCACTTTTCGATCGAACGGCTCGCCGGTGCGTCCGTCATAGAGCTGCGACTGACCGCTGGTGTGCAGGCCCGCCTGCTCCAGCATGATGTTGATGTCGGCCTCGTGCGCGCCGTCGAACACCGGTGTCGCGATGGAGACGCCGCGGCGCATCTGCTCGCTGAGGCGAACGATGCTCTCGTCGTCATATTCGCGGACCGGCTCGTTGCGGTCGTTGGAAGGCATGAAGCTCTCGAGCGTCTTGCGCAGCGGCTTGATGTCGCCCGCCGTCTTGTACGCGTCGATCAGATCGCCGATCTTCCTGCCCATTCCAGCGCAAGCCCAGCCCAGATGCGTTTCCAGGATCTGGCCGACATTCATGCGCGACGGCACACCCAGCGGGTTAAGCACGATATCGGCATGCGTGCCGTCCTCGAGGAAAGGCATGTCCTCGACCGGAACGATCCGCGACACGACACCCTTGTTGCCGTGCCGGCCGGCCATCTTGTCGCCGGGCTGCATCTTGCGCTTCACGGCCACGAAGACCTTGACCATCTTCATGACGCCCGGAGGCATCTCGTCGCCGCGCTGCACCTTCTCGACCTTGTCCATGAAGCGCTGCTCGAGCGCCTTCTTGGAATCGTCGTACTGGCCACGCAGGGCTTCCAGTTCGCTCTGGAGCTTTTCGTTCTCCACGGCAAACTGCCACCACTGCGAACGCGGATACTCGTCGAGCGTGTCCTTCGACAGCTTCGAGCCCTTCTTGAAGCCCTTCGGCCCGGCAATCGCTTCCTTGCCGACGAGAACGTCGGAAAGACGCGAATAGACGTTGCGGTCGAGGATCGCCTGCTCGTCGTCGCGGTCCTTGGCGAGGCGTTCGATCTCCTCGCGCTCGATCGCCATGGCGCGTTCGTCCTTCTCGACGCCGTGGCGGTTGAAGACACGCACTTCGACGACGGTGCCGAAGGTTCCCGGAGGCATGCGCATCGAGGTGTCGCGCACGTCCGAGGCCTTTTCACCGAAGATGGCGCGCAGCAGCTTTTCTTCCGGCGTCATCGGGCTTTCGCCCTTCGGCGTGATCTTGCCGACCAGGATGTCGCCCGGCTGCACTTCCGCACCGATGTAGACGATGCCGGCCTCATCGAGGTTCTTCAGCGCTTCTTCCGAGACGTTGGGAATGTCGCGCGTGATCTCCTCCGGCCCCAGCTTGGTGTCGCGGGCCATGACTTCGAACTCCTCGATGTGGATCGAGGTGAAGACGTCGTCGGCGACGATGCGCTCGGACAGGAGGATGGAATCCTCGTAGTTGTAGCCGTTCCACGGCATGAACGCGACCAGCACGTTACGGCCGAGGGCCAGATCGCCGAGCTCGGTCGACGGGCCGTCGGCGATGATGTCGCCCTTGTTGACCCGGTCGCCCATGCGCACCAGCGGACGCTGGTTGATGCAGGTGTTCTGGTTCGAACGCTGGAACTTCATCAGCCGGTAGATGTCGACGCCGGACTTGCCGGGATCGAGATCTTCCGTGGCGCGGATGACGATACGCGTCGCGTCCACCTGGTCGACGATGCCGCCGCGGCGGGCGCCGATGGCGGCGCCCGAGTCACGGGCGACGATCGGCTCCATGCCGGTGCCGACGAACGGCGCTTCGGCGCGCACCAACGGCACGGCCTGACGCTGCATGTTCGAGCCCATCAGCGCACGGTTGGCGTCGTCGTTCTCGAGGAACGGGATCAGGGCCGCGGCCACCGACACCATCTGCTTCGGCGACACGTCCATTAGATCGACGTTTTCGCGCGGCGCCATCATCACTTCGCCGGCGTTGCGGCAAATGACGAATTCGTCGACGAAATGACCATTCTTGTCGAGCTCGGCATTGGCCTGCGCGACGTGGTGCTTGGCCTCTTCCATAGCCGACAGGTAAACGACTTCATTGGTCAGCTTGCCGTTGACGATCTTGCGGTACGGGCTCTCGATGAAGCCGTATTTGTTGACGCGCGCGAAGGTCGCAAGCGAGTTGATCAGGCCGATATTCGGTCCTTCCGGCGTCTCGATCGGGCAGATGCGGCCGTAATGCGTCGGGTGCACGTCGCGCACCTCGAAACCGGCACGCTCGCGGGTCAGACCGCCCGGTCCAAGCGCCGAAAGACGGCGCTTGTGGGTGATCTCCGACAGCGGGTTGGTCTGATCCATGAACTGCGACAGCTGCGAGGAACCGAAGAACTCGCGCACGGCGGCAGCCGCCGGCTTGGCGTTGATCAGGTCCTGCGGCATCACCGTATCGATCTCGATCGAGGACATACGTTCCTTGATCGCGCGCTCCATGCGCAGCAGGCCGACGCGGTACTGGTTCTCCATCAGCTCGCCGACCGAGCGCACGCGGCGGTTGCCGAGATTGTCGATGTCGTCGATCTCGCCCTTGCCGTCGCGCAGTTCGACCAGCGTCTTGACCACGGCCAGGATGTCGTCCTTGCGCAGCACGCGCACGGTATCCTCGGCCTTGAGCTCGAGGCGCATGTTCATCTTGACGCGGCCAACGGCCGACAGATCATAGCGCTCGCTGTCGAAGAACAGCGAGTTGAACATGGCTTCAGCGGTTTCCAGCGTCGGCGGCTCGCCGGGGCGCATGACGCGGTAGATGTCGAACAGCGCGTCCTGGCGGCTCTCGTTCTTGTCGACGTTGAGCGTGTTGCGGATGTAGGCGCCGACGTTGACGTGGTCGATGTCGAGGACCTTGATCTCATCGTCACCGGTGCCAAGCAGCACTTTCAGCGTCTTTTCGTCGATCTCGTCACCGGCTTCGAGGAAGATCTCGCCGGTCCCGTAGTTGACAATATCCTCGGCAAGGTAGTTGCCGAGCAGATCCTCGTCGGTCGCCTTGATCGCCTTGAGACCCTTTTCGCCAAGCGCCCTGGCCTGGCGGGCGGTGATCTTCTTGCCGGCCTCGACGACGACTTCGCCGGTGTCGGCGTCGACCAGGTCACCAACGGCCTTGAGGCCGCGGAAACGCTCGACGTTGAACGGGATGCGCCAATGGTCGCCGGCGCGCTTGTAGGTGATCTTGTTGTAGAAGGTCGACAGGATCTCTTCGCCGTCCATGCCGAGCGCCATCAGCAGCGACGTCACCGGAATCTTGCGGCGGCGATCGATGCGGGCATGCACGACGTCCTTGCTATCGAACTCGATGTCGAGCCACGAGCCGCGATAGGGAATGACGCGCGCGGCAAACAGAAGCTTGCCGGACGAGTGCGACTTGCCCTTGTCATGGTCGAAGAAGACGCCCGGCGAACGGTGCATCTGCGAGACGATGACGCGCTCGGTACCATTGACGATGAAGGTGCCGTTCAAGGTCATGAGCGGCATGTCGCCCATGTAGACGTCCTGCTCCTTGATGTCCTTGATCGACTTGGCGCCGGTGTCCTCGTCGATATCGAACACGATGAGGCGCAGCGTCACCTTCAGCGGCGCCGCATAGGTCAGGTCGCGCTGACGGCATTCGTCAACGTCGAATTTCGGTCCCTCGAACTCATATTTCACGAATTCTAGCATCGAGGAGCCAGAAAAATCGGAAATCGGGAAGACCGACTTGAAAACTGCCTGCAGTCCCTCGTCAGGACGCCCACCTTTGGGCTCCTCCACCATCAGGAACTGGTCATAGGATGCCTTCTGAACCTCGATCAGGTTCGGCATCTCCGCAACTTCCGGGATCTTTCCGAAAAACTTGCGTACGCGTCTGCGGCCATTGAAAGTCTGGGTCTGGGCCATCGTCGCTCCTTAGCTCAATTCTCGGGACGAGCCTCGCCGCGGCTCGCCTTGCATCTCGGGCCACCTTGGCGGCCCTGCCTTGTTGCCCGCCGCCTGTCGGCGGCTTCTTGTCTTTTCACCCGGCGCCAATTGGCGGCGGGCCAGAAACGGGAGAAAACCCGTTTCCTGAAGGCCGGTTTGCGGCCCTCAGGAAAGAGGTTTTCGCACTCTTCGCGTTACGCAGCCTCCCTTCGACGCGAAAGGAGTGGCGGACGGGGCGCCGCCGCCCCCCGGTACTCAACGCTTACTTCAGTTCGACCTTGGCGCCGGCTGCTTCCAGCTGGGCCTTGAACTTGTCCGCGTCGGCCTTGGAAACGGCTTCCTTGACCGGCTTCGGAGCCGCCTCGACCAGGTCCTTGGCTTCCTTGAGGCCAAGACCGGTGATGGCGCGAACTTCCTTGATGACGTTGATCTTCTGAGCGCCTGCCTCGGTGAGGACGACGTCGAATTCCGTCTTTTCCTCGACCGGAGCAGCAGCGGCCGCAGCGCCGCCGGCAGCGGCAACCGCCACCGGAGCAGCGGCGGAAACGCCCCACTTTTCTTCAAGAAGCTTCGACAGCTCGGCCGCTTCGAGGACGGTCAGCTTCGAAAGGTCGTCTACGATCTTTGCCAGATCAGCCATTGCAATGTTCCTTCATAAGGTTCGAACGTGTGTTTGTGATAGCGAGGAACGGCCTCATGCCGCCTCGTCCTTCCGGGCGTAAGCGCCGATGACGCGCGCGACCGAAGCCGCAGGCGCATTGACGATCTGGGCGATCCGGGTTGCCGGCGTGGCGATCATGCCAACCAGCCTGGCGCGCAGCTCATCGAGCGACGGAAGTGTGGCGAGTGCCTTCACACCGTCGGCATTGAGCGAGGTGGTACCCATTGCGCCGCCGAGAATGACGAGCTTGTCATTTCCCTTGGCGAAATCGGACGCGACCTTCGGCGCCGCAATCGGATCCTCCGAATAGGCGATCAGCGTCTGTCCCTTGAACAGCTCGATGATCGATGCGGAGTCCGTGCCCTGAAGAGCGATCTTGGCGAGACGGTTCTTCGCGACTTTGACGGTGCCACCGGCGGCGCGCATTTTCGACCGAAGGTCGTTCATTTGCGCGACGGTGATACCGGCGTAGTGGGCCACGACGACTGAACCAGCGCTTGAAAACGCATCATTCAGGCCCGTGACGAGTTCGCGTTTTTCCGCTCTGTCCACTGCCTATCTCCAGTTGACCCCTGCCCTCTACGAAGGACAGGCGTCGGGTTGCCTTTTGCCGGCCGGGCCATCCAGTAACGGATCTCCCGAACGACGCTCGAGGATCCTGCCCCCTTTCGCCACACCTGCCGGCAAGCCGGACGGTGCGCAGACAAAAGGCAAACACGGTTCGAACCTTTCATTGGAGCTTGTGGCTCCTTTGTCCGGTCTTCACCCGTCTCATGCAGGCCCACATGAATTAAGGCCCACATCACCTAAGGCTTGGGGGCCGCCTGCAATCTCGGACAGGATGTCCGGAAGCCTTTCGACTTCCGGTACCGGGCCGCCGACAGGTCGGAGGCCCGGAATTCTTTCACGGATCAGCGCTTTTGCGCCGATCCACTTGCACGCATCAGGACGCTGCCAGCGTCGAGACGTCGAGCTTGAGGCCCGGACCCATCGTCGAGGTGACCGACACCTTCTTGACGTAGTTGCCCTTGGCACCAGCCGGCTTTGCCCTGGTCACCGCATCAGCGAAGGCGCGGACGTTTTCTTCCAGCGCCTTGACGTCGAACGAGACCTTGCCGACGCTGGCGTGAACGATACCGGCCTTCTCGACGCGGAACTCGACGGCGCCGCCCTTCGATGCCTTGACGGCGGCGGTAACGTCGGTGGTGACGGTGCCGACCTTCGGGTTCGGCATCATGCCGCGCGGACCGAGCACCTTGCCGAGACGGCCGACCAGCGGCATCATGTCCGGCGTGGCGATGCAGCGGTCGAAGTCGATCGTGCCCTTCTGGACGATGTCGACCAGATCCTCGGCTCCGACGATGTCGGCGCCGGCGGCCTTGGCCTCCTCGGCCTTGTCGCCACGCGCGAAGACGGCGACGCGAACGCTGCGGCCGGTGCCGTTCGGCAGGTTGACCACGCCGCGGACCATCTGGTCGGCATGGCGCGGGTCGACGCCGAGGTTCATCGCGACTTCGATCGTCTCGTCGAACTTCACCGAGGAGCGATCCTTGAGCAGCTTCAGCGCCTCACCCAAAGCGTAAGCCTTGTTGGGATCGATGCCTTCGCGGGTCTTCGATACACGCTTTGCAATCTTTGCCATGATCTCAGCCCACCACTTCCAGACCCATCGAGCGGGCGGAGCCCTCGACCATGCGCATGGCCGCCTCGACGTCGTTTGCGTTCAGATCCTTCATCTTCTGCTCGGCGATGGCGCGCACCTTGTCGCGGCCGATCGTGCCGGCCTTGACCTTGCCCGGCTCCTTCGAGCCCGACTTCAGGTTGGCAGCCTTCTTCAGGAAGTAGCTCACCGGCGGCGTCTTCATGACGAAGGTGAACGACTTGTCCTGGTAGTAGGTGATGACGACCGGAACCGGCGAGCCCTTTTCCATTTCCTGGGTCTGCGCGTTGAACGCCTTGCAGAACTCCATGATGTTGATGCCCCGCTGACCAAGCGCCGGGCCGATCGGGGGCGACGGCGTGGCCGATCCCGCGGAAACCTGGAGCTTGAGCTGGCCTGCAATTTTCTTAGCCATCTCTCTTCCTGCCTTTTCTCATGCCGGTCTTGCCGGCGGTTGCAGTCTGGTGGTGCGGTCCGCGCGGCCGGCTAAAGCCGCATTCGCCTCCCACCCGTTTTTGGCCGCGCGATCTCCGCGCCGCCTTCCCTGCCGCCGAAACCGGTGCAGGGATTTCGGATCAGCCCTTCTCGACCTGTCCGAATTCCAGATCGACCGGCACAGCGCGCCCGAAGATCGAAACTTCCACCTTGAGCCGCGCCCGCTCCTCGTCCACTTCCTGGACGAAACCGTTAAAGGACGCGAATGGTCCATCCGAAACGCGGATCGCTTCGCCGATCTCGAACGTCACCGACGGCTTCGGCCGCTCGACGCCTTCCTGAACCTGGTTCAGGATACGCTGGGCCTCGGCTTCGGTGATCGGCACCGGCTTGGAGTCGCCCAGGAAACCGGTGACCTTCGGCGTGTTCTTGACGAGCGAGAACACGGCGTCGGTCAGATTGGCTTTCAGCAGCACATAGCCCGGAAAGAACTTGCGCTCGGCATCGACCTTGCGGCCGCGGCGGATCTCGACGACCTTCTCGGTCGGCACCACGATCTGCTCGATGTCGGCGGACAGGCCCTTCTGCTTGGCCTTGTTCTCAATGTCCTCGGCGACCTTCTTTTCAAAGTTCGAGTAGGCGTGGACGATGTACCACCGCGCGGTCATTTCAAGACTTCTCCGTAATCGCCGGACTTACTGTCCGAGGCCGAGGATTTTTTCGACCGCAAAGCCCATGGCCACGTCTGCGGTAAAGAAAAAGATCATCGCGATGACCGCGAACACAAGGACCATCACCGTCGAGATCATCGTTTCGCGCCGCGACGGCCAAGTGACCTTGGCGGTCTCCGCGCGAACCTGCTGGAGAAAGGTGAAGGGATTTGTGGTTTTCGAAGCCATATGCCGCTCTGTCTGCAAGACCCGTTGGCCGGGCCTCCTGGATGATCCCGCTGGCCGGGACGTGCCGCTTGAGCGTGCGTTCGCGCCGAATCAGCGCAATCATTTCGCCCATGCAAATCAGACGCGTAAAGCCGGCTTCCCAGCTCCACGCGTCGCGTGTCTGTCTCGTCTACATAAAACCGATTCTTGATCCACGCAAGTGGCAAGTGTCCGCTTTATGGCCAAACGCCGCCTCGGAACCATCCAGTCGTCCCGTCCCGGCTATGCGGCCCTTATGCCGCAACTTATGCCATATGGCAAGTCACAAGCCGATTTTCAAAGGCCGCACTGCAAAAGAGTCGTTTTAGGTATCCATTCAAAGAATGGCACGGGCAGCAGGGCTCGAACCTACGACCTGCGGTTTTGGAGACCGCCGCTCTACCAACTGAGCTATGCCCGTATGCGCATGTCGGCGCAGCAGGCGCTTCCTAAAAGCTTCCGCGCGCTCTGTAAAGAGCGACGTGCGCTACCCGGCCTTCATCTTCGAAAGTCCAGGCGTCCTCCCGGCCATTTCCCGTCGATCCGTTGATTGCTGACGATCAAGCCGACCCAGGGACGCACGATTTTCGGGTCGGTCAGATTGATGTATTTTCCAACCAGCCCTTTCGCACCCTCGCGCCGCGCATCGATGAGCCCCTTGCGCACGCCATCATGCCAATCGAACAGCAGGTAAACCCTCTCTCCCGCCGTCTTCACCTCGCCCCGGCCGGACTTCCATTTATGCTTGCTATCGCCCGGGATCGTGGGATCGGCACCGCCGTTCCATCGGCTGGACCAGCTGCCTTCGATGGTGTCGTTGCGGTCGCGGTCGCGGTCGGTGCCCCATGCCTCGGCATTTTCATCGCTTGGAGTTCCCTCCAGTTTCAAGCCGGCGGCGAACGCCGACACCTCCTCGTCGTCGGGAGTGGGGACGTCCATGACGCCAAACGGATTTCGGATTCCGCGGTTGCTGTCAGAATTTGCTTTGCTGTCCGATCCCATCGCAGGCCTCCGGTTTTTCAGCGCGGCCCCCGCCAGCCACGGCGGCCTCAAACCGTTCCAGCCTGGCGGACCGAACCATTCACCGCCACCCATTTCCCGCAAATCGGGTCCTGGCGGCAGGGTTTTCGACCGATTTGCGCCCCGGTCAGTCTCCCGAAGGCGCCTTGTATGGGCCGCCCGGCACCCCCCAACCCCAGGCCGGCATTGGTTCGGTCTCGGGATCGCAGGTCGGGCCCTTGTTGGAGTTCATCTTGGCCAGCCGCGATCCCCATTCGACATAGGCCATGAAAGCCGAGCGGAATTCGGGATCGTCAGGCAGGCCGACCTCGTCGGCGGCGTCGGCGAGAAGATTGATCCAGCGCCGGCGCTGCTCCTCGGTCAGATGCTTGCCGAGATGATGCATCACCATCTCGCGATGGCCGCCATGCTCTTCGCTGTAGGTTTTCGGTCCGCCGAAAACTTCGCCGATGAAGGCCGCGACGTGAGCGGGATGGTCCGGCGACATATGTTTGAACACCGGCCCGACGATGGGATCCCGAGAGACGCTGTCGTAGAAGGTTTGGGTCAGGCGGTTCAGCGCTTCAGAGCCGCCTGCCCATTCAAACAATGTCGGGACATCCTGGCTCATTCGCGATCCCTCCGATGCTGGTCTTCAACCGCGCTGGACGATAGCGGAAACATCGAGCGCCGCTCAACCTGCCTCGATGGCCAGTGCAAGGTTGCGCTAAAGCTTCGCCGGCGTCTCTGCCTCGGCGCTGGCGGACGGCAGAACGCGGCAGTTGTCGGGCTTCGGCGACGACTTGCAGATGGTGGCGCCCGTCAGCGCGTCCACCGATTGCGGCCCCGTCGTCAGTCCAACCTTCAGCATTAGGTCTGGTTCGAGCTGGCGCTCGACCGAGCGCTGCTCGAGCGCGGCGAACAGACCGGGACCAATCGCCATGTCCTCGAGATAGGTCTTAATTATCTGCTGCTGTCCCATCAGGTACATGCCGAGCCGCGCTTGCGGACCGACAAACCGTCTGACGCCGCCGGCAAGCATGAGCGCGCAGGCCGAATCGCATGCCGCTCCCGAATCGACGGTCAGGCCGGCATAGGCGCCCTCTTTAGCCAAGCAACTCCACTCTCCCGGGTCGCAGCCAACGAAATCGGTGCGGGCGACGGCGATGTCGAGCTTCTTTTCGTGGATAAGTCGCCCCACCGCCAGAGCACTGAACAGGTCGCCTCCTTGTGAGCTGACCACCACCGGCAGCCGTCGGTTGCCAAGCATGGCGAGCAACTGGCGCAGCTTCTGCGGGGTCTGAGGCGCAATCGCGCCTTCGGCCGAGATCCATTCCGGGCAGTTGGGATTGCACAGCGGATTGCTGCCGCGAACCACAACGAAGCGCATGTCTGCGACCTCCTTCGGCCGCGGGGTTTCGAGCCCTGCGGGTGCAGGCTCGGCTTTCGCCACCACTTCGCCGGCCGGCTTCGTGATGTTCGCCGGCGCCGGCACCTCCCTGCAACTCGCCGGCAACGGATCGGACGTGCATAGGGTTGGCGCGGTCAGCAGGTCGACGGCATCCCGGCTGGTGACGAGATTCATTTGCAGCATGTCGTAGGGAGACAATTGCTGGATACCGCTGGCCGGTGTGCTTTTCATGGTCTCGAGCACACCCAGGCCGACGCCCATCTCCTTCAGATAGGCCGCCAGCTTCCGCTCCAGCGGCTTGTTCATCTCATAGGTCTTGTAGCTGCCGGCGTTCTTCCGGCTGACGACCTTGGTGCTGAGAATCTTCTTCTTGCCCTTCACCATGCGATAGGTGGTGCGGTACAGCAATTTCGTCCGGATATAGGTCGTGGTGATCTGATGGACGCCGAGAAAGGCCCATTCGCCTACCACGCGCCGGATGCCGCCGGAAAACATCAGCGGACAGGCGGAATTGCAGATGGCGCCATCGGCATAAGCATTGCCAAAATAACGGGCGCTCTTGCCGTCGTTTTCCTTGCAGTTCTTCACATCTGGCAGACAGCCGACGAAGCGGGTTTTGCCGACGGCGATATCGAGCTTGTTCTTGCGGATCAGGCGACCAAGTGTCAGCGCCGCTTCGACATTGCCGCCGGGGGAATCGACGACGATCGGCAGCTTTCGGCCGCCAAGCGCTTTCAGCGCGCGTTTGAACAGGGCCGGCGTGCCGGCTTCTATCGAGCCTTCCGCCGATATCCATTCCGGACAGGTCGGCTCGCAGCCCGGCGCGCTGCTGCGCACGACGACGAACCGCATCGTCGGGCCGAAATCCGGCGCGGATTTTTCCGGCGTGGATTTCTTTGCATCCGCTGCGAAGGCAGCGTGGCCCATGGCAAGCAACGACACCAGGCAGATCAGCCCTAGCGACCACCATGCCTGACTATGCAAACGGCGCCATGGAACCATTCGGGCAGCCCCCCTCGATGCAACCTATACTAGTTATGGCAGAGGCGCTTGCAACAGGATTTGAAGCAATGCGGTTAATCCATTGCCAGAATATCAGAATCAAAAGGGCGGCCCGAAGACCGCCCCTTTGCATCCGATCTCAACCGGCAGCGCCGGCGACTACTCTTTGATGGTGACGACGATGCCGGCACCGACGGTGCGGCCGCCTTCGCGGATGGCGAAGCGCAGCTTCTCTTCCATGGCGATCGGCACGATCAGCTCGACATCGACGGTGATGTTGTCGCCCGGCATCACCATCTCGGTGCCTTCCGGCAGCGACACGATGCCGGTCACGTCCGTCGTGCGGAAATAGAACTGCGGACGGTAGTTGGTGAAGAACGGCGTGTGGCGGCCGCCCTCGTCCTTGGTCAGGATGTAGGCTTCGGCAACGAACTTCTTGTGCGGCTTGACGGTGCCGGGCTTGGCCAGGACCTGACCGCGCTCGACGCCTTCACGGTCGACACCGCGCAGCAGCGCGCCGATGTTGTCGCCGGCCTGGCCCTGGTCGAGCAGCTTGCGGAACATCTCGACGCCCGTGCAGGTCGTCTTGGTGGTCGGACGGATGCCGACGATCTCCAGCTCCTCGCCGACCTTGACGACGCCGCGCTCGACGCGGCCGGTCACCACCGTGCCACGGCCCGAGATCGAGAACACGTCCTCGATCGGCATCAGGAACGGCTTGTCGAGCGGACGAACCGGCGTCGGGATGTAGGCATCGACCGCAGCCATCAGTTCGCGGATGGCGTCCTCGCCGATCTTCTTGTCGCTATCTTCAAGGGCGGCAAGCGCCGAACCCTTGACGATCGGAATGTCGTCGCCGGGGAACTCGTTCTTGGTCAAAAGCTCGCGCACCTCGAGCTCGACCAGCTCGAGCAGCTCGGCGTCGTCGACCTGGTCGACCTTGTTCAAGAACACCACGATCGAGGGCACGCCGACCTGGCGGGCCAAAAGGATGTGCTCGCGCGTCTGCGGCATCGGGCCGTCGGCGGCCGACACCACCAGGATCGCGCCGTCCATCTGCGCAGCACCGGTGATCATGTTCTTGACATAGTCGGCGTGGCCGGGGCAGTCGACATGGGCATAGTGGCGGTTGGCGGTCTCGTATTCGACGTGCGCCGTCGAAATGGTGATGCCGCGCGCCTTCTCTTCGGGCGCCGCGTCGATCTGGTCGTAGCGCTTGTATTCGCCAAAATACTTGGTGATCGCCGCCGTCAGCGACGTCTTGCCATGGTCGACGTGACCAATCGTGCCGATGTTCACATGAGGCTTAGTGCGCTCGAATTTACCTTTTGCCATAGTCTCTTTCCTTGGACGGCCTGGGGATGGCCTGGACCTTCAGTTCAGTCGAATGCGGGGCGATTAGCGACTAAGGCCGAAAAACACAAGTGCCTTGTCGCCGAGCGCGCTCGCCCGCCCGAACGCGTGATCCGGTTTCGGAGAATGTGGCGCGGATATAGGAACGAACAAGGGCAAATGGAATGGTTGCGGCTGCGGCTGACGGCTTTGACGGATTTACAGCCGGATCTGGCCCATTGCCGCCCTGGCGCCGGTCTGATTTCGTAGGCCGATGCATTTCATCCCGACTGCCATACGAGGCCCGCTGTTCATGGTCGTTTCGACCGGGTCCTACATCGTCAACGACACGATGATGAAACTCGCAACCGCGGGACTGCCGCCCTATGAGGTGCTGTTCCTGCGCGGCGCTGCGGCAACATTGTGGGGCTTTCCGCTGCTGTTCATGCTGGGCTATGGCAAGCAGATCCCGCTGATCCTCGACGCCAAGGTTTTGCGCAGGAACATGCTCGAACTGGGTGCGATCCTTTGCTACGTGGTGGCGCTCGCCAACATGCAGATCGCCGATTCGACCGCGCTCGGGCAGATCACGCCCTTGCTGATGCTGGTCGGCTCCTCGATGCTGTTTGGCGAACGGATCGGTGGGCTGCGCCTGGCGCTGATCGGGCTCGGCTTTATCGGCGCCGTGATGGTGGCACAACCGACGATGCAGGGGATTTCCGTCTACGCCCTGCTGGCGCTAGGCAATGCCGCCCTGTCCGCGGCGCGCGATCTGGCCGGACGCAAGGTCGCCGCCGACGTGCCGGGAATGGTCGTAGCTATTTCCGCGGTGATTGTCGTGCTCGCGGGCGCCGGCGTTGCGCATCTGGTTTCCGAGCAGTGGGTGGTGCCTGAAATCCGTCACCTGCTGCTGATGGGCGGCGCCGGACTGTTCCTGATCTTCGGCCACTTCTTCATCTTCATGGCCTATCGCGTCGGGCCGACCAGCGTGGTAGCGCCGTTCTACTATTGCTTTACCGTCTGGGCGGTGATTTCAGGCCTGGTGGTTTTCCGGCAGCTCCCGAATGCGCTGGCCATCGGCGGCATCCTGCTGGTGGTGGCCAGCGGGTTGACCATCGTCTCGCTCGACGAGCGCAAGCGCCGGTTGACCGTCGTCGCTTGAAACTGAAATCAGCCTGCATAATGGGAGGAGCGCGTGGCAAGCCCGGATGACAACCAGAATTCACGCAACCGCAGGCTTATCGGAAAGTGCCTGTGCGGCGCCGTTCAGTACGCGGTGGCGGACGCGTTCGTCTATGCCGCGAACTGCCACTGCTCGAACTGCCGGCGCACCACCGGCTCGGCCTTCAAGCCATTCGCCGGCATCGAACGCGACAGGCTGAGCCTGACCAGGGGCGAGGACAATCTCACGATCTTCGGCGACGAAACCGGCCATGACGCGCACTGCAAGACCTGCGGCTCGTTGCTCTATTCGGTGGTCCGCGATGGCGCCTTCGTGCATGTCGCCATGGGAACCCTGGTCGACGAGCCGACCATCCGCCCGACGCAGCACATCTTCGTCGGCTCCAAGGCGAAGTGGTTCACGATCACCGACGATCTGCCGCAATACAGAGAACACGCGGTCGCCGGAGATGCCGGCGAATAGCTGACCGTTAGAAAACGCTCAACCAAATTATCGTTTCGTTTTCGCGCCCGCCGCCAAGGAAACTATACTGTGCTCCGTCACTGAACTTATGTCGCGGGGATTTCTGTGGCATTGCCGCCCGACTGGTTGCCCAATGTTGCGATGAAGCGCGTCATTTGCCACTGGACGGCCGGCTCGCATTCGGCCGGCGATACCGACAGGGATGCGTATCACATACTGGTCGAGGGGAATGGCCGCCTGGTCAGGGGCCGGCCTTCGATCGCGCTCAATTCAGGCCGGGTAAAACCGGGATATGCCGCGCACACGCTCAACTGCAACGGCGGCTCGATCGGGGTTTCGCTCTGCTGCATGGCCGGCGCGGAGCAAAGGCCGTTCGATGCCGGCCGCTATCCGATGACCAGGGCGCAGTGGGACGCGATGGCCGCCGTCGTCGCCGAACTCTGCAAATACTACCGCATCAAGGTCACGCCCAAAACGGTGCTGTCGCATGCCGAAGTCGAGAGCAATCTCGGCATCGAGCAGCGCGGAAAATGGGATTTCACCCGGCTGCCCTTCGATCCGACGATCAGCGGCGCAAGCGCCTGTGGCGAGCGGCTGCGCCGCGACGTGACGGCGGCAATGGGCGCGATGCCAAATCTGCCGGTGAGGATTGGGCGCGATGCCGTATGGCAGCGATTGCTCGAGGAATTATGGCCGATCATGGTGAGAGGGCTGGAAGCCGGCCTCAACACGCTGATCCGCGAAGTCCTCAAAAGGATCAGATAGGCGGTCGGCATTCGGGTGAATGCCGACGCAACTGCCGGACGGCTTCTACAGAGCCCTCTTGCCGCTGAACTGATGATAGGCCCACAGGACAACCACCGCACCGACCACGGCTACGATCAGGCTATAGATGTTGAGCCCGGTAACGCCCGACGCGCCAAAAGCGCTGAAGATGAGCCCGCCGACGATGGCGCCGACAATCCCGAGCACGATGTCGAGCACCAGGCCTTGCCCGCTTTTATTGACGATCTTGCTGCCTATGAAGCCGGCGATGACGCCGAGAATAATCCAGCTTAATATTGACATTTTTCCTCTCCGTTCCCCGCGCCCGATTACTTCCACATTATTAAGCAAAGCTCAAGCCAACTTGAAAATCATGATTACGGAAAGCTCAAACCGGCTTGAAATTCGCCATGGATGCGTCATTGTTGGAGACGGACGGGCAATTTGACATGGAGATCCACAATGGGACTGTTTGACAATGCCGTTCCCGGCGGCAACGTCGCCAAGCCGCTGATGATCGCGCTCGGCGCACTTTTGGTGGGAAAAATGCTGAGCGGTGGAAGTTCCGCCCAGACGGAGGCAGCGCAAAGCCCTGCCCCCATCCCGCCCGATACAACCACATCCGCCGATGGCGGCCTGCTCGGCGGTCTGGGCGGCCTGCTCGACAAACTGAAGGACGCCGGCCACGGCAACGTTGCCAATTCGTGGGTCGGTACCGGTCAGAACCAGCCGATCAACCCCAGCGATCTGGGCAGTGCTCTCGGGCCACAAATCATCCAGGAGATCGCGCAAAGGACGGGCCTGAACCAGCAGGACCTGCTCAAGCAGCTATCCGCAGCCTTGCCAGGGCTTGTCGACCAGTTGACGCCGAACGGGCAAGTGCCGCAGCAGAACCAGCTCGCGTCCATATTCAGCAAATTCGCGAGCTGACGCCTGTCGCCCAACGCCGCCTGCGGTTCGGGACAACGATAACACAGATTAAGATGCGCGTCCGTCCGGACGCGCAACGAATACTTTGAACTATCGGCAAAGCGCTTCGCTTGGGGGTGCCTGCTTCGGCATCGTGCGCGAGGTGCGCCGCGGCTTGGGGGAAATCTGGAGCGGGTAGCGGGAATCGAACCCGCATATTCAGCTTGGAAGGCTGCTGCTCTACCACTGAGCTATACCCGCGCCTTTCAGTCAAGCATCGGATCCGCTCCGACGCTCGCTCTGCGTTTCAGGGCTTCCGGGCCGGCAGTGGTGGAGAGGGTTGGATTTGAACCAACGTAGGCATAGCCAACGGATTTACAGTCCGTCCCCTTTAACCACTCGGGCACCTCTCCAGTCTGCCGCCGGAGCCATGCAACGAGGCATCGACGCGTCGCGGCTGCCTGAGCAGCCCTTCCGCGAAGCGCCTTATGGCGGCAGCGCCCAAAACTGTCAACCGCAACAGTCCGGCAAAAAGCGCTGAATTTCGCACCTCGCCCGACAAGCAGCTTCTGCGGCTGTATCCATGGCCGGACGACACGGCTATAGAAGCCGGCCATGAGCAACGATAACAAATCCAAGACCCCTAAAGACACCCACTACGCCAAGCTGCGCCGCGCGCATCGCGACGAGAAGAGCGGTGGCGCGCCTGCATTCAGGCCACGCCAGCCGGTGCCGCCCGGCGAGAACCCGGCGGATGGGCTGGTGCGGCTCTACGGGCTGCACACGGTGCGGGCCGCACTCGACAATCCGCGCCGCAAAATCAAGAAGATGCTGGTGACGCGCAACGCTGCCGAGCGGCTGGCAATCGCCGACCTTGGCGCTTTGCCCTTCAAGGCGGAACTGGTCGAACCCAGGGACATCGACAAGGTCACCGGCTCGGATGCCGTTCACCAGGGCGTGCTGATCGAGGCCGAGCCGCTGAAACCGAAGCGGCTCGATGCGCTTGGCGACGCCAGGCTGGTGCTGGTGCTCGACCAGATCACCGATCCGCACAATGTCGGCGCGATCCTGCGCTCGGCGGTCGCCTTCGGCGCCGGCGCACTGATCACCACGGCGCGCCACAGCCCGCAGGAATCCGGCGTGCTGGCGAAGTCGGCCTCCGGCGCGCTCGAACACATCGATCAGATCGAGGTGAAGAACCTCGCCGATGCGCTGGAGCAGCTGCACGAGGCCGGATTCCAGACGATCGGCCTGGATTCAGACGGGCCGGCGGAGCTCGAAACGAGCTTTGCCGGAGAAAAGATCGCGTTGATACTTGGCGCCGAGGGCAAAGGCCTGCGCCAGAAGACGCGCGAGACGGTGACGACGCTGGCCCGGCTCGACATGCCCGGTGCCATCCGCTCGCTCAACGTGTCGAATGCCGCCGCGGTGGCGCTTTATGCGGCGGGGAAATTTTTGAAAGGGTGAATGGTGAATGGTGAATGGTGAGACTGTCCGTAAGTCGTGACCAATTCACTACCAACTACTCACCTATCTGCAACTGACTACCTATTCACCATTCACTATTCACTATTCACCCACTTCACATCCCGCCATCCGCTCCAGCGCCCGAACCAGCGCCGAATGATCTTCCTTAGCGCCGCCGTTGGCCGCGCAGGAGTTGAACAATTGCTGCGTCGTTGAAGTGTTGGGCAGGGCGACGCCGAGCGCTTTCGCGCCTTCAAGGGCGAGATTCAGGTCCTTCTGGTGGAGTTCGATGCGGAAGCCGGGCGCGAAGCTGCGCTTGATCATGCGCTCGCCATGCACTTCCAGGATGCGCGAGTTTGCGAGCCCGCCCAGCAGCGCCTGCCTGACCTTGGCCGGGTCGGCGCCGGCTTTCGATGCAAAAACCAGCGCTTCGGCGACGGCCTCGATGGTCAGCGCGACGACGATCTGATTGGCGACCTTGGTGATCTGGCCGACGCCGTTGGGTCCGACCAAAGTGATGTTCTTGCCAAGCTTCTCGAAGATGGGCCTGGCGCGTTCGAAGGCTGTTTCCTCGCCGCCGACCATGATGGTCAGCGACGCCGCCTTGGCGCCGACCTCGCCGCCCGACACCGGCGCATCGAGATAGTCGCAGCCGAGATCGTTGATCTTTTTTGCGAAGGCCCTGGTCTCGATCGGCGAGATCGAGCTCATGTCGATGACCAGCTTGCCTTTAGTGAGGCCGGACGCGACGCCATTCTCAGCGAACAGCACGTCGGCGATCTGCGGCGTATCCGGAACCATGGTGATGACGATGTCGGCGGCACGCGCGACGGCATCATGGCCGGTGACGACCTTCAGGCCCTTGGCGACGAGGTCGGCCGGCGGTTTCGAGCGGTGGTCGCTGGCGACGACCTGATAACCGGCGTCTAGCAGATGCCCCGCCATCGGCGCGCCCATGATGCCGAGGCCGATGAAGCCGATGGTTTCCATGTTTTTCTCCAAGTGACTATGTGAAACGCCCCCTCATCCGGCCCTTCGGGCCACCTTCTCCCCGAGGGGAGAAGAGATCGCGAACGCCGGTGCCAGCCTCTTTGTAACTTGTTTCTTGCCGACTCTGCTATGAAGGCAGGTGCGGTGGCGGACGGGAGACCGGAGCATCTTTGGGTGATCGAGCCCGTGGGAGAGCAAGGGTCT